>JAZNQK010000039.1:0-25952 GCA_045590135.1 Faecousia sp.
CGGTGCGCCTTCCTCGCTCACCGATCGCAGCACTCACTGCGCTTGCCCTTGCCTCCACCACTGGTGGCGGGCAAGCTCGTGACCATCCCGAACACAGAAGTTAAGCACATCTGCGCCGACAATACTTGGCGGGCGACTGCCCGGGAAGATAGGTAACGCGAACACAAGGCCTCCACAGTAATGTGGAGGTCTTTTTCTATGTAAATTTTAACTGTCATTGCGCACCAGTCCGCAGACTGGTGTGGCAATCTCCGGACAGACGAAACATCCTACAGCACGCGTCATCCTGAACGAAGTGTAGCGCATTCGAAGAATCTTCGCACCGAGTTTACTGCAAATGTAAACGAAATGCGTAGGTTCCTCCGCGCGCCTTCGGCTTGGTCGGAATGACGCGGTGTTTTTATCGGGAAATGCCTGCGGAAAAACATTTAACGAAATGGTTAAATAATACTTGACAAATAGTTTAACCTGTGTTAATCTATATTTAACCAAAAGGTTAAACGAAAAGGAGGTAATGTCTTGGGAATCCAAAATACTATGAGGGCATTGTCGGACCCTATTCGCAGAGAGATATTGGAACTTCTGAAATCCGGCCGTCTCTCAGCCGGTGAGATCGCAGAGAAATTTCCTGTAAGCGGTGCAGCGGTTTCCAAGCATCTTTCCGTATTGAAGGATGCAGACCTGATCCGGGATACCCGGTCAGGCAAATTCATTTACTATGAGCTGAACGCCTCCGTTTTGGAGGAAGTTATGCTGTGGCTCGTAGGTCTGAAAGGAGAAGGAAAATGATTAAGAAGAATTCGAAGGTTTTGATTATCACATCCATAGTGATCCTTCTGCCGATGCTGGCAGGCATTATTCTGTGGAATCAGCTGCCGGAACAGATCCCCTCCCATTGGAATGCAGTAGGACAGATCGACGGCTGGAGCAGCAAGTCTTTTACGGTATTTGGTCTGCCGTTGATTTTGCTGGCTGCACAATGGCTGTGTGTCCTTGGTACGCTCTCTGATCCCAAGAGGGAGAATCATCCTAATAAGCTCTTCCAGTTAGTACTATGGATCATTCCTGTTATATCTGCGTTGTTGCACGCAGTTGTCTATGCGGTGGCACTGGGAAATGAAGTGCGGATGGAAGTGGTAATGCCCGTATTTATAGGACTTTTGTTTGCCATAATCGGTAATTATATGCCAAAGTGCAAGCAGAATTACACCATTGGCATCAAGATCCCCTGGACACTGAACAGCGAGGAGAACTGGAACAGAACCCATCGCTTTGCCGGTTTCCTCTGGACGCTCTGCGGTATTGTGATTATGCTCACCGGCTTCTTTGGTGGCTTTTGGATATTCCTTGGTATTGTACTTTTGATGGTCTTGGCACCCTTTGCATATTCTTATATCCTCTTCCGTAAAGGTATCTAAATAACAGCGGCAGTCCGGTTTCCCGGACTGCCGCATTTTTTAAGTAATATGTGCAAATGTAGATCCCAACTGTGTGTCAAAACCAAGTGCTTGATACATTCCCTCATCGCAGGGAGCGCAGGTGACAGTCAGACTTGCAAGAGCTTTTTCTTTGCACCAATCCTGAGCTGCCTGTGCCAGCATCCGGGCGATTCCCTTTTTGCGGAACACAGGTTCAATGTAGAAGTCATCAAACACGCCAGTATCGGTACAGGCAAATGTGGAGAAGCACTTTGCCACACTACACATTCCCACAGCACGGTATCCCCGTTTCGCTACAAAGAATGTGATCTTGCCATCCCGGATCGCCTGCGCAAGCTGCGCTTGCTTTTCTTCAGTTGCCGATGGTTCTCCAATCTCCCGCAAGAATCCGTTTTCCAGCTTTTTCAGCTGCCAATCTTCCGGATCAGTGAGAACTTCCACGGTAATTTGGATGCTTTCTGCCGGTGGCAGGATCATCAGCGGTTCGCCCCACTCATCGGCACCATTCTCGATAAAACCAACACTTTCCCAGAAGTGTCGCCGCCGCTCGTTGCTTCCATGGTTAAGCTCTGCGTACAGTGCGCCATGTTCCTTTGCCCAGTCCAGAAGTACCCTGGCACATTCTTTGCCTGTGCCGTTACCTCGGAACTCCGGATAGACGCAGTATTCCATGATGAAGCACTTGCCGTCCTCGGTGGTGAAGATCACCGGCATAGCAAAGCCGATGTCCTGCCCATTTCGATGAAAGAACAGAAAATAGCACCGATCCTGAGACCTGTCGTGGACCATCTGCATATGCTGCCGATACCCATCGCCGAGAAAATACTCCAGGTCCTCGTCACCTGGATTGGGGAAAATGTCCCGCTTGTGATAGGTGTGCAGCTGCTCCCAAAAGTTTGCTACATCTGTTTCCGTGATTGCTTCACGGATTTGAATTTGGTTTTCCATTTACATTCCTCCAAAAATATTTCGGAGGGTTAGGAAGCGTGAACCCTCCATACACGACTCATTTTCATAGAAAACCACCCTTTCTGTAAATGATTTCATTTTACTGTCTCTAAAAAATATTGCTGCTGTTTTTCAGCTGCGCGTTCAGCTTCTCATAGAAGCCAATGTAGTAATCCAACCGCTGGAGCCACAGTGTCTTTGCTGTGGCAGTACCTAATTTCATTTCCCTAAAAGAAGTTAGTTTTTCCATAGTGGAAGTTACTTTTTCCTGCTTTGCCTCTAAATCCATTTCGCTGAACTTGTTGTATTCCAGAGACTCATAGATCCGGTAGGCATCAAAACGGTCAAGATTGTCCGCATCGCCCACTGTTTCACAGAAGGGTGAGCGCACCCATTCAAAATCCGCCTTGTCATCCACATGGATGGCGATGCCATAGCAGATATCATTTACCGCGTCGGCGCTGAGGCCCAGACCTTCCAAAAAAGGTCTTGCAATAGCCGCGCTGCGCCGTCCGTGGTTTTTCCAGTCCTCACTGCTTTTCATTTCCTCACAGTAGGCAATGTCGTGGAGAAGACCGGCGATTACGGCGCAGGTCACATCAAAACCCTCTGCCAGGGCAATTATCTTTGCGATGTTTGCCACCCGGTAAGAATGCTCCAGCCGATAATTGCGCATCGCCGGATTGCTCTGTAAATACGCACTGGCAGAAAAGGTGTCTTGTAAAAAATGCTCAGTTGCCTTGATATATTCTCGCATAATGTTACCTCGCTTTGATTTGCGCAATGACGCTGTCTAAATCGGTTTCCCCGGACACGATATGTATATCACAGGGCGTATCATCGAAGCAGCCGTGCTTTTTTTTCAGCATAGCCGCCACAGGTGCAGGGAGACTTCCGCGCATCCGCTGGGCAAACCGGGACTTGATCTGCTCTAAATCTGCTGTCACAAGGATACGCAGTGCCCCTTCCGGCAGCAGAGAAAGATGCTCTTTTTCAGAGATCACATAAATGATATTCTCACCGGTGACTGCGGCACTTAGCTTCTTTTGGAACATTACTTTTGCAATGTTCTCATTTTTGGCAAGGCGCAGATAGTCCTTGCCGGTAAATATTTCACAGCTTAAACCGGCAGCAATCTTCTCCGCAAGGGTAGACTTACCGGTGCAGCTTTCACCAAAAATACCGATAACCATTTTCTTATTAAGCGTCTTTCTTTTCAAATACGGGACACAGGGTCATTGCTTCCAGATCAGAATCGTCTGTTAGCGTGGCAGTGCCATCCTCGCTGGGAGTAAACACGATTGTAAGTACACTTTGACCTTTTTCATTTACATCGTTCTTCGCCCAACCACGCAGCTGCTGACCCTCCGGCGCATCCACTGAAGGCAGAGTGATCTTCTGGGCGTTCACATCCACAAATTCACTGCTTAAGACCTGTCCGTCATTCATAAAGGTGAGCCGGACCTGTTCTGACAAATCGCAAATCGGCACATTGGTAATGTTGACCGCCTTGTAGCTGCCGTCAGATTGCTTCTGGAAGAAATAATTGGTGCTGGACTCATAGGTTTTGATGGTATTGTTGGTACGGGTCACATTCAAATTCAGTTCAATACGGCAGGAGAAGAGAGAGTCGCTGTAACGGTAAAATTCTGTTACAGAAGTAGCGGACTCATCAAAGGCATAGCCCAGATAATCCTGCATAAAGGACAGGGTTTCACAAATGTCCTTGTAGATGGGAGAGCTGGTATCGAAGTGCTTGCGCAGCTCGCTTTGACCTACCGCCCGGATCACATACAGTGCATACGCCTTGGCAGCAGAAACGGCTGCGTTATATTCGCTGTCCGAGATCTCCATAGGCGCGACAGCCGTTTCATAGATCCCATTTTCGTTCATAGTGACAGCAACATCATTACCGGCAGCATCCTTGACAGTGACGACGGGATCAGTTAAAAGACCGGTAACAGTCTGCATCTGCCGCTGGAAACCGTGGAGGCCTTCCGGCAGATAGGACTCTGCGAGAGTGCTTGTTTTCTTTACGGTGTAGTCTTCAGACAAGGCAACTCCATTGACATAAACCGTCTCACCGGCAGACTTTTCAACCGTAACAGAGCCTTGCCGCTGGAAGAACAATTCCATAGGGCCTAAATCCCAGGTGGTGATGCGATCTTCTCCTTCTTCCTCAGGGGTCAGAAGGAATGTCGCGATTTTTTCCTCGCCTAAGCGGATCACATATTTATGATCACCGGACAAACCGGCAGAGGTCTCCATACAGATCAGCTTCGTATCGCCGACCTTTTGTTCCATATAGGCGGCGTAATCTGCGCTGTCTTCAAAAGCGGTATCCTCTATGCCCACCAGCGTATACAGCTGCGCCCAGTCAGGGTCGGCAAAATACTGCTCAAATACTTCCTGACACTTGGTTTCCGGCTGAGATGCCTGATACTTTACAAGCCAATCGTGCAAAGGATTCATAAGATAAAGAATGCCTGCAATTGCCGCCACAACAAAAATGCCATACAGGCTGTAGAAAATGATACTGCCCCAATTGCGCTTTTTTGTTTTTACCGGCACAGCAGTGTCCATAACCATATTTTCATTATTCATAATCATTCCTCACCTTCCGCGGGCCGCACCATAAAGAAAGTGGGCATTTTTCTGGGGTGTTCCTGAAGCATTGCGTGGTTGTTGATCATTGCCACTTTTCCGGGCTCGCCATAACGGCCATAGGTATCCCGGTAGAGCATCACAGAAGAAGCACCGCCGTCCAAATTGCAGGCATTGACTGCGCCGTACTCGGTCATAATGTTAATGAGATCTGCGTAGGTGGCGCCTAAAGAGCCGGTCTGCCGGCCGTCTACACAAACGAAGATCACAGCGCCGTCAGCACGCTGACCGATAGCCGTTCTGGGGTTGTAACCGGAGTTACCGCTGAATTCTGTGTCGTTGACGATGCCGTTCATAAGCAGAACAGGACCAAAGCAGCAACCGTCCCGGATATTCAGCTCTTTTGCTTTTTCTGCAGACATAGTTTTTGCGACGACCAGAACATTGTCCTTCGTAAAACCGGCAAAGCCATAATAAGATTCGCCATCGTTCCATACGATTTCGCCCTCAGACACAGTCAGACCGATGGGAAGATTGCCGATATAAGAGCCTGTTGTACCGTCATCGTTAAAAGCACCGGCATTGACTGCGGCAATGGCACCCTCGGTCTCGATCTGATTGTGGATACGGGTACCAGAAATGTCAATGGAGAAGCGGTCGGAAGAGGTAGCCAGATAAACGGAACCGGGATCTCTGACCAGCATTACATAGGCGGTGTAGGTATCGCCGTAAATGGTATCAATACGGATCCCATCGGGATAGTCCTTCCACTCATCGGTGATAACATTGTTGGACACATCGCTGATAATGATCTGAGAAGCGTCGGATACATCCTCCGGCAGGGGAATGGAGACCTCTGCGCGGATCTCGTTAACCATTTCTTCGCCAATAAAAACTGCCGGGCACCATTTCATAGCGCTGGATTCCAGCATGGACATGGTCAGCACATCTCGTGCGGCAGGGGAAGGTCCGTTAAAGATCATATTGCAAACTAAGCAAAGACCGCCAAGCACCAAAAGTGCAGCGGTAAACACGACCAGCAGGGTGCGCAAAAATATCCGCAAAAGCACCCGTCCGGCTTTTTTCAGCACATCAGACATATTTTCTATCTCCTATTTCTTTTCAGTAAAAACCCAGCGCTGCTGGACCATAAATGTAAAAATGAAAAGCGCTACCATAACGATGCCGTAGATCAATGCCCGCAGCAGCGTCTGCCCGGCACCGATACCCAAAAGGGCAAACACACCGTAGGTCAGCCCCATTTGCGCCAGGGCTGTGGGAATGGCCAAAGCATAATAGCGCAGCAGAGCCTTTCCCGTAGAAACATTTTTCCGGAAAACATATTTCTTGTTTACGAAGAAGTTGAACAATGAGGAAATCAGCCGCGCAGCAGCTGTGGGAACAGCGGTCAGAGCAAAGCCTGTAAGGAAACCTTGCAATACAAAAGACAAAAGAGCAAAGAGACCTTCGTCCAAAATTGCGCTGACCAAAGAGCTTAAGGTATAGCGGAAGAAATGCGCCAAAAGCAATTTGTAGATCCGCCAGGAATCCTGAACGGCACGGAAATGGGAGCTTTTGTTTTCTTCAATGTAAACGGTACGGATCTTCACCTCGTCAAAGGGAATGCTGTGTTCTTTCAGTGCCAGCAGCATATTGGTCTCATACTCAAACCGATCACCGAACACACGCAAAAACAGAGGCAGCTGCGCGGCAGGAAGGGCGCGCAGACCGGTCTGGGTATCGGAAATGGTCATACCAATAAACACTTTGAAAACGAAGGATGTGATCCGGTTGCCGCTGCGGCTGCGCGCAGGTACTTCCGGAAGAGAAAAGTCCCGGACACCCAAGGTGAAATGCCCAGTATCACACAGATGCTCAGCGCAAGCCTTAATGTCCTCGGGGTGATGCTGATTGTCACCGTCGGCGGTGACAACACCCACTCGCTCCGACCGGTTTTCCAAAAACCAGGCAAAGGCAGTTTTTAAGGCCGCACCTTTCCCCAGATTCTTAGGGTGGTGCAGGACAGTAACCTGTGGGTTTTCTGCAGCAGCTGCGAAATAAGATAAGTTTTCCGGTTTGCTTCCGTCGTTTATGAGAATGATATCATCAAAACCTACCGACAGTAAACCGTCCACAACTGCTAGCAGTTTGTCGTCCGGATCCAGCGATGGGATCACAATGCTCACTTTAGACAAACAAGACATAAATTTCACTTCTTTTCGGCTTTATTTAACAAACAGAGTATATCACATATAACCCATAAAGGAAAGGAAAATGTTATATTTTACTTTGACATATATATGGCCCTTTGTTATAATGCGTGTATCCGGACAGAAAGGGAGAGAAAGATATGAAACTGTCACGCTTTGGCATTATGGCGGCGGTTGCGGCCATTTGCATTGTGCTGTTTTTTCCGGTGCATAGCCAGGCGGCTGCTCAGGCAGAGGACATTACCAAAAGCACGCAGATATCCGGCACAGGTTACGAAGATTTCTCTTTCCTGCAAAACGGCGATACCGGTGATTACCGCGTGTCCGGCGAGGAAACGCAGATCACTTTGAAAAACAGCGCCGGTTTGGCGCAGCTGTATCTTTTGTTTGATATGGAATACGGCGCATATACCGTAACAGATGACGAAACCGGCAGATCCTTTACTGCCGGCGCAAACGGTTTTCTCCACGAATATATAGACTTGCAGGCAGAATTTGATAAAAAGCCTGTTTCCGTAACGCTCCGATTTGACGCAGGCCCGGTACAGCTGAGTGAAATAAGCGTATATTCCGAGGGCACGCTGCCAAGCAGCGTGCAGGTGTGGCAAAAGCCTTTGGAAGGAAAGGCAGACCTGGTGCTGTTTTCCACCCACGGAGACGATGAGCACCTGTATTTCGCAGGTCTGCTGCCGCAGTATGCCGGTGAAAAGCAGTATGGCGTGCAGGTGGTGTATATGACGGACCACCGCAACGATACCAACAAACGCACCCACGAGATGCTGACCGGTCTATGGAATGTGGGCGTCCGGGCATACCCTGTATTTGGAAGCTTTGCCGATTTTCGTATCGACAGTCTCAGCGGCACCTATGAACGATACGAAAATCAGTACGGTGTTACACAAGATGAGCTGCTCAGCTTTGTGGTGGAGCAGATCCGCAGATTCCGTCCCATAGTTGCAGTGGGGCACGATCTTGCCGGTGAATACGGCCACGGAATGCATCAGGTCTACGCAGATCTTCTGACCAAAGCCGTCGAGATCACAAATGACCCCGGGCAATTTCCCGAATCTGCCCAAAAATACGGCGCTTGGGAAATGCAAAAGCTGTACCTGCACTTGTATGAAGAAAACCCCATCGTGCTGGATTATGACCAGCCACTGACTGCATTTGACGGACTCACTGCTTTCCAGGTCAGCCAGCAGCGGGGATTTCCCAGCCATAAAAGCCAGCAATGGCCGATGTTTGTAAACTGGATCTACGGCGAGAACGGACAGATCGAAAAAGCCACCCAGATCGATACTTACAATCCTGCGCACTTTGGTCTGTATCATTCTACAGTCGGTGCAGATGAACATAAGACGGATCTTTTTGAAAATGTGCTGACCTATGAACAGCAGGCGCAGCTGGAGCAGGAGCGCTTAGAACAAGAACGACTGGAGCAGGAGCGCTTGGAGCAAGAGCGCTTGGAGCAGGAACGCATAGAACAAGAGCGCTTAGAGCAGGAGCGCTTAGAACGCGAACAGCTGCGTCTGGAAATTCAAAAAAAACAACATACACAGCGAATCATCTATGCGTGCATAGGTGCAGTGCTGCTGATCTTAGGGTCGGGAATCATTCTGCTGTGGTTGTATAAAAAGAAAAAATATTAGGAGAGCAAAGTTATGGAGCTTATTTTGTTTCAAGGCGATTCCATCACCGATTCCAGCCGTCACAGAGAATATGACGATGCCAGAGGACACGGCTATGCAACTATGATCACCGGTGCTTTGGGTGCGGCAGAGCCGTACAAATATGATTTTCTTAACAGAGGCGTCAGCGGTAACCGGGTGGTGGATCTGCTTGCTCGTATTCGCTGTGATATGATCAATCTGAAGCCGGATTATATGAGTATTCTCATTGGTGTCAACGATGTTTGGCACGAGCTGGACGATCATAACGGTGTCGATGCAGAGCGATTTGAGCATATCTATGAACTGCTTATTGAGCAGCTGCAAGAAAAGCTGCCTAACTTGAAAATTATGATCTTAGAGCCTTTTGTAGTGCCGGGCAGAGCTACAGACGGCACACCCGAGGAGCCGGATCGCTGGGAAACATTTGACCGGGAGGTGCGTCTGCGGGCTGCAGCGGCCAAGCGTATCGCCGAGAAATACGGTCTGACTTTTGTGCCTTTGCAGGATATGTTCACAAAGGCCTGCGCGGAAGCGCCGGACAGAGCCTACTGGGTCAAAGATGGCGTTCATCCTACAACCTTTGGTCACGAGCTGATCAAGCAGGAGTGGCTGAAGGCGTTTGAGACGATGAAATAATGGAACTGATTTATAAAGATACGGATATTGTTATAGCGATCAAGCCGCCACGGGTGCTTTCCACAGACGAACCCGGCGGAATGCCGGAACTGGTGCGCGAAGCCCTTGGCGACCCAGGCGCGGATATCCGTACTGTCCACCGGCTGGATCGGGTGGTCAGCGGTTTGATGGTCCTTGCCCGCAACGCGGCAGCTGCATCGGAATTGTCCCGGCAGATCCGGGAGAATTCTTTTGAAAAGGAATATCTGGCAGTCCTCCATGGCTGTCCGGAGGAAGCCGCCGGCACGCTGACAGATCTGCTGCTGCGCAATAAGCTTGAGCGTAAGACCTATGTGGTGGACCGTATGGAAAAGGGCGTGCAGGAAGCCATCCTTGACTATCACGTGCTGCATAAAACGCAGGCTCTGTCAAGAGTCCGTATTCAGCTGCGCACCGGCAGGACCCACCAGATCCGCGCCCAGTTTTCCAGCCGGGAAATGCCTTTGGTGGGAGACCGGAAATACAGTCTTTTAGAGGATGACTGCGAGATCGCCCTGTGGTCGTACCGGCTGGCGTTTTCCCATCCGGTCACCGGCAAGGCAATGGAATTTATAAAAGAACCGCCCAGGGATTATCCCTGGACGGTATGCTGAAGCAGTTTCTCTAAGGCGGTGGCAAAGGCTTGATCCTGCTCTTTGGTCCGCTTGGCAGGGCCTTTGCTGCGGCCGCCGGCTAAGCGATGCTTTTTGGCGGCATAGCGCTGAAATAAAAGGGCGTCGATGTTGTCCCGGGTGTAAAGCCAGCCGTCTTGGTGCAGGACATAAGCACCCTTGGCAAGGCACATAGAAGCCAATCCATAGTCTTGGGTGATCACGATATCACCAGACGCTACCCGATTAGCAAGGGCAAAGTCCACGCTGTCTGCGCCCTTATCAAAAACAAGGGTCTGAGCACCCTCTTTGTAAAGCATATGGGCGGTATCGCACAATAGAAAACAGGATAAATTGAAATGCCTGCAAATGTTTACGGCAATATCTGTAACCGGACAGGCATCTGCATCTATCAGCATTTTCACATAACCACCTCCAATTCTAATGCCAACAAGTCAGCGTGTCATCGCGAACCGGTGCGCACACCGGTGTGGCAATCTTATTGAGCATTTGGGTTTTTATGGATTTATTATAACAAATGCAAGGGGAGAACGGAATGGCAAATTATGATTTTTTTCAGAATAAGGAGTGCGAATATTTTCCCTGTCACCAGGGCGCAGACCCAGGTAACTTCAGCTGCCTGTTTTGCTACTGTCCGCTGTATGCCTTAGGGGACAATTGCGGCGGCAACTTCAGCTATACACAAGACGGCATTAAGGATTGCAGCAATTGCCTGCGTCCTCACCGCCGGGAAAATTTCCAGGATATTCAAAAACAGATGGCAGCGGTAATGGAAATGGTAAAAAAAGGATAATCCATTCGTGTCATTGCGAACCAGTGGGCACACTGGCGTGGCAATCTTATGATTCTTAACTCCCACAGCTCTTGATTTTTTTATCTCAGACTGATATAATAGCGCAGTCAATACGGAGGAGTACTCAAGTTGGTCGAAGAGGCGTGACTCGAAATCTCGTAGGCCAGGGAACTGGTGCAAGGGTTCGAATCCCTTCTCCTCCGCCAAAGAAACCAGCCACCCATTCGGGTGGCTGGTTTCTTTATAGATAGAGGTGGGATTCGAAAGATAAAATGCAACGCGGACGAGCGTTGCCCGCTGCGGCTGGACGCAGCGGAACATTTATTTTCTGCAAAGCAGAAAATGCAAACGAATCCCTTCTCCTCCGCCAGAAAAACCGACAAGTTTCGACTTGTCGGTTTTTCAACTAAATCCACCCTTGCGGGTGGGTGAAATCGTCTTCGACGATGAAATCCAACTTCGTTGGATGAAATTCGGCTCGACGCCGGATGGATGGATTTAATTTCATCTGAGGCGTAGCCGAAGATTTCATCAGCGTTAGCTGATTTCGTCCTTCACAAGCAAGGATTTCATTATTTATGTGAGAGTTCAAAGTCATACGCAAAATTGCGAAAAATATCTTTTTCGTAGCCTACAAACAAAGCGGGTGTTGCACGATCTGCAACACCCGCTATCGTTATTTTACAAAATCAAAAAGCTTGGCAGCATCCAGCTTGTCGTAACCTGCGATGAACTTGGAAAGCTCTCCGGCGATCATTTTGGCACCGCCGACGCAGTTGCTCTCAATGTTCAGCGGCAGCAAGGGATCGTGCAGGGAAAGGCGCAGCAAAAACCAGCCGTTGCCGTGATCTTCATTGAGATTTACACGGACACCCTCAAAATTACTGGGGGCAAGCTCCCAGCCGGGCTGTGTGGCGGCATATTCGGTCAGAGCGTCGATAACCTGCTGACCGTAGGCCTTAAAGTCCTCTTCAAGAATATTCATTCTGAACTCTATGCTTTCTGCAGGCTCTTCCAGAGAATCGATAAGAGAGGCAAGGGTATAACCCTCCTTCTTACCCCGTGCCAGTTCGATCAGCAGCTTAGTCACAAGGTATGCGCCATCATCTAAGAAGTAATTCTCCTTCAGTGCGCCGTGACCGGAGGTCTCAATGGCCAGCTGACTGTCTTGACCTGCGTTATTCAGACGGATAGACTCGTTGATTACATTGCGGTAGCCTCTCTTAAACCGGTGGTGAATGCCACCCTTTTCGGCAATGAAGTTGGCAAGACCGGTGGAGGTGATGGAGTCGGTGACGATGGTAGTGCCGGGGTGCTCCCGAAGGAGGATGGTAGACAGCATAGCGATGATCCGGTTGCGGTTCAGCTCACTGCCGTCAGACAGCACAGCGCCTGCCCGGCCCACATCGGTATCAAAGATAATGCCAAGACCCGCACCGGTCTGCTTCACAGCCTCGGTGATGCTCGCCATTGCTTCTTTATCCTCGGGGTTGGGGATATGGTTGGGGAAGCTGCCGTCGGGATCTAAGTAGCGACTGCCGTCGGTGTTGGCGCCCAGGGGCTTCAGCACTTTATCCGCATAGAAGCCGCCTGCGCCGTTGCCGGCATCCACCACGATGCGAAAACCAGCCAAAGGCTTGTCTTCACCGGTGGCAGAACGGATCTTGTTGGCAAGAATGGCAGCATATGTATCCATAAAGGAATCCAGGCAAAGGCTGCCCACCGGCAGACCGGTGGTATCAGAGCCTGCTGCGAAAGCAAGGATCTGGGCGATATCAGCCTTCTCCAAACCACCCTGACAGGTGAAGAACTTGAAACCGTTACGGTTAAAGGGCAGGTGACTGGCGGTGATCATCACACTGCCGTCAAATTCATAGCCCTTGGTCACCGTTGCCATAAACATAGCCGGTGTGCTTGCCATACCGAAATCCGTGACCGCAAGACCCTGTTGCACCATGGCATCACAGAGCCATCTGCTCAAGGTCTCACCGGAGAGCCGGGAGTCCCGACCCACGGCAACCCGCAGACCGCTGCCTTTTCCGGTTTTTTGACAAAGCCACAGGGCGAAGCCTCTGCCGATGTCCCGGCAGACCTGCTCCGTCAGATTGACATTTTGTCCTGCAATACCCTCCAAAGCAACGCCCCGGATATCACTGCCGTTTTGCAGCTTCTTGTAATCCATAGAATATACCTCCTGTGAATCTTTTTTATTATTGTATCACGAAATCCTCAGGAATCAATAGAAATCCAGGCTGCTGCGCCGGATTTATCTCTCGAGTTCGTGGAAAAATTTACAAAATTGACAAGAATCCGCGGTTAATGTATACTTTAGGTAGGTTTACCCGGGATAAAAAGTCTGCTATAATGCGGATAACAGGAGGTGCGGTCTATGGATGCAAAGCTTATTGGTGCTACCATTGCCCAACTGCGAAAAGACAACAAATACACCCAGGCGGAGTTGGCAGAGCTTTTGAATGTCAGCGACAAAACGGTCAGCCGTTGGGAGAGCGGTTCCGGCTATCCGGAGATCACCCAATTTCCTATACTGGCAGCACTGTTCGGTGTTTCCATTGACTATCTGATGACCGGCGCCCGAAACGGTATTACCATTGCCGGGAGCATGGTGGTAGACTGGGTCAAGTCGCTGCCTGTTTATCCGCAACGGGGAATGCTGACATATATCACCGCAGTAACCAAGGCGGTAGGTGGCTGCGCCTGCAATACGGCTATTGACCTTGCCAAGATCGACCGGTCTGTCCCTCTTTCCGTAATGGGCTGTGTGGGTGACGATGATAACGGCAGATTCCTGCTTTCCACACTGCGAAAGCATTATGTCAGTACCGATATGGTGCAGATATTGGAAAACACCCAAACCGCTTTTTGCGATGTCATGAGCGAAAACGGTGAAGAGCGTACCTTCTTCAGCTTCCGCGGTGCCAATGCCCGGTTTTGTCCGGGAAAGGCAGAGATAGCGCAGTTGAAATGCAGGATGCTGCACATCGGTTATATCCTGCTGCTGGATGCGCTGGATGCACCGGATCCGGAATTTGGTACGGTGATGGCAAGATTCCTTCATTATGTGAAGGAGCGGGGGATCAAGACATCTATCGATCTGGTCAGTGATGCGGTGGGAGATTATGCGGAAAAGGTGCTGCCTGCGTTGAAATATACTGACTATGCCATTATGAATGAGATCGAGTGCTGTAAGATCTTTGACTGTGATCCCAGATATCCCGACGGCAAATTGAATCTTCCGGTGATTCGGCAGGCAATGGAGAAAATGTTAAAAGCCGGCGTCCGGGAAAAGGTGATCGTACACAGTCCGGAAGCCTGCTTCTGCTTAAGCGAAAACGGTAGCTTTACCAAGCTGGGGTCGCTTTGTATTGCAAAGGAGAAAATTGCCGGAAGTGTGGGCGCAGGGGATGCCTTCTGCGCCGGCTGCCTGTACGGTCTGTACAACGGTTACACCGACATACAGATTTTGGAGTTTGCTTCAGCCGCAGCAGCCAGCAGCTTGTTTGCGGTAAACTCCGTGAGTGGAGTGCGTCACCGGGACGCGCTGATGCAGATGATGAGTGATTATGACAGATATCCTGTCTGATAGGAGAAAAATATGCTTGCAAATCTAAAAGATGTGCTGAAGCCTGCACAGGCAGGCGGTTATGCAATAGGACTTTTCAATACCATTGATACGCAAATGCTCAGCGCTGTTATTGCAGCGGCAGAGGAACTGCGTTCGCCGGTGATCGTGGGTACGGCTGAGGTGCTGCTGCCCTTTGGCGATTTGCAAGTTTTGGCACCGGCTATGGTGGAACTGGCGAAGCGCGCCAGTGTGCCCGTAGTTGTCCATTATGACCACGGCTTGACCTATGAACGCTGCGTGGAGGCCTTGCAGCTTGGCTTTACCAGCATTATGTACGATGCTTCTGCCAAGGACATCGAAACCAACTACCGGGAAACAGCAGAGCTTGTAAAACTGGCACACGCAATGGGTGCTACCGTGGAGGGCGAGATCGGTCATGTGGGTGATACGGTCAACGGTGACGAGGATACCCGGGAACTGTACACAACGGTGGATCAGGCGTGCGCTTATGTGGAAAACACCGGCGTTGACGCGCTGGCCATAGCCATCGGAACAGCCCACGGCGCATATAAGCACAAACCAAAACTGGATCTTGAGCGGCTTGCACAGATCCGCAGCGCATTGGATACACCTTTGGTGCTCCACGGTGGCTCCGGATTGACAGACGAGGATTTTTCCAATGTAATTGCCGGCGGTATTTCAAAAGTCAATATTTACACGGATATATGCACTGCAGCAGAGAAAGCGATGCGTGAGGGCCTGGATCAGGGAATGATCTATCAGGATTTGTGCGCCATCAAGCTGCAACGGGTGAAGGAAGCGGCAATGGAAAAAATGCGCCTCTTCGGTTCTGCCGGAAAAGCATAATGAATTCAGCGGACACAATATAGTGTCCGCTTTCATTTTTTTACTTATGAGATAAATATCGCCGATAGACAATCGCTGTGATCTATGATATGCTATTACTACGATCGCAAAACGGAGGAACCGTTAATGAGTAAAAAGTACAAGAAAAAGAACAAAAAAAGACCTGCTTACCGGAATAAAGTTCAGGTTCAGACGAAAAAGACTTTTTCTATATCAAAGGAACAGCTTTTGCGTGTTTTTGTAAGGATCGGTGTGTTTCTTGGTCAGCTTCTGATGCTTGCCACAGCTTACTTCCTTGTGGAGGGCCTGGCTGCGCTGCTTCTGACACCGGGTGAGTATACCTGCCTTGCCTTCGGCGCAGTGTGGGCGATCATGCTGGCATCTGTGTGTCTGCTGCTGCCCCGACTGTGGGGTCGGATCTTCTTCGGCGTGAGCTATTATTTCTTCCTGGTTTGGACGCTGGCGGAAACTGCTTACTACCGGATATTTACCCGAATGATGTGGCTGGGCGACATTTTCTATGCCGGCGAAGGCGCAGACTTTTTAGGGGATGTAGTGGCTGCCTTCGTACCCCTTTGGTGGGTGGGCGGCATCGTGCTGCTTGCCTTGGGCGGCGTGCTGATCTGGAAATTTCCCAAGATCCGGGGTACCTTCACGGTGAGGATCCCCTATATAGCGCTGACTGCGGCATCCATCGCTGCGCTGTGCCTGCTGCCGGAGGCGGTTTTTCTGAAGGATCTGGACATTTGGGGCACACGGTCGGAGTATGGCCAGTCCTCTTCCTACCGGGCAACCTACACCACTATGTACGATGCCAAAAATTTATATGACATCTGCGGCGTATATCAGATGACCTGGCGGGATATTTGGAAACACGAGCTGTATCCTCTGACACCGGCATACCGGGCAGAGCTGAAGCAGCAGACCAAGCAGATCGATGAATACTTTGCCCAAAGAGGTGCGCATCAGGATAACGACCTGACCGGCATTTTCGCAGGCAAAAATGTTGTGCTGGTGCTGATGGAGTCCATCGACGACTGGATGATCACCCCGGAGGATACACCTACATTGTACGCAATGCGTGAAAGCGGTATTGATTTTGCCAACTTTTACACACCCGGCTATGGCACCGCCCGTACCATCAACTCGGAATTTTGTATGAACACCGGTATTTACCTGCCCACCAACGGTGAGTATGTGTTCAACTATGTTACCAACGACTGGGATCAATCCATTGCATCTCAGCTGGTGAATAACGGATATACTGCCGAGGTATTCCACTATAATGACCCGGATTTTTACAGCCGCGGCGTGTTTGAACCGGCAATGGGGTATCATCAGTACAACTGCTATGCCGACTATAACAGCGATAAGGATGCCCTTTACGACGACTGCCTGCTTTTTGATATCCCGGAATTGAATGAGCTGTTTTTCCGGGAAGGACAGAGCTTCAACACCATCATTACCCGCTCTGCACACCTGAGCTATAAGTACCGGGAGGTGCTGAGCTACTGGGGCTTAAAGCAGTATCCGGAATACAGGGGTATGTACGGCAGCGAGGAAGAGGACTGTGCCCGGCTGAAGGCAAAGTTAGTGGATGATATGTTCGCCCGTCTCCTTACAGAACTGACACAAAAGGATCAGCTGGAGAACACAGTGATCGTGGCAATGACAGACCACTATACCTACGGCTATAAAAATACCGAGGAACTTTTGGCACACTCCGGCGTGGACGATGTGCTTTTGCTGGAAAAGACTCCCTGCTTTATCTGGAACGCTGACTGCCCGGATATCACGGTGGATAAGACCCTTAACACAGCAGATCTGGTGCCGACGGTGCTGAATATGCTGGGGATCGACGCGCCTTACGATTATTTAGGGCAGGATGCCTTTGACCCCAACTATGAAGGCTACGCGCTGTTCCCCAACGGCAGCTGGATCAGCGACGGTGTAGCCTGTAAGGTCAATACCAACGGCACAGCACAGATCATACAAAATCTGCGCAATAAGTCCCTGAGCGACGAATATATGCAGCTTATGGCCGACAGAGCGCAGAAATTCATATCCATTAGCAATCTTTTGCTCACATCTGACTATTACAACACTGTTCGTTAATAATGTAAACGCGCGGCGATCCAATGGATAGCCGCGCGTTTGCCAATCGTCATATTTCAGTTTATCGAGCAGTTGAGTCCCCATTGTCATTGCGAGCCAGTGCTCACACTGGCGTGGCAATCTCCTGAATAATAAGCTCTAACCGGGGGATTGCCACACCAGTGACATCGGTCACTGGTTCGCAATGACAGGTAAACGAACAGACCGTTAAACCGGAATTTGCCCCATAAAAAACAAGGGACGCAAAGTGCGTCCCTTGCATATTTATCAGCCGCCAAATCCGCCGAAGCCCCAGAAGGGGAAACCGGAGGACTGCTGGGACTGTTGTTGCTGTTGCTGCTCCAATGCGGACTGGATCTGCTCGCCTACAGTAAGAGTAAGCTCTATTGTCTGCCCACCGCGATATACCGTCAGCAGCAGCGGTTCGCCGATGGCGCTGTCACCGATGATCCGCACAAGATCTGTCCGACCGGTGATGGGCGTATCGTTCACCTTGGTAATGATGTCGCTGACCTGCAGACCTGCCTTTTCGGCGGGACTGTCTTCCACAACGCTGCGGATCGCTGCACCCTGCGGCAGACCGTAGCTTTGGGTCTCCTCGCTGACATCTATAACAGATACACCGATATAAGGCTTGGATACATAACCCTTTTCAATAATGCTCTCGGCAATGCTCCGGGCAACATTGATGGGGATGGCAAAGCCGATGTTATCGATGGAAGCTTCACTGTTAGAAGAAGAGGAGTACTTCGCGTTGGTAATGCCAATGACTTCGCCATAGAGATTGAACAGCGCGCCGCCGGAGTTGCCGGAGTTGATGGCACAGTCTGTCTGCAAAAGATTCATAGTAACGCCGGTGGACATCGTGACCTCCCGGTCCAGGGCGCTGACAGTGCCGGTGGTCAGAGAGAAGGTCAACTCGCCTAAGGGATTGCCGATGGCAAGTACAGAGTCACCCACATTCAGATTTTCGGAGTCGCCTAACACAACAGGTACGAGTCCGGTGGCTTCGATCTTCAGCACAGCCACATCGTTGCTGGCATCGTAGCCGATGAGAGCAGCCTCATAGCTCTTGCCGTCATACATCCGCACATCGATGGAGCTGGAATCTTCCACTACATGGTAGTTGGTAAGGATATAACCGTCATCGCTGAACACAAAGCCGGAACCGGCAGCGGCAGCGGTGGTCTGATAGCCCCAGTAGTTGGTGGTGATGGAGGTGGTGATGCCGACGGTGGAATTGACATTGACCGCATACACCTCTGCCGGTGTCATTACCTTACTGGTGTCGATCTGGGTAATGTCGATGATGGCATTTTCCCGGTCGCCCTCCAACACATTGGAAGCGCCGCCTATATTTTGGGAGGGATTTTCGTCGTGCAGCAGCATCACTGCGCCGGCACCTACGATACCACCTAAGATGGAACAGCAAAGAGCCAGCGCGATAAACTTTCCTGCACCGCCTTTTTTCTTAACAGGCTTGGGCGGCTCCGGAGGCTCAACGATATAGCTCTCGGGTGCGTCATATGTCCAAGGAAACTGGTTTTCGTTTTGATAGTCCATAAAATAGATGCTCCTTTATCTGTGGTTAGGTTTAGTATACCCAACATTACTGAACGAACAATAAAAGAAATGAAAACAGTATGTTAACAGATTTTACCATACAGTGCGTACAAATCGTGCAAAAAGTGGCTGCGAAAACGGTCAAAAATCTTGCATTTAGCATATTGTAAAAAGAAGTGGAAAGTGCTATCATATCCCAAAAGACAAATGTCTTTATATCGCGAACAAAATGGGAGGTAAAAAACTATGAGTCGTGTGTACAATTTTTCTGCAGGTCCTGCGGTTTTGCCGGAGGAAGTGCTCAAAGAAGCTGCAGCGGAAATGCTGGATTATCAGGGCACCGGTATGTCCGTGATGGAGATGTCTCACCGCTCAAAGCCTTACCAGAAGATCATCGACGAAGCAGAGCAGGATTTGCGGGATCTGATGAACATTCCCGATAACTATAAGGTGCTGTTTTTGCAGGGCGGCGCGCATCTGCAGTTTTCTATGATCCCTATGAATCTGATGAAAAACGGCGTTGCCGATTATATCATCACCGGCCAGTGGGCAAAGAAGGCCTGGAAGGAAGCCCAGAAGTACGGTAAGGCCAACGCCATTGCCTCCTCTGAGGATAAGACCTTCTCCTATTTGCCGGATTGCACGGATCTGCCTATCAGCGAGGATGCTGACTATGTGTACATCTGTGAAAATAATACCATATACGGAACAAAATTCAAGACCCTTCCGAATACAAAAGGCAAAATTTTGGTCTCGGATGTGTCTTCGTGCTTCCTGTCTGAGCCTGTGGATGTGACGAAGTACGGCATCCTCTACGGCGGCGTGCAGAAGAACATCGGTCCTGCCGGTGTGGTCATTGTCATCATCCGGGAGGATCTGATCACTGAGGACACCCTTCCCGGCACCCCCACAATGCTGCAGTACAAGACGCATGCCGACAATGGCTCCATGTACAACACCCCGCCGGCTTACGGCATCTACATCTGCGGCAAGGTGTTCAAGTGGCTCAAGAAGATGGGCGGACTGGAAGCAATGAAGGTCTACAATGAAAAGAAAGCCGCAATTTTGTACGATTTCCTGGACAGAAGCAAGCTGTTTAAGGGTACCGTGGAGAAGAAAGACCGTTCCTTGATGAATGTGCCTTTTGTTACCGGCAATGCAGACCTGGATGCAAAGTTCCTGGCAGAGGCATCCGCAGCCGGCTTTGCGAATCTGAAGGGCCACCGGGTGGTTGGCGGTATGCGCGCCAGCATCTACAATGCAATGCCTATCGAGGGCGTTGAAAAGCTGGTAGCCTTTATGGAGAAGTTTGAAGCAGAAAACAGCTGAGAGAGGTTTCCTTATGAATAATATTCATTATCTTAATCCTATTTCCTCCAAGGGCACTGACCTTTGGACCGAAAACTATCAGAAAACAGAGGACATGGCGCAGGCAGATGCCATTATGGTGCGCAGCGCTGCAATGCATGATTTACAGCTGCCTGACAGCTTAAAGGCCATCGCAAGAGCCGGTGCCGGTGTCAACAACATCCCCCTGGATAAGTGCGCAGAAAAGGGCATCGTGGTATTCAACACCCCCGGAGCCAATGCCAACGGCGTTAAGGAAATGGTGCTGTGCGGTATGTTGCTGGGCTGCCGGGATGTGGTGGGCGGTATCCGCTGGGTGCAGACCATCAAGGATGAGGGCGATGTGGCAAAGAAGGTGGAAAAGGGCAAGTCCAAATTTGCCGGCTGCGAGCTGCTGGGCAAAAAGCTGGGCGTTATCGGCCTGGGCGCCATCGGTGGCCCTGTGGCAAATGCCGCAGTAAAGCTGGGTATGGAGGTCTATGGTTGTGATCCGTACATCTCTATCAGCGCTGCCTGGCATTTGGACAGTGATATCATTCCCGTAAAGACCCGGGAGGAGATCTACGAAAAGTGCGATATTATCACACTGCACACGCCTTTGGTTGCTGACACTGAGAAGATGATCAATGCCGAGACCCTTGCTATGATGAAGGACGGCGTGGTGATCCTTAACTTTGCCCGTGACCGTTTGGTGGATGACGATGCGCTGGAAGCAGCGCTTGCTTCCGGTAAAGTAAAGCGCTATATCACCGACTTCCCCAATGACCGGACTGCCGGTATGGAGGGCGTGGTGGCGATCCCCCACCTGGGTGCATCCACAGCCGAATCTGAGGACAATTGCGCTGTGATGGCAGTGCGTCAGGTAATGAACTATCTGGAAAACGGCAACATTGTCAATTCCGTCAATTTCCCCACCTGTGATATGGGTCCGTGTACAAAGGCGGGTCGGATCGCAGTGCTCCACAGAAACATTCCCAACACCATCAGCCGGTTCACTACCGCTGTGGCAGAGTGTGGCATCAACATCTCCGATATGCTGAACCGCTCCAAGGGTGAGTATGCATATACTATGCTGGATATTGACGATCCGGCACCGGCAGACCTTGCACAAAAGCTGGAGGCTCTGCCCGGCGTGTTCCGTGTCCGCATTGTTCGATAATACGAAAAGTGCTGTTCCTGTGAACAGCACTTTTTTTGCGCCCAATTCCGGTTTAACGCGCTGTCGCGCAAATTGAGAATTGAGAATGGAGAATTGAGAATCAAGGTTTTTCCTTCGGAAATGATTTAAATAGTTGCCGTAGGCAACACAATAATTCTACATTCTCCATTCTACATTATTTCAGTTTATTCCACCGTTACGGATTTTGCTAAATTTCGTGGCTTGTCCACATCGCAGCCTCGGTTCACTGCCACATAGTAGGCAAAAAGCTGCAAAGGAAGCAGGCTCAGGCTTGGCTGGAGCATTGGGTGAGTCCGGGGAACGCTGATGCAGTTTTCCGTAACCGTGCGAAACTTTTCAAGCTGATCCTCCAGCGTGATACACAGCACATCGCCCCCTCGGGCGGTGACTTCCCGGATGTTGGCAAGAACTTTGTCCAGTAGCGTATCCACCGTTGCCAAAGCTACCACCAGAGTGCCCTTTTCGATGAGAGAGATCGGCCCGTGCTTTAATTCTCCGGCAGGATAAGCTTCACTGTGCAAGTATGCGATCTCCTTTAATTTCAGACTGCCCTCCTGACAGATGGCGCTGTCTGAATTTCTGCCGATATAAAAGGCATTGTGGTGACCGCAGTAGCGGTTTGCATAGTACTGACATTTTGTCAGCATATCTGCACCCAGGGCAGCTTCTATCTGCTGTGGAAGCTTTTGCAGCCAATGGAGAATATCTTTGCTATCGTCACCGGATATGGTTTTTAGTGTTTCGGCTATATGCACTGTCAGCAGATAAACAGCTGCCAATTGCGCGGAAAAGGCTTTGGTGGTGGCAACCGCGATCTCCGGACCTGCTTGGGTGTAGATCACATTGTCTGCTACCTTGCCAATGGCAGAACCGATTACATTGACAATTGCTAAGGTTTTTGCGCCCCGTCGCTTTGCCTCCCTGAGGGCTGACAGTGTGTCGGCAGTCTCTCCGGACTGACTGATTGCAATGACCAGATCCCGTTCATCCACAGCAGGTTCGCTGTAGCGAAACTCCGAAGCCATCACCGTATCCACAGGGATGCTGCACGCTTTTTCTATGCAGTATTTCCCGAGAATGGATACATAGTAGGCAGAGCCGCAGGCAACAAAGCAGATCCTGCGGATGCTTTTCAGATATTCTGCTGTCAGGGAAAAACCGTCAAAGCAGATACGCCCATCTTTAAGCAGGGAAGCGACGGTATCGCCCACAGCCGTTGGCTGCTCAAAGATCTCCTTGAGCATAAAGCTTTCATAGTCACCTGTTTGGGCATCGGCTAAGGACCATTTGACTGTTTCTGCCTTCTTTTCGATCTTATCCCCGGCAGCATCTAAAAACACAACGGCGTTGGCGGTGAAAATTGCCATCTCCCCATCGTTCATATATACCACCCGGTTGGTGTGTTTCAAAACAGCAGGCACATCCGAGGCAATGAAATTTTCGTTCTCTCCGAAGCCAAAGATCAAGGGAGAGTCCTTTTTCACAGCTACCACTGTCCCGGGCAGCTCCTGGCACAAGATGCCCAATGCATAGCTGCCTTCCAGCCGCGCCAGCGCCCGGCGCACGGCTGCAGTCAGCTCCCGTTCCCGGTCATAATAATAACCGATAAGATTGGCAATGACCTCCGTATCGGTTTGGGAATAAAAGGCGACCTTTCTTTCTTCCAGCCAGGAGCGAAGCGCTGCCTCATTTTCGATGATCCCGTTGTGGACCAAGGCGATTTTTTTATTATAGGAAAGGTGGGGGTGACTGTTGGTATCCGATGGCGCACCGTGGGTGGCCCAACGGGTATGCCCGATGCCGCTGTTGCCCTGCAGCAGATTGCCGTTGTCTGTTTTTTGACGCAGCACCTGCAACCGACCCTTTGCTTTTTCGATCCGCAAGCCATCCTGTGAAAAAACGCAGATACCTGCAGAATCATAACCCCGGTACTCCAGCCGGGAAAGCCCATCCAGTAAAATAGGTGCAGCCTGCTTGCTGCCCGCATATCCTACGATCCCACACATAAAAACGACCTCCCCAATAAAAATCGACCAATGATAGTGTGTACCGTCATTGGTCGAAAATTCATAAAGTATGTATATTTTCCAAAGGGGAGAAGCCGATACCGGTGCAGCCTCTTTTCATCAGCTCCAGAGCACCGTCGGAAGCGTCGTCATAGCAAAACACCGGGCTCCAGCCGTTTCGCAGGTTTTGCAGCGTTCCGGACCAGGTGCCGCCGCTGCCGTTTGTGCATTGGGCGACAAACACCTTGCTGCCTAAAGCGTGGATCACCCGATTGCGGTGCAGCGCCCGCTGGGAGGAGAAGGGAAGATCAAAGCAATCCTCACTGATATAAAGGACATTTTCCCGGGGCTTGTATTTATGCAGCTGATCGGCCACCACACTGATCACACAGCCGCCGTGGGCAAGACACGCATCCTGAGCTGTCCGGTCTGCGCCTCTTGCATTGCCGGAGATCAATACAAATCCTTGCCGCGCAGCCTGTTCGCCTACTTCCTTGGCAAAATCTGCGTTAGGCGCCCGCAGATCCCGACTGCCCACCAAAGAAATCCCGGGACGCTGCAGCAAAGTGATATCACCCTTATACCAAATACAGCCGGGCGCATCGTTGCCTAAAGCGCGGCGTAGTTGCAGCGGATACGCAGGATTTGCCCGGGTTAGCACCCGGCAGCCAAGCCGCTGCGCCTTAGCAAGATACCATTTCAGCTGTTCCTCCTGAGAGAGCAGCAGCAGGATCTGCCGGGCAGAGGTAAGGTCATAGCCAATAGTCGTCAGATCTGTAACAGTCAGCTCCCGGTCCTCGTCGGGCCGGTGCATGGTCTGCACCCGTAGGGCAAGATTGCGCAGCTGCGCATCTGTCAGGACTTTTCGTGCAGGATCTCCCAAATGGCTGCTCAGCAGCAGGAAACCCTGTTCCCGGGGGTTCAACGGAAACGCTTCTTAATGACAGGAGCTTGGACTGTTTCTTCCGTCAGCGTGCCGTCATTGCCCAGAAGCATAGGCTTGATCTGATAATTGGAGAATTTTGCGATCTCGTCCAGCTTGGCCTTCTCCGGGAAATTTCCCACGATGGACCAGGCAACACCCTTGCGCTTGGCCCGGCCTGTTCTGCCGATGCGGTGGACATAGTATTCGTTCTCCTCGGGAATATCAAAGTTAATAACGCAATCCACATCATCCACATCAATACCCCGGGAGGCAACATCTGTGGCAATTAAAATGGAGAGCTTTCCGTCCCGGTATTTTTGCATTGTCTTTTCCCGCTGGCTCTGACGGATGTCGCCGTGAATACAGTCGCAGTCAGCGCCTGCCCGGCGGAAATCATCAGAAAGCCGCTGGCACATATGCTTGGTATTGCAGAAGATCATCACCCGGTCATACCCTTGGGTGCGGATCAGCCGCAGGGTAGTCTCTGCTTTTTCCAAAGGTGTCACCGTAATGGAATACTGATCGATGTCAGGCCGGTCCTCCTGCCTGGGCTGTACGGTGATCTCCACCTCGTCCCGCTGATACATCCAGGAGACCGTCATTACCTCCTGGGAGATGGTAGCGGAGAAAAGACCTAAGTTCTTCCGGTTCTTTACCTTTTCAATGATCCGGGTCACATCCTTAAAGAAACCCATATCCAGCATCCGGTCAGCCTCGTCCAGCACCACAGTCTGGATCTTGTCTAAGCGAATGTTTTTCCGGTTATAGTGGTCCATCAGTCTGCCGGGGGTAGCCACCACGATCTGGGGCTTCTTCTCCAGCTGCTTTGCCTGACCCACGATCCCGGCGCCGCCGTATAGCACAGCCACGCGAATGCCTTGGTAATAAGTGAGCAGTCCGCGCAGCTCGTCGCCGATCTGAATGGCAAGCTCCCGGGTAGGCGCCAGGATCAGTCCCTGCACATCACCGCACGCAGGGTCGATATGCTCGATCATAGGAATGCCGAAGGCAAAGGTCTTGCCGGTGCCGGTGGGCGCTTTGGCGATCACATCCCGCCACTGCATAAAAGGCGGGATAGCCTGCTGCTGAATGGTGGTGGGATAGCCGTAGCCTTTTTTCTCCAAGGCTTTCAGCATCGCCTCAGACAGTCCCAGATCCTTAAACATCATTTCTTCCATAGTAAAACCTCGTAATGGTCAAATATCTGCGCATATTATAACAGATAGAAGAGAAACAGTCAAATTTCAGTTTGTCGAGCAGATGTATCTGCTCGACAAACTGAAATAATGTAGAATGGAGAATGAAGAATGTAGAATTATTGTGTTGCCTACGGCAACTATTTAAATTATTTCCGGAGGAAAAACCTTGATTCTCAATTCTCCATTCTCAATTCTCAATTTGCGCGACAGCGCGTCA
>JAZNQK010000040.1:0-5429 GCA_045590135.1 Faecousia sp.
GCAGATGTATCTGCTCGACAAACTGAAATAATGTAGAATGGAGAATGAAGAATGTAGAATTATTGTGTTGCCTACGGCAACTATTTAAATTATTTCCGGAGGAAATACCTTAATTCTCAATTCTCCATTCTCAATTCTCAATTTGCGCGACAGCGCGTCAAACCGGAATTTGCTTGTCTTACAAAAACTGCAAATGGGGGGCAAAACGGCCGTAGCGCTCCCGGCAGGGCACATCGCTGATCATATAATCGATCTGATCCAGGGCGCACTGACGGTAGCCGGAGTATTTATCGAACTTTTCCCGGTCGCACAAAAACACCTTTTTATCTGCGTTTTCCAGCATCGCCTGGCGCACCAGAACCTCGGCGAAAAGGTCATCATAGATCACACCCTCAGGGGAGAGCGCCTGGGTAGAAAAGAAGGCGAAATCTGCCCGCATCCGCCGAAAAGTCGCTGCGGCCTCCTCGCCGGTAAGGCTTTTGAAGGGCTTTGCCAAACTTCCGCCGCTGGAATAGATGGTGATGTTATCCAGAGAATAGATGCTGTTGAGGATCTCCATATTGTTGGTGACAATGGTGATTTTTTTGCTGTCTGCCAGCTCCTGTGCAAGATACAGCGCAGTTGAGGACTGATCCAGATATACGATGTCCTTTTCCCGCACCAGCGTCGCGGCTTTTTTGGCGATCAGTCGCTTCTGCTCCACGCGCTGCTCCATTCGCATAGAGAATGGCACTGCCCGGGAGTTGTTTTTCGCCAGTTCTACGCCGCCGTAGCTGCGGCGCACCTGATTCTGTTTTTCCAGCTGGGTCAGATCCCGGCGCACACTGGAGGGGCTGATGTACAGCCGCTGGCTGAGCATTTCCACCGTGGCATAGCCCTCCTCCCGGAGGATATTCATGATCTCTCTTAAGCGTTCATTCTTAAACATCTTCTGCGTCCCCTGTTTGCGCATTTTATCCTGAAACTGCGCAGTCTTTTTTGTAAATTTGCCCATTTTTGACGATTGCTTGCGCATTGTTGGCAAAGTTATTATAATGCAGGCGTACCCGGAAGTAAAGGGGTACGCCTACATTTGTCTTGATTATTAGGAGGAGTCTGTATGTCCAAAAAATTAAAGATCGGTATTATCGGTGCCGGCGGTATTTGCCGAAATGTGCATCTGCCCAGTCTGTCTGAAATTGAAAACTGCGAAGTGGTGGCCATCTGCGACCATCACGAAGAAAAAGCCAGGGAAATGGCTGAAAAATACGGGATCCCCAAGATCTATACCCTGCACCACGAAATGTTGAAAAATGAAGAGATGGATGCCGTCTTTGCCCTTGTGCAGCCGGATAAGACCTACCGGGTGGCAAAGGAAGTAATGGAAGCCGGCTTCCATGTGATGCTGGAAAAGCCTGCCGGCATCGATGCCTATCAGGCCCATTCCCTGGCGCGTGTTTCCCAGCGTACCGGTAAGATCGCCGCCGTTGCCATGAACCGCCGTCACATTCCTCTGGTGCAGGAAGTGCTGAAGCGTATGCGCGCTGTTACCGATATCGTGCAGGTAGACGGCCGTTTTATGAAGATCAGCGACATTGCCGACGCCTGGCACTACGCAAGTGCATATAACTGCGATATCGTTCACGCCATTGATGTTGTGCGCTATATTGCAGGCGCAGAGCCTGTTTCTGCGGGCACAGTGGTCGGCCGTTACGGCGATTCTCCTGTGGACAACGCCTGGAACAGTGTGATCATATTTGAAAACGGCATCACCGGCACCCTGCGCTCCAATTATCAAGCCGCTGCCCGTGTCCACGATATTGAGATCCACGGACCCAGAGCCAGCGCCTTTATCGACATCGGTTTCCCCGGCAGAGACAGCAGCGCTACCATCGTCTACGGTGACGGCGCATCCATTTATTCCGCAGCTGCTGCCGGTGTGAACCAGACAAATGTGGAAACACTGTATGCCACGGAGGTTGCCGGTGGAGATAAGTACCACCAGTACTATGGCTACAAGAGCGAGGATATCGATTTTGTGGAAAGCATCCTGGAGGGCCGCACACCTATGTGCACCATTGCTGACGCAGCCAAGACGATGGATATGGTGGAAATGCTGCTGCGCAGTCGTGTGAACTGATATTGCAAATTATACCTGTTTATGATAGAATAGCCACAAACATGGCTATTCTATCATTTTTTTCACAGAGAGGAGGACAGGGTTATGAAAAAATGGCTGCTTATTGTTTTTGCTTTTGCGTTGATTTTTGCATCTGCCTTCAGTGTCAGCGCGGCAACCGGCGCATCTACCGTCAGCTGCTATGCCACCGTTGCATCCGACGAAAGCTGTCAGGTCACCCTGTCCGTAACGCTGCATCTGGAAAGTGCCGTGGACTCTCTGAAGCTGCCGCTGCCGGCGCAGGCCACCAACATCACCGTAAACGGCTCCCGGGTCCGCGCAAGCAAGTCAGGCGATGTGCGCAACATCGACCTGAGCAAGGTAATGGGAAATCTGTTAGGTGATTTTACCCTTGCTGTCAACTATACATTGCCGGATGTGGTGGTTGCGGATGAGCAGGGGGAACTTTCCCTGCAGCTGCCGCTGCTGTCGGGCTTTGCCTATGGCATTTCCAATATGGATTTTTCCGTGACCATGCCCGGGCAGATCACCGGCGATCCCATTTTCTCCAGCGGCTATCACCAGACTGATATTGAAAAGGATATGGTCTTTACTGTGGATGGGGCGATGATCACCGGCAGCTTTCACTCCCCGCTGAAGGACCACGAGACTTTGGCTTTGTCCATGGGCGTAACCGAGGAGATGTTTCCCCAGCCGGTGGTGCAGCTGCAAAACACAGATTTCAGCACTGTGGCTATGATCGTGTGCGCTGCGCTGGCATTTTTATACTGGCTGATCTTTCTGCGCTGCCTGCCTTTGTGGCGGCAGCATACCACCCAGCCGCCTCAGGGACACACCGCCGGGGAGGTTGGCAGCATTTTGTGCCAGCAGGGGGCGGACCTGTCGCTGATGGTCCTTTCCTGGGCGCAGCTTGGATATCTTATGATCCAGCCGGACCGGTCCGGCAGAGTGATTTTATACAAACAAATGGAAATGGGCAACGAGCGCAGCGAAGCAGAGCAGCGGATCTGGCGCAGCCTTTTCGGCAAACGGGATCGGGTGGACACCGGCGCTCTGCACTATGCCCAGCTTGTGCGTGCCGTTGCTAAAAAGAAGCCTAATTTGCAGGAGCTGATCCGTCCCACCTCCGGAAATCCGGTGGTGCTGCGTTTCCTTCTCAGCGGCATCGGCGCCTTTGGCGGTGCCGGTATCGGTATTTTACTTAGCGGCGGCAGCGCTCTGAGCATTCTTTGGGTCATCCTTTTGGCTGTGCTGGGTGCCGTCAGCTGTTATTATTTGCTTGGCTGTGGTTGCAAGCTGTTCCTGCGCAGCAGTATCAGCGGATATCTTTATTTGGCCATGTGTCTGCTGTGGCTGCTTTTGGGCATCGCCGCAGAGGCTTTTGCAGCAACCCTTTGGGTCTTGATCGGCATTCTGTTTGCGTCTGTGTTTTATGCCTACGGTGGTCGGCGCACTTCTCTGGGCCGGCAAAGCGCCAATCAGATCTTAGGTCTGCGTCGGTATCTGCGCACCGTTTCCAAGACGGAGCTGCAGCGCATCTGCGCGGAGAATCCCGAATATTTCCACCAGGTCGCCCCCTATGCAGTGGCGCTGAATGTTCACAAGCGGTTTGCCCGCCGGTTTGGCCGTCAGCCGATTCCTGCCTGCCCATACATCCGTTACGCGGCAGACAGCACCCTGCCGGCAGCCCAACACAGCATCCGTTTGGAGCAGCTGCTGAAACAAATGGATCGCCGTGCAAAGCTTTTGCCCTTGGAAAAGCTGTTGGAGCTTGTTGCAAGCCTTAAAAAATAAACTGTCATTCCGAGCCAGTGCGCACACTGGCGTGGGAATCTCCTGAAGGTTATGGAGATTGCCACACCAGTGACCGAATCAAAGTATGATTGCCCCCGGCAATCATAAATATTTATGATTCGCTGCGCGGAGCACCACGGTCACTGGTTCGCAATGACAGTTTTTATTTTTGCCTATTTTGCGCTTTTAATCTTCCAGCGCCATCATTTTATCGATGCGGCGCTGATGCCGTGCTTCCCCGGAGAACGGTGTGCCCAGCCAGGTATCCACGATCTGGCAGGCCAGCATGGTGCCGACAACACCTGCGCCGATGGCCATCATATTGGTGTCATTGTGTTCCCGGGTCATCCGGGCAGACATCACATCCGACAGCAGCGCGCAGCGGATACCCTTGATCTTGTTGGCGGTGATGGACACGCCGATGCCGGTGGTGCAAAGAACGATGCCCTTTTCACACTCTCCCGCGGCAACAGCCTTGGCGGCTGCACCGGCAAAGTCCGGATAATCACAGCTGTCCAAGGTATCTGTGCCAAAGTTGCACACAGTAAGACCCTGCTTTTGCAGTCTTTCGATGAGAACATTTTTAAGCTCCAATGCACCGTGGTCACAAGCAATTGCGATCTTCATAACAATTCCTCCTTAAAGTACATAGCCACCGTTGACCGGCAGCACCTGCCCGGTAACAAATCCGGCATCTGCCAGATACAGCATAGCCCCGGCAACATCCTCCGGTGTACCGTTTCTGCCCACCGGAGTTTCCTGACGCAGCTGCTCCATAGTCTCCGGGGAGACATTGGCGCACATATCCGTTTGGATCACGCCGGGCGCAATGCAGTTGACCCGGATACCGCTGGGTCCCAATTCCTGTGCCAAAGCCTTGCTCAAGGCGATCACCGCACCCTTTGTGGCAGAATACGCAGCCTCACAGGAGGCACCCACCTGTCCCCACATGGAGCTTACGGTGATGATGCAGCCTGTCTGCTTTTGCAAAAAGCTTTCCATTGCCGCATTTACGCAGTGATAAATACCCTTGACATTTACAGCAAAAAGCCTGTCCCACTGCGCCTCAGTCATCTGCTGCATCAATCCGGAATAACAGATGCCGGCGTTGCAGATGAGAACATCGATATCCGGGATCTGAGAAAAGGCTGCTTTTACTGCCTGGGCATCTGCCACATCGCAGCAAATGGCGGTGGCTCCGGTGGCTTGGCAAACCTTCTGGGCGGCATCGTGTTCTTTTTCATACAGGATGTACACCCGGTCACCCCGGGCGGCAAACTGCGCTGCTGCCTCTGCGCCGATACCCCGGCTTCCGCCGGTGATCACCACTGTTTTCAAAAAAACCACTCCTTCAGAAAAAGCTGCCGTGTTTGTGCCAATGTCACTAAGTTAAGAGAAAAATGTCATTCCGAGCCAGTGCACACACTGGCGTGGGAATCTCTAAAACCGGAGTTGGTCCGGGAGATTGCCACACCAGTGACACGGTCACTGGTTCGCAATGACACTAACTTAATGG
>JAZNQK010000041.1:0-13370 GCA_045590135.1 Faecousia sp.
AGTTGGTAGAGCAACTGACTCTTAATCAGTGGGTCCCCGGTTCGAGTCCGTGAAGGTGCACCAATGGCCCGTTGGTCAAGTGGTTAAGACAGCGGCCTCTCACGCCGTTAACATCGGTTCGAATCCGGTACGGGTCACCAACTTTCTTCTTGACAGAAGGAATGCTTGGTGCTATAATTTCCTTACTGTTAGAGCGCAGCGCGCTTTGACATAGATAAGATGGCTCAAATGCCATCGGTTTTAGTTGGTATTGATTGCGATGTGGGTCCACCTGTTCCCATCCCGAACACAGAAGTTAAGCACATCTGCGCCGACAATACTTGGCGGGCGACTGCCCGGGAAGATAGGTAATGCCAACACAAACATTCCTCTTTAGCTCAGTCGGTAGAGCGACGGACTGTTAATCCGCAGGTCGTTGGTTCGAGTCCAACAAGGGGAGCCAATAAAAAAGGACATTCAAACGGATGTCCTTTTTTATTGGCTTTCTTTGGTGCAACCGCACCAAAGAACTACAGCTTAGCAATCTATCCCTTACCGACTGAGCGTAGCGAAGGAGGTAGGGAGCGATGGGAGCGCCGCCTGTGGCGGGAGGAGCGACCTGAGCGGGTGGCAGCGGTCGACAGCTGCCAAGGAGCACCGTCGACGCAGGCAGATGTCGGGCACCGCAACAGTAAGACGGACAAAGGCGCGAAGCGCCACCTTATTATAATCAAGTGGGACAATCAAAAGGAGGAAATCCAAATGGATGTCCTTTTTTATTGGCTTTCTTTGGTGCATCCGCACCAAAGAACTACAGATCAGCAACCTGCCCCTTACCGACTGAGCGTAGCGAAGGAGGTAGGGAGCGATGGGAGCGCCGCCTGTGGCGGGAGGAGCGACCTGAGCGAGTGGCAGCGGCCGCGTTGCTCCGCGCTGCCAGTGGCAGATGCAGCGGAGCATAAGCGTGTGCCGGGGTCGATAGCTGACGCGGCCGATTTATCGGCAAGGAAGATATCGGATACCCCAAACGGACTATGCGCAACGCAAGCATTCGTGCCAAGGCGCACGCAGGGCACCGCAACAGTAAGACGGACATAAGCGCGAAGCGCCACCTTATTATAAACAATTAGGACAACCAGAAGAAAGGATATCCGTTTGGATGTCCTTTTTTATTGGCTTTCTTTGGTGCATCTGCACCAAAGAACTACAGATCAGCAACTTGTCCCTTACTGACTAAGGATAGCGAAAATTACCACATTTTTACCTAACCTACAATTGATAGCTGCACTATTTGGCTGAATCAATGCTCTTTCTGACTTGCGAAAAGCATTAAATGTGTTATGATATAGAAAAAAGTTGCTGAGGTGACAGATTATGAAATTATCTGTGTCCGTTTTAGATTTTGGCGCAAGGTGCGATGGCACACTGCAAACAGCTGCGCTGCAGGCGGCTATTGACCACTGTTTTTTGCAGGGTGGCGGCGAGGTTGTTGTTCCGGAGGGTATTTACCTCACCGGTGGCATCCGTCTGCGCTCGGATATTACCTTGCATTTATTGAAAGGCGCCGTTATTAAGGGTGTTCGTGACCCGGAGCAGTACTATGGCTATGTCAATGATACGCTCGAGCCGCTTAAACCGGAGCAGATTACCGATGCCGGATATGTACCCCTGTGGACGATTCACGGTGAGACAGCGTATGACGAAAATGACAGCCGCTACCGCTTCAAGCGCATTCCCGGCAGCCGTTGGAACAATGCTCTGATCCGGGCAATTGATGCGCAGAATGTGGCGATTATCGGTGAAGAAGGCTCTGTGATCGATGGGGATAACTGTTTTGATGAGATCGGCGAAGAGCTTTACCGCGGCCCTCACGCAATCTGCTTTTTCAATGTGAAAAACATTGAATTGCGGGGTTATACTGTCAAAAACAGCGCAAACTGGGCGCATAATTTGCTGTTCTGTGAAAATATTGCAGCAAAGAATCTGACGGTTGAGGCCGGTCACGATGGCTTTGATGCGGCAGTGTGCAAAAATATTTCGATTACGGACTGCGAATTCTATACCGGTGACGATTGCATTGCCGGCTTTGGCAATACCAATGTGTTTGTGGACAACTGTTTATTGAACTGTGCTTGTTCCGCATTCCGTTTCGGCGGTACAAATGTATTGATCAAGAATTGTAAGGCTTACGCTCCGGGCAAATATGCCTTCCGCGGCGCGCTGAGCAAGGAAGAAAAGGCCAACGGCACTATGGCTACCGGGGACCGGGCAAGAAACAATATGCTCAGCTTCTTTACTTACTATGCCGACTATTCCGTTCCTATTCCTGAAGAGCCGGGTAATATCATCATCCAGGACTGCCGGATCATTGGCGCAGACCGTTTTCTGCACTATAATTTCTCCGGCAGCGAGGTTTGGCAACGCTACCGTCCTCTGCGGGATATTACCTTCAAAAATGTCCAGGCAGAAGGCATTGCGATGCCTATGACCGTTTACGGCACACAGACGAATCCGGTTTCATTGACGATGGAAAATATTTCGGTGAAAATGCGTCAGGATGCGTCTTGCGCAGAACTGATCCGTGCATGCAATTATAAGAAGATTCAGCTGGAGAATATGAAGATTGATGGTTTTAAGGGCGCATGCCTCATTCGCTCCAGAAGCGAAGGCGCAGTGGAACTGAAAAATATAAGCTGCAACAGTGATCTGGAAGCGGATGTCTTGCAGACAACAGAAGATTTTGTACTTGGCTGGATGTAGGCGGAGGAGTTAGAGAAATATGCCGTTGCTGTGCATCTTTTTAAGTAGACTGACCCATCAGGTAGAGGGCGTTTTGATTAAAAAGTACAACCAGAAATACAGCGCGGTGCTGTTGTTATACTTTAACGATTCTTTTTTTCTGAAAGGCCGATAAAATAGTCTGCTGTTACCTTATAATACTTACATAACGATATCAGATCTTCAATTTTTAATTCGGCTCGACCTGATTCAATATGGTTATAGCCCTGTTGGGATTTATTGATTAGCATTCCGGCTTCCTTTTGTGTAAGGTCATTATCCTCACGAAGGGCTCGCATACGCATACGATAATCCATATTTATACTCCAAATGTTTTTATCGAGTTTAACATACTCTAATGTTGAGTATTGACAAATACTCAAGAACTGAGTACAATATTGTTAGCCTGTGGCAAATAACAGATATAAGGAGTATTTTTTATGGTTGGATTTATTGTTGGTGCAATCCTTGGTGGTATTGTAGGAGGCGCTGTTGGCGGTGGCAGTGTGGGTTGGATTATTGGTGCGGCCATTTTAGGCGGTTTGATGGGCTTTGGCACATTTGCTCAACAAAATGCTGAAGAAAAGCATAAAAAGGATGTAGAGGATTTACTTAGAGATATTAGAGACAAAAAGGAAGACTGATTTCTCAATTGGGAATCTTGAAAAGGTACCACCCGGACGGGTGGTGCCTTTCAGATTTCTTTTGTGCGCATAGGACACCGCAACAGTAAGACGGACAAAGGCGCGAAGCGCAACCTTATTATAGTATACAAGGGGAGCAAAAAGCATAAAGCGATTAATTCGTTCATTTTTATCCATTGCGAATACAATGGTATCATTACGCACAGCGTGTATATCATCACCAAAAGCGCAGTTCATCAGCTGCAGATTATATATTTCGCAATGATAATATTCACACCTGCGATGCAATTTACTGCGCAATCGCTTGCGCATCAATTGCTGATGTGGTATAATTTTCTGGAAATGAGGTGTTTGGCTTGATTGATTCGTTTTTGAGAGAAATAAAGAAAAGGGAAGATAGGCTGATTGCTCTTCGTCGTGAATTTCACAAGGTTCCTGAAATCGGTGGTGATTTGCCCAAAACACGGAAAATCGTTTGTGATTTTCTCGATAAAATTCGAGTTCCGTATACCGTCAATCCGAACGATGATGGTCTTGTTGCTGAGATAAAGGGCAGAGAAGAGGGGAGAATTATAGCCCTTCGTGCCGATATGGATGGCTTACATATCAACGAAGATATCGACCTGCCTTTCAAGTCTCAAATAGACGGACAAATGCACGGCTGCGGTCATGATGCCCATGTGGCGATACTGTTGATTGCAGCAGAAATTCTCAATGAGCAGAAGGATAAATTGAATGGCACGGTTCGCCTTTTATTTCAATCCGGAGAGGAAACCGGTACCGGTGCAAAGCAGATGGTTGCACGCGGTGCTTTGGACGGTGTAGATGCTATTTGTGCTTTGCATATAGGAAATCTCGCTGGAGATGATCATAATGCAGGGGATATCATTGTCTTACCTGGTCCTGTAAGTGCCGGTAAGGACAAGTTTACGATTACAATTCGTGGAAAAGGTACACATTCAGCTTTTCCGGAAAAAGGCATCGACCCTATTTTGATAGCCTCAAGAATTGTTAATGCCTGTGAGGAAATTTCCGCAAGGGAATTACCGGCTGGCACAGCTGCTGTCGTAAGTTTTGGCAGCTTTCAAGCGGGCGTTGATCACAATACTATTCCCGATATGGCCGTGCTCAAGGGCAGCATACGCGTTCAGGATGAAAGAATACGCAATAGAATCGGCGAAAGACTGACTTGCATTTCCCAAAACATTGCTACAGCGTTTCGTGCGCAATGCGATGTGAATATAACAAAAGGTTCACAGACTGTTATGAATGATCCAAAGTTTAGCGAGTTTGTGGCAAAAGCAATTGCACGGGTACTTGGAGAGAATAAAGTGGTTACGAGAACAGCCTCAGCTCTAATGGGTTCGGATGATTTTGCTAATTATGCATCCAAGGCTCCGGCTGTATATTTCTTTCTGCATACCAACAATGTTGAAAAGGGGATTGCTGAGGCCAATCATAATCCGCGTTTTGATGTTGACGAGTCGGTTTTATGGGAAGGTGTAGCGGCCTATGTTGCCATCGCCATTGATTTCTTAAGATAAAAGGTGATTGTATTATGTTAAATGAAACATCATTAGATTCGCTTTGTGCCGCCTTGGCATATGCGCTTGGTATAGAATCACCGGCATGTGCAGCAAAAGCGAATATGGATTTGTGCGGGTATATTGACAAAGCTTTAAAAGGGGAAAAGGCAGACAGGATTTTTATGTATAACCCGGACGCAATCGGTCAGTGGCTGTATGAAAAGTATCCTGAGCTGTTTCTGGAAGCAAAAAACAGTTGTGAGATGGAACTGCCGCTTCGTACGGTGATGCCGTCGGTAACTCCTGTTTGCTTTGCCACAATGTATACGGGTGCACAACCTTTGGTACATGGCATACAAAAATATGAAAAACCAACAATTCAAATTGATACCCTATTTGATGCCCTGATACGGGCGAATAAAAAACCGGTTATCGTTGCGTATGCCTCAGCCAGTTTAGGAAAGATATTTCTTGGACGCAATATGGATTATTTTATATATGATGATATCGATCAAGTGAACGCAAAAGCCGCGGAAATAATTTTGAAGGATACATATGATTTCGTGGTTGTATATAATGGAAACTATGATTCCGTAATGCATAAAACCGGTCCGGAGTCTGTTGCAGCACTGGCTGAACTCCGTTCGAATGTTCATTCTTTTGCAACTTTCTGCGAAATGATCAAGCAGCATTGGAAAAAACACAATACGCTGCTTGGCTTTGCCATGGATCACGGTTGCCATGAAATAGACGGTAATTGTGGTTCTCACGGACTTGATATGGAAGAAGACTTAAATATCACGCATTTATATAAGATCATAAAAGCAGATTAATAAGAAAGTTACGGTTTTCATACACATTTCGTTTGTGTTATTGCGTTCAAACTACACAAAAGAACACCACCCGTTAGGGCAAGGTCATTAAGTTAGTGTCATTGCGAACCAGTGACCGTGTCACTGGTGTGGCAATCTCCCGGACTAACTCCGGTTTTAGAGATTCCCACGCCAGTGTGCGCACTGGCTCGGAATGACATTTTTCTCTTAGCTTAATGACATTGCTCGTTAGGGTGGTGTTCTTTTTCTGATTATCTTCTTAAAAGCCTGTGTACAACCGGCCAGCTGTCATCTGCATAAAACCGGTGGTCGCCTTGTCCTTTGATAAGAATTGCTTTATCTTCGATTCCCAGATCCCGGTAGGCAGCAAAGCCTTTTTGAAAGACCTCCTCTGCGCCGGGCAAGGGGAAAATGGGGTCATTTACACCGTTTACCTGCACGAAGTATTTGGGCGCGGCCATTGCCATCAGATCGCCCATATCAAAAAACTCCGCCATATGGGGCACATAGTTGCACGGGCAGTGATACATAGCACCGATGGAATCCTTAAAGGTGCACATAGCACACGAAGGCATAGCCAGTACAATCCGGTCCTCTAACGCTGCTGTGTATGCAGTGGCGGTGCCACCGCCGGAGTTTCCCATCAGGCTGATGCAGGATGTATCTACCTTATCAGCAAAATGGCGCTCCACCACATCGATCAACCGCATTACATCCCAAACCCGTTCGGCAATCGTTGTTCTGCCCATCAGCAGGGCAGTCAGGGCAGGTTCCAGGCAGCCGGGACCGTTTTCATCACCGCCGCATTCACCAAAATTCCGCTGTTCCAACGCAATGGTGGCAAATCCTTCTTGCACCGCACGGATACAAAAGTCACGGTCACCGTCCCGGATCATCTCCTCATCACCGGGATATTTCGCGCGCCCCAGGGAAATGTGCATTCCGGTGGAGTGCCCTTGCAGGGCGATCATAAGCGGCGGATTTTTCACACCCTTGGGTAAAAGCAAATGGCAGGGGACGCGATAGCCTTCCTCGCTTTGAAAGGCAAAGCGGATCTCCAGAGCGTTTTCTGCGTCCTTCGTGTACTCGATCTGCAGATCCGGATCGCACAGTGTAAAACGGTCAAGGCCCAGCAGCTCTTTCAGCTTTGCCCGGGCGTCGCACTTCCATTGCGCCATATCACCGCCCTTATAGGAAAGGGACGGCGCTGTATTTTGTATCAGATGCTTGATATGGTCGTATGCGGTTTTCATAGCAAAACCCCCATCTGTATGATTTTTTATTATAATATATGGGAAAGAGAAACGCAACTTGAGATAATACAGATTTGAACACATATAGCGCACCTCAATGTCCATTTTTCTGATTTTTGCGGTATGCCGGCGTTTGGTTTTCCTTGTTGACGAATAGATATTAGAGTGATATGATATATTTATCAACTGTCGATATAAATGCAAAGGAGTATTTTCTATGCCGATGCTTACATATGATAAGGACAATTTTCTTTTGGACGGCAAGCCTTACACCATTATTTCCGGCGCGATCCATTATTTTCGTACTGTGCCGGAGTACTGGTATGATCGCCTGTTGAAGCTGAAGGCTTGCGGCTTTAACACGGTGGAGACCTACACCTGCTGGAATCTCCACGAGCGAAGAGAAGGCCGGTTTGACTTCAGCGGTATGCTGGATATCGAGCGCTTTATTTCCATTGCGGAGGAGCTGGAACTGAATGTGATCATCCGGCCCGGCCCGTATATCTGCGCCGAATGGGAATTTGGCGGGCTGCCCTCCTGGCTCCTGAAATATCCCAATATCGCCCTGCGCTGCGATGATCCGCTGTACTTGGAGAAGGTGACACCTTTCTATAAGGAACTGTTCGATCGGATCCGTCCCCACCTTTGCACCAACGGCGGCAGAGTGTTTATGGTGCAGGTGGAAAATGAATACGGCAGCTACGGCGACGATAAGACATATTTGCGTAAGGTGGCGCAGCTTTACCGGGATAACGGCATCGACTGCTTGCTCTTTACCTCTGACGGCACGCTGCTGTCTATGCTCAGCGGCGGTACATTGCCGGAGCTGTTGGCAGTGGGAAACTTTGGCGGCGATGTAAAGCTGAAACTGGGAAAACTCCATAAATTTAAGCCCAATCAGCCGCTGATGTGCGGCGAATTCTGGGGCGGCTGGTTTAACCACTGGTACGGAGAAAACCATGACCGAAAGACCCGTGAGCTTGCGGATATGATCGATGATTTCTTTGCTGTCAACGCCTCTTTTAATCTGTATATGTTCCACGGCGGCACAAACTTCGGCTTTACCAACGGCGCCAACCACGACGGGATATATAACCCCACTGTCACCAGCTACGATTACGGCGCGCCCCTGACAGAGGCAGGCGATCTGACGCAGACCTATTATGCTATCCGGGATGCCATCGCAAAAAACACCGGTGTACAGCCGCCGGATCTGGATGTAAAGGATACGCCCAAGGCAGCTTACGGTACGCTGGAGCTGACCCAGTGCGCGCCGCTGCTGGAGAACCTTTGCGCTCTTGCTCAGCCGGTATTTAAGGCATACCCGCAGACTATGGAGCAGCTGGAGCAGGACTTTGGCTACATTCTGTACTCTACTGAAGTGGAAGGCCCCATTGAGGAGAACGATCTGATATTTACCCAGCTCCATGACCGCGCCCACATCTTCATAAACGGAAAACTGGCGGGCATCCGGGAGCGTTCCCGGCGGATGGATGAAGTGAAGATCGGCCTTGCCACCGGAGAAAAGGTCCGCCTGGATATTCTGGTGGAGAATATGGGGCGCGTCAACTACGGACCGAAGCTTTTCGATCAGAAGGGCATCGTGGGCGGTATCCGTATCGAGCGGCGATTCCATTTCGGCTGGGATCACTATTGTCTGCCTATGGAGGATGTGTCCGGCCTTTGCTGGCAGGATGCCGCAGAAGGGGATGTACCTGCATTCTATAAAGGCACGCTGAAAATCGACAAAGCGCCCTGTGATACCTTTATCGAATTGCCGGGTTTTCAAAAGGGCTTTTGTATGGTCAACGGCTTCAATGTGGGCCGTTACTACAATGCGGCAGGCCCTCAGAAAACCTTGTATATTCCTGCACCCGTGCTGCGACAGGGGGATAATGAGATCCTTGTTTTCGAGACGGATGGCTGCGCTGTGCCTACTGTTATTTTCCGGGATACACCGGACCTTGGATAAAAGAAAAGCATACAGCCCCCCAAGATCAGCCTTGGGGGGCTTTGCTATCAAGCGCGCATCTGACATTTTTCTTTCGACTTTTTTAAGACTTGTTTAAGGTCGTTGACTTTCCGCTGCGATCTGCGTAATATTTAATGGAAAATAGCGGATAAGAAGGGGAAAGTCTATGTTTATCAGTATGTTCAACGGCTGGTATTTCTTCTGGCTGTTGCTGTGTACCGGCGCTACGGTGGGACTGTATTTTCTTTTGCGCAACCGCAGCGTATTCACCCAAAAAGCAGTGCTGTTCAGTCTTCTGGCGATCGGCCTTGCCTTACATTTTTTGAAGGTGTACATCCCGCCTTATTCTGTGGATGAGGCAAGAATGCTCCGGGACAGCTGGTTTGTCAATATATGCGGCGCCAATATCGCGCTGTTTCCTTTTATGTTTTTCTCCAAAAACGAGAAGGTTAAGGACTATATGTTCTATATCGGTGTGCTCAGCGGTCTGATCGCTTTGTTTTATCCCCAGGAGCCTATTGCAAAGGTAGACCAGTACGCAGAGCAGCTGGATATCGTGCGTTTTTACTATCACCACTGGATGGTTATGGCGGTGCCGCTGCTGATGGTACTGCTTGGACATCATAAGCTCAGCTACAAGCGGGTGCTGAGCGCCCCTACCGGACTACTTTTGCTGATGCTTTTCATTATGCTCAATCAGGTCTTCCAGTGGGAGATCGGCTATATTCCTCTGTGGAACGAGGGCGATTTCTTCGGCATCCACTTCAAAAATACATCCTATATCTGGGGACCGGGCACCAATGATGCCATAGGAAGCTTCCTGGCAATGTTTACGCCGGAGATTTTCCGCACAGTGCCGGTAGGACAGTACGCAGGACAGCTGAAATACTGGCCCTGGTTCTGGCTGATCGTGCCGGTATATCTGATCGTAACGCCCTTGTCGGTGCTTCTGGCGCTGCCGTTTGATCATCAAAGTCTTGCACAGGATGTCAAGAAGCTTCGCAGCCGACTGCGCCGCAAAAGAGAGTCAGCAATTGCTCACCAGCACAGTAAATAATATCATTACCGCAGTGGCAGGTCCTGTCACTGCGGTTTTTCCTGCCTTGCTTTTTAAGTGTGACTATGTTAAACTGACAGGGTAAAAAGAAGGGAGCGCAAGCAATGTCGAAGATAAAGAAGATCCCCATTTCCGGCTGGATATTGCTGTCCTCACTGTTGGCGCTGGGCAGCTTTCACGAATATATTTCCTGCGCGTTATCGGCAGCGCTTTGCGCTTATTTATTTCACAGAATGCGCGCAGAAAAAAAGCTGTACATTCAAAAAAACATCCACGCTTTGGCAGTGGCAGCTGTCTGCTTAGGTTACGGTATCACCTGCTTTTGGGCGGTGGACAGCGGTATGGCATTCATCGGCTTTTTGAAATTTTTGCCCTTAGGACTGTATCTGCTGTGTCTATGGCAGGAAAAGACTGCGCAGGAAACCCTCTGCCTGCTGCCCTGGGCAGGTGTTTTAATGGCAGCAGTGTCTGCTGTGGGGATGCAGATCCCGGCTCTGCGCGGCGCGTTTTCCGTGGCAGGCAGACTGGCTGGCTTTTTCCAGTACCCCAATACTTTTGCGGCTTTTCTTTTGGTGTGCCAGCTGCTGGTGATCAAAAAGGAAAATAAGAAGATCATAGATTACATTCTGATCCTTGCTCTGAGCGCAGCCGTTTTGTATACCGGCAGCCGGACAGTGTTTGTGGTGGCGGTGCTTTCGGATGTGGCGATGCTGCTTTTGCTCAGCAAGAAAAAGGTCCGGTCGATCATACTCATCGCGCTGGGTGTGCTGGCACTTGCGTGTGTGATCTTTGCTTTGGACAGCGACTCGGTCATCTCCCGGTATTTGTCCATTTCTCTGACAGAAAGTACCTTTGTGGGCCGTATCCTTTATTATGTGGATGCGCTGCCGCTGCTTCTGAAGTATCCCTTTGGAATGGGCTATATGGGATACTACTATGTTCAAAACAGCATTCAGACCGGTGTGTATTCCGTTACCTATATCCACAATGATTTTTTGCAGCTGCTGTTGGATATCGGCTGGGTCCCCGGTGGATTGTTTATTGCAAGTGTCATCCGGTGGCTGCTGCGCAGGGATGTGCTTCCGGCGGACAAGCTGATCGTGGGGGCACTGTGCGCGCACAGTCTTTTTGATTTTAATTTACAGTTTACAGGTGTTTTCCTGCTGCTGCTTCTGTTGATGCATCGCCCGGAGAAAATGACCGCTGTTAAGACAGGCGCATTTTGCAAGGGCGTAGTGGCGGTGACGGCTGCGGTGTCCGTCTACATTGGCTGCGCGCTGGCGCTGGCTCACTGGGAGCAGCGGGAGTTGTCGGAAAAGCTGTATCCTTTTAACACACAGAATAAAATGCATCTACTGGAAACGGAAACGGATCTGGAGCGGGCAAATGAACTGGCGGATGAGATCTTAGCGCAAAACGAAAGCAGCTATGTTCCCTACGGCATCAAGGGTAAATATGCCTATTCCCAGGGTAATTTTACGCAGCTTATCCAGTATGAACGGCAGGCGCTGGAACGCAATGTCTTTGGCTACGAAGAATATGAGCAATATTGTATGATGCTCATCAACGGCGTATCAGCTTATCAGAAAAATGGCGACATCAAAAGCGCGGATTTCTGCTTGCAGGAGTTGAAAAGGACCCGGCAGCTGCTGAATGCAGCCGCTGACCGCCTGAGCGAGCTGGGCGCGCGCATTGATGACCAGCCCCGGACAGAGCTTTCTGAAGAACTGTTGGAGCAGATCCGCAGATTGGAGGCAGGACAATGAAAAAGAAAAAGCAAAAGCGATTTTTGATCTTTGCCGCAGTGATCCTTGTGGCGGCGGTGGCGGTTACCGGCTGGTTTTTCCTGTTTGAGCGGGAGGGTCTGCCGCTGACGGTTTTGGACGCTCAGGGAAATGAAATGATCAAGCTGTCCTCTCCGGAGGACTATGCCAAGGATGCGCGCAGAGCGTATTTGGATATCGTCATCCAGGAGGCGCTGTCAGTGCTGACGGAGCAGATGGGTGAAAAGAAGGCGCGGGAGACCCTGTGGATCCACGGCTATACCGTATATACATCCTTCGATCAAAATCTTTTTGATGCGGTGCAGGTGGCAGAAAAGACCTGGTCGTCTGCTGCGGATGCTGCGATCGCGGTCACAGATCTGCAGGGAAACCTGTTGGCAGCCTATAGCAATTCCACCGAGGGGATCAATTATGCCATCGCAAAGCATAAGCCCCACTCGGCGTGGAAGCCGCTGAGCGTATATATGCAGGCGTTGGAAGCCGGTAAGGCAGACTGGAGTACCATGTATGAGGATTCTCCCTACAAGGAAATTCAGACAGAGGACGGGAAGCTCCAACCCTGGCCCTCCAACAATACCGGCATTTATACCAATGAAAAGATCACCCTCCACGAGGCGCTGAAGCAGTCTGTCAATACGGTGGCAGTCAAGTGCCTTTCGGATGTGGGCGTTTCCGAGTCCATAAAATTCCTGGAGGAAAAGTTTGGGATCTCTATGACCTACGAATCCAAAATGGCACAGGTCGGAAGCGAAGAGGAAGTCATCGGCAATGTGGCGCTGGGATCTCTGGCGGAAGGTGTAACCGCTGTGGATATGGCAGGCTACTATCAGATCTTCGGCGCGGAGGGGAGTTATACCCGTCCGCAGACAGTACGCAAAATCACAAACGCTGCCGGCGAAACCGTATATAAGCGCAAGAGCGAAGCGCAGCAGATCATCACCGCGGGAACTGCCGTCATTATGAACCGGCTGCTGCAAAGTGTGGTCAGTGAAAACGGTACCGGCGCGGCGGCATTTTCACAGGATATTCAGATCGCCGGCAAGACCGGCACCGGCACGGATTTTGTGGATAACTGGTTTGTAGGTACAACGCCTCAGTATAGCTGCGCCGTATGGCACGGCCAGGAGGAAAGCAACCGGGCGGCAGAGCTGGCAGGGAGCGTGATCCGTGGGCTTTATCAGGCAAATCCGTACGCGCAGAAAGAGTTCCAGTCGGAGGCCAAGCTGCAGCAGATCGTATATTGCACCGAAAGCGGCAAGCCCTTCGGCAAGCATTGCACATCTATTGCCATGGGCTGGTTTTCTATGGAGAAAACAGGAGAGCAGTGCTTTGCTCATTAACAGTATAAAAGGGCGCGTTGCAAAACGCGCCCTTTGTGCTGTAAAAACGACAAATTTCAGTTTATCGAGCAGTTGGATAATGCGCAAAGGCTCCCTTGTGTAAAGGGAGCTGTCAAAAATCTATTTGATTTTTGACTGAGGGATTGTGGTGCAGAATTTACAACACTCCCATCAGCTGCAGGTGAATCCGTAACGCAATCCCCC
>JAZNQK010000042.1:0-2690 GCA_045590135.1 Faecousia sp.
AGGGCATGTACTGGCTGGACCCCACCAACGCCACCACCACCAGCTGGATCACCAGCCAGGTTCTGGAGCTGCGGGATATGGGCTTTGACGAGGTGCTGCTGGACAATTTCTGTTTTCCCACTTCCGATCAGTATATCTTTACCGGAGACAAGGTGGCAGCCCTGCAAAGCGCCGCCGCCACCCTGATGTCCACCTGCAGCAACAACAAGTTTGTTCTGTCCTTCCAGACCTCCGATCCCGCCTTCATTCTGCCGGAGGGCCGCTGCCGCCAGTACATCACCGGTGTCAGCGCCGCGGGCATTGCCCAGTCTGCCGCCCAGATGAAGATCTCCGACCCGGAGATCCGTATGGTCTACCTGGCAGAATCCGGCGATACCCGCTACGAAAAGTACAGCGTGCTCCGCTCCCTGCATGTTGCAGAAGAAGTGGAAGCCCGAAAGGCCAACGCATCTGAGTAACACAAAAGAGCCGCCCACAAGGTAGCATCCAATAAGACAGTATGAAAACTACTGACATAGGGTAGCTGCCAAGCAGAGTGCAGCAGCAAAAACGAGCGATATCCGGTTCATTATGAACGAGATATCGCTTGTTTTTCTTTTGTCCAAATCAAATTATGACGAAACCCGCCAGTGCTGGCACACCTTACGATGCCAATCCTGGCGGATTTTCACATTTTTTCAATTAAAGCAAAAACAACTGCTTGCTGCTCTTCACTTAATCTTGCCCAACGCTCCAATAGCTTCTGCTGAGAATCAGTCAGCGAAACAGGTGCATCGACTTCGACAAATAACGGAATAAAAAGAAAACCGTCTATCTTGAAAACAACCCCAAAACTGTTATATAATTAAAGAAGAAGGTTTGAAGCAAGTGAGATTATGACATATTGCGTTATCGCAGAAATTACCTAAGGAGAACGAATTGCCATACCACTTAAGCGGACCGGTTCGCAATGACAGCTAAGAATGAAAAAAGGAGGATAATTTATGAGTTTTTTGAAACGGGCCATTCGGGATGCCGTCAGTCAGGGTATCAGCAAGGGCATCGGCGATGCCGTGGGCAAGGCCGTCCGGGAGGTGGTGGAACCCAGGGCCACCGAGTATGCAAACAAAGCTGCTGACCGCTTTGACCAGGCGGCGGGCAATGCCGCCCAGGAAGCAAGAAAAACCACATCCTCTCTGGAGGGTGCCTTTGCCAATCTGGAACGCTCCATGCAGTGCTATGCCACCCAGATGGGCAAGAACACGAAGATCTGTCCCGGCTGCGGCCAGCCTACCACAGCGGAAAAGACCTTCTGCCCCGCCTGCGGTGCCAAGCTCCCGGAGCAGACCGTAGCAGAAGGCGCGGTTTGTCCCTCCTGCGGCAAGCAGAACACCATCGGCACAAAATACTGCGAAGACTGCGGTACCAAGCTCCCTGCGGCAGTTGCCGAGGAACAGGCACAGAGAGCAAAGGATGAAGCAGAACTTAATCAATGGGACACCATGCTTCCCCAGTATCCCAAGTGGACCTGTGGCGGCAGCGAATATAATCTGGAAGAATATGACCCCGGTGTGATCTACTTCTCCGCAGGCTATAACGGCGACACCAACGCCGCCCACCGGGCCCTGGAGCAGTACCGGCAGATTCTGATCGCAGACGGTTTCCGTCCCGCAGGCCAGTACCCCAGCCCCGGACAGCTTTTCAAGCGCATCGACGGTGTGGTGTACAATGCGGACACCGAGCATGGCTTCGAGGGCGACCCGGACCGGCTGTCCATCGGCTTCTGCATCCGGGAACCCCATGGTGGCTTTGACTATGTAAAACCGGAGCCGAAGAAAAGCAGGGACATCGGTTTGGATGACCTGAAGGATCTGAAAAAACTGTTTCGCCGATAAGGACAAAAGGGCGGTGACCAATCCGGTCACCGCCTCATCTCTTTTTACGGAAAAGTATGCAAGATTCAAATTTTATCCACACTTTGCACTCCGGAAAAATTATTGATAAAATTTAGCAAACATGGGAACCATTTGTCCTTAGGAACCAGGGCGCACTTCTATACATGGTCTGCGACCATGTAGTGCGTCCTACGGAGTTTACAGCGAAGATATCTGAATATCCTCGCTGTCCTGCATCACTTTTGTTCCGTACAAGAGGCTGCACCCCTTGCGATGCTTCGCATCTATCCTTGCCCAAATAGGGCACAACCATAGTTCTGACGAACCGCATTTGTTCCCTATTTTCATTTTCAAAACAACAATCATAGGAACATCATTAAAGAGCTCTATTTGAAGGACAGCTACAACTACATTGGCATTCTTCCTGCAGCATTGCTCTAATGATATGAAAAACGGGAAATGGCATGACCGAAATCATGCCGTTTCCCGAAAACAATACACTGTTTTATTGGACAGCGCCTCATGAGGGCTCTTTTTTACATCTGCAATTGCTTTTGCTGTGCATCTTTGACCTTTTTGTTCATGCGCAGCATAATGGGAATTGCCAAAATTAGCGTTAGAAGATCCGCCACAGCTTGAACGGCAGCCACACCATAGGCACCGAATATCCAGAACAACGGATACAAAATGGGAATAAAACAGCTTCCCTGCCGTGCCGTTGCCAGAATGAGCGCATAGCCGGCATTTCCAAGGCCGGTACAGAACATATTGACCACAGCAACCCATGCATGAACCGGCAATGCCAAGCACTGCAGC
>JAZNQK010000043.1:0-41411 GCA_045590135.1 Faecousia sp.
TCATCAAGGGTTCCGCTCTGAACGCTCTGATCTCCGAGTCCAACGATCCCTCCGCTCCTGAGTATGCTTGCATCAAGGAGCTGATGGACAGCGTTGACTCCTATATCCCCACTCCCGACCGTAAGGCTGATCTGCCCTTCCTGATGCCCGTTGAGGACGTCTTCACCATCTCCGGCCGTGGTACTGTTGCTACCGGTCGTGTTGAGCGTGGCCAGATCAACAAGAACGACAAGGTTGAGATCGTCGGTCTGCAGGACGAGAAGAAGGAGACTGTTGTCACCGATATCGAGATGTTCCACAAGCTGCTGGACTACGCAGAAGCTGGCGACAACATCGGCGCTCTGCTGCGTGGCGTTGACAAGAAGGAGATCGAGAGAGGCCAGGTTCTGTGTAAGCCCGGCTCCATCAACCCCCTGACTAAGTTTGTTGGCCAGGTTTATGTCCTGTCCAAGGAAGAAGGCGGCCGTCATACTCCCTTCTTCAACAACTATCGTCCTCAGTTCTACTTCCGTACCACTGACGTTACCGGCATCATCTCCCTGCCCGAGGGCGTTGAGATGTGCATGCCCGGCGACAACATTGATATGAATGTTGAGCTGATCACCCCCATCGCTATCGAGAAGGGCCTGCGTTTCGCTATCCGTGAGGGCGGCCGTACCGTCGGTTCCGGTGTTGTTACCGAGATCTTCGAGTAATTCATAGCGCGTCTTAACTGACACAGATCCCCCGGACTTTTGTCCGGGGGATTTTTTGTTTAATTATTTGAAAATAATTCGTTATCAGGCTTGGAATGCCCACTGCTTTCTGCTATAATATGATAAAAGTTAGTGAAAGTAGGTGACAGCTTGAAAGCATTGGTATCTAAAATTTGGGAGGCGCTCCTTTCGGCACTGCCCATCACACTGATTGTATATGTTATGGCGCTGTTACCTTGGTTTGATATCTCATCCCAGGAGCTGATTACCTTTACGATCAGTGCGGTTATGCTGATTGTGGGTATTGGTTTGTTTAATATGGGCGCGGATCTCGCAATGACGCCTATGGGCACCCATGTGGGCTCCGGTCTGTCCCGGCAGCGTAAGCTCTGGCTGTTGCTGGCGGTGTGCTTTATAATGGGTATGCTGATCACCATTGCTGAGCCGGATCTGCAGGTTTTGGCAAATCAAGTCAAATCCGTGATGAATGGTACAGTACTGATTTGGACGGTGGGCATTGGCGTGGGTGCATTCCTGCTGGTCGCAATTTTGCGTATTGTGTTCCGCCGCCGTCTGGCAAGCATTTTAATGCTGTTTTATATGCTGCTGTTTGCTTTGGCACTGCTGCTGTCCGTAAATGAAAAGCTGGATCTTTTGCCCATGGCATTTGATTCCGGCGGTGTCACCACAGGCCCCATAACCGTGCCTTTCATTATGGCATTAGGTGTTGGTATTTCTGCGGTTTTGGGTGATCGACACAGTCAGGAGAACAGTTTCGGTCTGGTAGCGCTTTGCTCCATCGGCCCAATGCTGGCAGTTTTACTGCTGGGAATTTTCTCCAACAATGATCTGACTTATTCTTACGAAATTCACAATCTGCCCATTTTGTCAGCAATGCTTGGGGTTGCCAAAAGTGTCGGTATTGCCCTGGGACTGATCGTGGTTTTCTTCTTTATTTGTCAGATAACCTTCCTGCGGCTGCCCAAGCGCCAGCTTTTGAAGATCTGCCTGGGTATTATATTTACTTATGTGGGTCTGGTTTTGTTCCTGACTGCTATCGAGGTGGGCTTTAATCCCATCGGCTTTAAGATTGGAAAAACCCTTGCAGGCCTTAATAAGTGGCTTATGATCCCCCTTGGACTGCTCGTCGGTATGCTTGTGGTTTTGGCAGAGCCTGCCATCCATGTGCTCAATGAGCAGGTAGAGGATGTCACCGGTGGCTATGTTACCAAGAAGTCTATGCTCATCGGTCTGTGCATTGGTGTTGGCGCGGCCATTGCGCTGTCTATGGTGCGTATTATCTTCGATTTTTCGCTGGTCTATTATATTATCCCCGGTTATTTCATTTCTCTGGCGCTGTCATTATTTGTACCGCCTGTCTACACGGCCATCGCCTTTGACTCAGGCGGCGTTGCCAGCGGTCCTATGACCTCCGGCTTTATCCTGCCCTTTGCCATTGGCGCATGTATGGGTGTGCAGGGCTCTGATGCAGTGCTGCGGGATGCCTTTGGTGTGGTTTCCCTTGTGGCAATGGCACCGCTGATCACCATTCAGCTTTTGGGCTTCCGTGCGATCCTCTCCAACCGGATGCAGGAACGCCGGGCAATGAAGCGGATCCTGGATGCAGATGATCAGCAGATCATCAACTTTATGTAAGGAGGAGCGACGATGGCAAATACAGTCAATGAATCAGCGATCAAAAAGCTGAAGCTCCTTTTTACGGTGGTGGATCGGTCAAAGGCGGAGTTTTACTTAGATGTGCTCAGCCAGTTCGAGGTAAACTGCCAAATGGTCACGGCGGGTAAGGGTACTGCCCATTCAGATCTGATCGATCTGCTGGGTCTGAATATCCATAAGGCGGTGATCCTCAGCGTTGTCCGGGAGGATATGGTGGATACCGTAATGAAGTGCCTGGAAGAGAAATTTGTTACCATCAAAAACGGAAAAGGCATTGCATTTGCAGTACCTTTAAGCAGCGTGATCGGTGTGAATATCTACCAGTTTTTGAGTAATAACAAGCAGGGCAGGGAGGAGAGCTTATGACAACCAATAATCACGAAGTGATCTTTGCCATTGTTAATTCCGGCTATGCCGAGGAAGCAATGGATGTGGCGCGGGATAACGGCGCCCGGGGCGGTACGATCCTCAATGCCCGGGGTGTCGCCCGGGAGCAGGAGGCAGCCTTCTTTGGCATCACATTGCACGCAGAAAAAGAGATTTTGATGCTGGTGGTGGAAAAGGACATCCGGGATAATATCCTGAACGCCCTTTATAAGCAGATGGGTATGAACAAGAAAGCCCAGGGCATCGCATTTTCTCTGCCTGTATCGGATGTTGCCGGCCTGGTGCAGGTAGAAGAGCAAAAGACAGAAGTGTAATAAGATAAATTCCAAGGAATCTTTCTGTCAAAACTACGGTGTCATTGCGAGCCAGTGCACACACTGGCGTGGCAATCTCCCGGACATTAAAAAACGCACCGCTTTGGCGGTGCGTTACTTGTTTCGTTTGGGGTTGTTGGTTTGTCCAAGGAGATAGTCTGTGGATACCTTGTAAAAATCAGCAAGGCGGATCAACACATCCGTGGGAATATCCCGCTGACCAAGTTCATAATTACTGTACACCTGTTGTGAGCAGCATAGAAATTCAGCCAACTGCTTTTGCTTCAGATCATGATCTTCTCGTAAATCGCGAATGCGTTGGTACATTATCTTCACCTCAATGATAGAATACCACTCCGCAATTTGTTGTATTGACAAAAACCGCAAAATGCGGTATAGTGAAGTGAAATAGTGGACTATTTATCTGTGTTAGAAAAGAGTATGATTTATGAAAAATGCTTTTATTACGGATGTATATAACACACTGCAAGGACAGCTGCAGCCTGCATATCAAATTTCCGGTGTGGAGAATGCTTTTGCACCGGGGGAGAAATGTGACCTGCTGTACAGCCGGGTCTATGATGCCCAACGCCGGTTAGAGCGGCGATTAGGCGCGCAGGAGTATGATGCCGATGTGGAAATAATTATTGATTCTTTAACGCAGATCCAAAAGGAATTGTGCTATCGTATGTACTGTTACGGCGCAAAATTCGGCATAAGAGAATAAAAGCGCACCGCCGATTGGCGGTGCGTTTTTTAATGCGACGCAGGTCTGTAAGCCGGGTTCTGTCTTGACAGCCATCTATCTACTCCTGCAATCGCTCACAGGATCTAGCCGCCTCCTCGAAGCAGTCGGGCAAACTATATGCTTCTCCACGGCGTTGCTCCGGATAGAGTTTACAGCACCTTAATGTTCCCATAAGGCGAGTGCGCTCTTACCGCACTTTTTCACTATGACCGGTAAACCGGCTACATATCTCTGTTGCACTTGTCCTGGGGTCACCCCCGGCAGGCGTTACCTGTTATCCTTGCCCTGTGGAGCCCGGACTTTCCTCACCTGCAGCCTTTCGGCTTGCAGCCGCGGCTGTCCGACCTGGTTGCGGAAATATTGTACCCCAAAATAAGTGGAATGTCAAACATCTTGCAAAATCTCAGCAGAGGGGATATACTATGTATAAGAAATACAAATTTCAGTTTATCGGGCAGATATATTTAAACTGTCATTCCGAGCCAGTGCGCACACTGGCGTGGGAATCTCCTGAAAAATGCGCATAATCCGGGAGATTGCCACACCAGTGACTCGGTCACTGGTTCGCAATGACAATGGGGGATGCTGCCCCACAAACCGGAATTTGAAGATCGGAGTGTTGTTATGAGCACACAAATGGATCGCTATTTTGAATCTCTGCAAGATAAGCGTATTGCAGTCCTTGGCCTTGGTGTCAGTAACCGCCCGTTGGTGCGCCTGCTTTTACAGTATGGCTGCACAGTTATCGGCTGTGACAAGACCCCCAGGGAAAAGCTGGATACAGAGGTATTGGCGCTGGAAAATATGGGCTGCACCCTCAAGGTTGGAGATGACTACTTAGAAGATCTGCAGGCAGATGTGGTATTCCGCACACCGGGTATGCATCCCGGCAACCCTGCTTTGGAGCAGCTGCGCGCAAATGGTGCGCGAATCACCAGCGAGATGGATGTGTTCTTTGCCCTTTGTCCTTGCAAGATCATTGCCGTAACCGGCTCTGACGGCAAGACCACCACCACGACCTTGATTGCAAAGATGCTGGAAGCATCCGGAAAGATCGTTTGGCTCGGTGGAAATATCGGTACGCCGCTGCTGCCACTGTGCTCTCAGATGAAGAAGGATGACTATGCTGTTGTGGAGCTCAGCTCCTTCCAGCTGATGGATATGACCCATAGTCCCTGTGTGGCAGTGATCACCAATCTTGCCCCCAACCATCTGGATGTCCACAAGGATATGGACGAATATGTCCGGGCGAAGAAGAATATCTACCGTTTCCAGAAGGCAGACGATAAGCTGATCGTCAATGCTGACAATGCCATCACCGCACCCTTGACCACCGCGGGACAAACATATGCCTTTTCCCGTCTCGGCAGCGGCTATGTGCATATTGAGGACGGTATCATCTGCCGCGGCGAAACGAAGATTCTGCGTGTGGAAGATATTTTGCTTCCCGGTGTGCATAATATTGAAAACTATATGGCGGCCATTGGGGCAGTAGAGGGGATCGCCACCGATGACGCCGTAAGGGAAGTGGCAAAGACCTTTGGCGGTGTGGAGCATCGCATTGAGCTGGTGCGGGTCAAAGACGGCGTGCGCTATTATAACGACTCTATCGCATCCTCTCCCAGCCGTACTGTTGCAGGCCTTCGCAGCTTTTCGGAGAAGGTGCTGCTCATTGCCGGCGGTTATGATAAGCACATTCCCTATGATGTACTGGGACCGGAGGCCTGCGCCCATACGAAAACGGTGTTTGTCAACGGCGCTACGGCTGGGCAGATCCGCGAAGCGATTGAAAAGTGCCCGGATTACCGACCCGGCCACCCCGAGATCGTGGATTGCGCTGATTTTACACAGGCGGTGTATGCGGCGGTAAACGCAGCGCAAGCCGGTGATGTGGTGTTGATGAGTCCTGCCAGCGCAGCTTTTGACCAGTTCAAGAACTTTATGGAACGGGGCAATTACTACAAGAAACTGATTATGGAGCTTTGATGATATGAAGATCGTATCCTTGACCCGTAAGATCCGCAAAGCCTTGCCACTGCGTTACTGCGGCGCGGTGATCGTTGCGGCAGGAACAGCATCCCGGATGGGCGGCATCGATAAGGTGATGGCGCCCCTGAGGGGCGAGCCTATGATCCTGCGCACGGCGCGCACTTTCCAAAACTGCGACGCTATCCGGGAGATCGTGATCGTGACCCGGGAGGATTTGGTTTTGCCCATAATCGGACTTTGCGCCGGGCTGGACAAGGTCAAGGCCGTGGTAGTAGGCGGCGCTGACCGCCCGGAATCCGTCAGAAACGGCTTAAACGCGCTGTCATCCCGGGTGCAGCTGGTGGCGGTGCAAGATGGCGCGAGACCCCTTGTTACGGAGCAGGTCATAGACCGTACAGTCCGCGCTGCCCATACCTACGGCGCGGCAGCGCCCGGTGTGCCGGTGAAGGATACAGTTAAGGTAGTCCGTGGCGGCATCGTAATATCCACACCGGACAGAAGCAACCTGCAGGCCATCCAAACGCCGCAGGTTTTCGACCTTGCGTTGCTGCGGGGGGCGCTAAAAAAAGCGCAAAAGGAAAATGCGCAGATCACCGATGACTGTTCCGCTGTGGAGCGGATGGGAATGTCTGTGCGGATCGTGGAAGGTGACGAGAAGAATATCAAAGTTACCACGCCCATGGACTTAAAGATCGCAGAGCTTTTGCTGGAGGAAATGCAATGAGGATTGGACACGGATACGATGTGCACAAGCTGGTGCAGGACAGGGATCTGATCCTGGGCGGTGTGAAAATACCGCACCATGTGGGACTTTTGGGTCACAGTGATGCAGATGTTCTTTTGCACGCAGTCTCTGACGCGCTTCTTGGCGCAGCCGGACTGGGGGATATCGGGCGGCATTTTCCGGATACCGACCCCAAATATAAGGGCGCAGATTCGCTAAAACTGCTTCAGATCGTGGGCCTGAAGGTGGAAGAAGCGGGCTATCGCATCAGTAACATCGATGTGACCATGATCGCGCAAAAGCCAAAGCTCAAAAACCATATCGATACTATGCGGCGCAACATTGCCGGTGCGCTGAATATCGATGCCAGCCGGGTCAATGTAAAGGCGACCACTGAGGAATGGCTGGGCTTTACCGGGCAGGAGCAGGGAATGGCGTGCCACGCGGTCTGCTTGTTGGAAGAATGATGAAAAAGACGAAAAACACATCTGCCGGACCGGTGTTACGGCTGCTGTTCTTGCTATACTGTGCGCTGATGCTGTGGCTGTTGTTCGGCCAGCGCCTGCGCCTGGGCATGCAGGATTCGGCGCTGATCCAACAGGGGTTGAATATCAATTTGATCCCGCTGCATACCCTGCGGCAATACTGGGGACTGCTGCTCAGTGACAATGCCTATTATGTCCGTCACGCAATTGTAAATTTAGCTGGCAATGTGGTGATGTTTGTGCCGCTGGGACTGCTTTTGCCATGGATATGGCCCACTTTGCGAAAATTGTGGAAAGTGATGCTGTGTGCCTTGGCGGCGATGATCCTTGTGGAGCTGAGTCAATACCTGACTGCCTTAGGCAGCTGTGATGTGGATGATCTGATACTGAATTTACTTGGGGCGGCGTTTGGCTACTGCCTCTGGTGTATTGGCGCTAAGCTTCGGCGCAATGCCTGAAACTGCACATTTTCGACCTCCCGGGCGTAGATTGGCTCGGGAGGTGTTTTATTATGAAATATTGTCTGATCACTTTTCGTTCGGTCACACCGGCACAGCGGGGGGAACTGCTGCTGCAGCGCAGCGGTTTGAGCTGTTCATTGCAGCGTACACCCAAATGGATGGCGCAGCGCGGATGCGGATATTGTCTGCGTGTGCGCTATACGGATGCGCCTCGGTGCGTACAGCTTTTTCGGGAAAATGATGTAGCATTTCAAAAGGTTTATCTGCAGCTGAATGCCGGGGCGGCAGAGGAACTGGAGCTATGATCTATCTGGATAACGGTGCTACAACACTGCACAAGCCGCAAACGGTCTCGAAAGCGATGCAGCAGGCGTTGCGCCGGTGCGCAAACCCGGGACGGGGTGGTTATCCGGCAGCCATGGAGGCGGCGAAAACCGTGCTGTGCTGCCGCCAGCTGGCAGGAAGGATATTTGACTGTCCGGCAGAGCAGGTGGTATTCACATCCAACTGTACCCATGCTTTGAATATCGCCTTGCGCACGCTGATCAAGCCGGGAGACCGGGTGGCGGTGTCCGGCTTTGAACACAACGCCGTTACAAGAACGCTCCACGCGTTAGGGGCGGAGCAGATGGTTTTCGGCAGAAAGCTGTTTGACTGGGAAGACACACTGACACACTTTGACGATATCTTGCGCAGCGGCGTCAGCGCAGCGGTATTTACCCATGTTTCCAATGTATTTGGCTATATTCTGCCGGTGGAGGAGATGGCGCAGCTTTGCCGACAAAGGGGTGTTCCTTTTGTAATCGATGCCGCGCAGTCTGCCGGCAGCATTCCAGTGAATATGGCACAGTTAGGGGCGGATTTTATTGCAATGCCCGGACACAAGGGGCTTCTTGGTCCGCAGGGCACAGGCCTTTTGCTGTGCGCACAGGTGCCAAAGCCTTTGCTTACCGGTGGCACCGGCAGTCTGTCGGCGGATCCGGTTATGCCGGATTTTCTGCCGGATGCGGCAGAGGCAGGTACGCTGAATGTGCCCGGGATCGCCGGCTTGCATGCCGGGTTGCAGTATCTGGAGCAGACCGGCATCCACCGCATTTTGCAGCGGGAGCAGCAGGAGGTAAAACGCTGCGCCCAGCAGCTGGATAAAATGGGGCTGCGGGTGTTCGCAGGACCCCATCAGGCAGGAACGGTTTCGTTTTTGCCGGAGGATGATTGTGAAAATTTTGCCCAGAAGCTTGCGCAGCGTGGGATCGCAGTACGCGCCGGCTTGCACTGCGCGCCATTGGCCCACGAAAGCGCAGGAACGCTGCAAAGCGGCACAGTACGCGTCAGCTACGGTCACGACGCAGCACCGGCACAGACTGACGGCCTGCTTCGCGGCATATCTTATGTTAGGAATTCATTAAATTTTTACGAATAAGTATTGCTATTAGCGCACCAATCAGCTATAATAGAACGGATAATAGGCTTGTTATGCGCCTTTTTGAAAAAGCGCTGGAAATTGTGTACAGAGGAGGCCAAAAGCTATGGATGCGCTAAGCTCAATGTGGCAACAGATCGTGAATATGCAGTGGCAGGATTATCTGGATATCCTGATCGTTGCGTTTTTGATCTATCAATTGATTCCACTGATCCGATCCACCGGTTCTATGCGGATCGCAGGCATTGCCGTGGCAGCCATTGCGGTGGCTTGGATCGCCACGGAACTGAAAATGCATATGCTGAGCTTCATTCTGAATCAGATGCTGACAGTCGGTCTTTTGGCCCTTGTGGTGCTGTTCCAGCCGGAGCTTCGCCGGATGCTGGAGCATCTGAGCCATATGAAGCTGAAACGGCTGTTGGGCATCGAAAAGCCGGAGCAGGAAATGGTAAGCATCGTGGCGCAGACTGTCCGCGCCTGCGAGGTTATGAGCCGGGAGCATATCGGCGCACTGATCGTGTTTGCCCGTACCAACCGGCTGGATGAATACTTTAAGACCGGCACGATGATCGACGGCCAGGTGTCTGAGCAGCTGATCCGGAATGTGTTCTTCCCCCGGGCAGCCCTTCACGACGGTGCGATGATCATTCGTGACGGCAGAGTTGCCGCAGCAGGCTGCGTGCTGCCCCTGTCTGCCAGCGACCATATCAGTGCCGACCTGGGTACCCGTCACCGTGCCGGCTTAGGCACCAGCGAGGTGTCTGACGCTGTAGTGGTCATCGTGTCTGAGGAGACCGGTGCGATCTCTGTAGCGGTGGGCGGTATGCTGAAGCGGCATTTGGCGCCCCAGACTCTGGAAAAGCTGCTGCGCAACGAGCTTTGCACCGATGATCAGCAGCAGGACAATCTGGTGGTAAAGCTTCGCCAGAAGCTGCAGAAAAAAGAAAAGGGAGGCGAGCAGAATGAAAAGTAAGATCATTTCTATGTTTCTCTCCCTTTTGATCGCCTTTGCCCTGTGGGGATATGTGATCACCACCGTCAGTCCCGGCTCTGAGGAGACCTACTACAATGTACCGGTGGCGCTGCAAAACGAAAGTGTTTTGTCAGAACGCGGCTTGATGATCACATCGCTGGATGACCCGTCCACAACGCTGCGTCTGTCCGGCAACCGTACAGATCTGACAAAGCTGAACAGCGCCAATATCAATGTGGTGGCAGATCTTTCCAGGATCTATGAACCGGGAAAGCATAAACTGAATTATGATATTTCTTACCCCGGCGATGTGCCGGACAATGCGATCACTGTCTTGAGCCATGAGCCGGACACAGTCACTGTGGTGATAGAGAACCGGATCACCAAGGAAGTGGAAGTGCACATCGAATTTGTGGGCACAGTGGCAAACGGCTATATCTGCGACAAGGAAAATGCTGTGCTGGATCATAAGAAGGTAACAGTTTCCGGTCCGAAATCTCTCATTGACCGGATCGAGCGGGCAAAGATCCAGGTGGATCTGACAGATAAGCGCGCGCCCTTCCTTGCAGATTACCTCTACACCCTTTGCGATGCAGAGGATAATGCAGTGGAATCCAACCTGATAGAGACAAGTGTAGAGCAGATATCTCTGTCTGTGACGGTCCAGCGGGTCAAAGAGGTACCCCTGGAGGTCACGGTCGTGGATGGCGGTGGCGCTACCGAGCAAACCAGTACAGTTAAGATCACGCCCCAGAAGATCCGTATCTCCGGCAGTGATACCGCCTTGGCAAGCATCAAGTCCATTTCTTTGGGAACGGTCAACCTGGGCGAGCTTCTGGAGGATACCGAACTGACATTCCCCATTTCCTTGCCGGAGGGTGTTAACAATGAAAGCGGTGTCAACGAAGCGGTAGTGGGCATCCAGTTCCCGGAGTTGATCACCCGCAGCTTTACTGTGACGACCTTTGAAGCAGTCAACATTCCTGAGGGAATGGAGGCGGAGGTGATCACACAGCAGCTGGAAGTTTCTGTGCGTGGACCGGAGAAAACGATCAACGCGATGAAGGAAAGCGACATCAAGGTGATGGTGGACTGCGCCAATGCGCAGCAGGGCGCTTTCACAGTCAAGCCTGCCATCGTTATGGCGGAAGACTTCGCTGAAGCCGGCGCTGTGGGCACATACAGTGTGTCTGTTGAACTGCGCCAGGCGGAGGAAAAGGCAGCCTGATGGAACAACAGGTAAAGGTTGTGCGCACTGACCCGGATGGAACAGCGCAGGTGCTGCATATCCGGCAGAGCGCCTGCTCCGGAGATTGCCATAAATGTTCCGGCTGCGGTGCGGTGCAGCAGAAGATGATTATTACTGCAAAGAACCCCATCGGTGCCCGTGCGGGGGAGATCGTTAAGATGGAGACGGAAAGCGCCCCGGTGCTTACGGCAGCAGTAATGCTATACATCCTGCCGCTGATCGCGTTTTTTGCCGGCTGCGTTGCAGGTCAGCTGCTGTGGCAGCAGCCGGTGGTTGGCGGCGGCATCGCCTTCGCTCTGGGCATCCTCCTTGCGATCGTGTATGACCGGCGGGTGCTGCGCAGAAAAAAGATCACTTATACCATTACAGGATATGTAAATTCCTGGGAAAAAGGGGATAATTGCCTTGATTAAAAGTATGACCGGCTACGGCCGTGCCGTGCAGACGCTGAACGGCAGAGAATTCACCGTAGAGCTTCGCTCCGTAAACAACCGCTATCTGGACTGTTCCGTCCGGTTGCCCCGTGTCCTGTCCTTTGCGGAGGAATCCGTAAAACAGGCGGTAAAGGCATCTGTGTCCCGGGGTAAGGTGGATGTGTTCATCAGCCTTTCCGGTGACAATGCAGACGATACCAAGATCACCTTGAACAAGGGTGTTTTAGAGGGGTATCTGGGCGCTATGCGGCAGATGGTAGCGGAGTACGGCATCCGGGATGACATCGGTGTTTCCTCTATGGCGCGACTGCCGGAGGTGCTGTCGGTGGAAAAGCCGGAACTGGACGAGGAGCAGCTGCAAAAGGATCTTCTGCAGGTAGTAAGCGCTGCTTTGGAAGGTTACGATGCGATGCGCTGCAAGGAAGGACAGGCATTGGAAAGCGACCTGCGCAGCCGCGGCAATACTATTTTGGACTTAGTCAGTCAGGTGGAGCAGGGAAATGGCCAAACGGTCATCGACTACCGGATGCGCCTGGAAAACAAGCTCCGGGAAGTGCTGGAAAATACGGCTATCGATGAAAGCCGCATCTTGACAGAGGCTGCCATCTTTGCGGACAAGGTTGCAGTAGACGAAGAAACTGTTCGTCTGCGCAGCCATTTGGAGCAAATGAACAATATGCTATCCGGCGGCGGCGCCGTGGGTAGAAAGCTGGACTTCCTGCTTCAGGAAATGAACCGGGAAGCCAATACCATCGGCTCTAAATGTACGGATGTCCGGCTTGCACGAATCGTAGTGGATATCAAAGCAGAACTGGAAAAGATCCGGGAGCAGACACAAAACATCGAGTAAGGAACGCTTATGAAACTGATTAACATAGGTTTTGGCAGTATGATCGCTGCCAATCGGATATTAGCTGTGGTGGAGCCGGATTCCGCGCCCATCAAGCGAGTGATCCAGGAGGCAAAGGATCGGGGAATGCTCATCGATGCATCCTACGGCAGAAAGACGCAAACGGTGTTTCTTATGGATACAGACCATGTGATCCTGTCCTCTCTGACACCGGAAGCGGTACAGTCCCGATGGGAAGGGGAGGCAGAAAATGGCTAAAGGAAAGCTTTTTGTGATCTCCGGTGCCTCCGGCGTTGGAAAAAGCACAGTTTTGGCACAGGTGATGGAGCAAAGACCTGATCTGCGGTTTTCTGTATCCGCCACCACAAGAGCACCCCGCCCCGGGGAAGTGGACGGACAGAGCTATTACTTCGTAACAAAAGAGAAGTTTCAGCAGATGATCGCAGAGGATGCCTTTTTGGAATACGATGCCCATATGGACAATTACTACGGAACACCCCGGGCGCAGCTGGAGGAAAAGCTGCTTTCCGGCAGTGTGATACTGGACATTGAGCCAAACGGCGCTTTTCAGGTGAGAAAAGCAATGCCGGATGCGGTGCTGATCTTCATTGCACCGCCTTCCCTGGAAGAGCTGGAGCGGCGGCTGCGCAGCCGCGGTGACACATCTGAGGATCAGATCCGCCTGCGGCTGGACCGGGTCAAATGGGAAGTCCAGCAGAGCCTAAGCTATGATTACAGCGTGATCAACGACCGGGTGGAAACCTGTGCCGAAAAAATATTGAATATCATCGCCGAGAAGGCGGATTAATTGGAGGAAATTACTATGCTTTACCCCCCTGTTGCAGATTTACTGAAGAATGTTGACAGCCGTTATTTGCTGGTCAATGTGGTGGCACAGCGTGCCAGACAGATCGCTGCTGAAGCTGAGGAGCTTCAGGAGGAGCTGACAGAAAAGCCGGTTACCCTGGCAATCCGTGAAGTAGCTGCCGGTGAGCTCAGCGCAAGCTTGAAGGAAGAATATATGAACTAATTGCAGTCCGGAAATAAAGAGGAGGGGTTTGTATGATCGCTAAAATTGCTGTTAGTGCGGCAACTTTTGCTATTGACAAGCCCTACTCTTACTTTATTCCACGGGATATGCAATTGCAGCCGGGTATGCGTGTGATCGTTCCCTTTGGCAAGGGAAACCGCCGCAGCGAGGGCGTTGTTCTTGCGGTGGAGGAAGGCCAGCAACTTCAGCTGAAAGCCGTGGAGAAGCGTTTGGACGAAACAAGCGTTTTGTCGGAAACGATGCTGCGCCTCGCCGCATTTATGCGACAAAGATATTTTTGTACCTTCTTCGATGCCATCCGCGTGATGCTGCCTGCAGGACTGTGGTTTCAGACGAAGCAGGTGTTTTACCTGACTGAGGACCGCAGCTGGGAAGATAATCCACCGAAAAAGAAAAGTGCGCTGGCGCTTTTGCAGCAGCTGAAGGCTTTGGGCGGACAGGCGGAGGAATCTGCGCTTATCCAATCCGATCCCGATGGCACACAGGAAGCAGCGCTGGAATATCTGCTTAGAAAGAAATATATCCGCGCAAGCACGGATTTTCAAAGGCGCACATCCGACAAGACCCAGAGCGTGGCTACCTTAGCGGTGAGTGCGGAAGAGGCGATGGCTTTTGCCGCAGGCAGACCCAAGTCTGCACTGCTGCAAAAAAGCGTGCTGGAGCTTCTGTGCGGTGTTGGAAGCGCATCTGTAAAAGAGATCTGCTACTACACCGGCGCTAAGCCGGGTACTGTCAAGCGCTTGGCTGAGCTCGGCTTTGTGGAGCTTACCCAAAAGGAAGTTCTGCGCTGCCGGCAGATCCGCCCTGTGACCTTGGACGGCCCCTTGACGCTGAACAATCAGCAACAGGCTGCCTTTGCCGGTTTGTGCCGGCAGATGGAACAAACTGATCCGGGCGCAGCGCTTTTGTACGGTGTTACCGGCTCCGGTAAGACATCCGTTTATATCCAACTGATCCGGCAGTGCCTTACAAAGGGTAAGCAGGCAATTTTGCTTGTCCCGGAGATCGCATTGACTCCCCAGCTGTTGGGACTGCTGGCTGCCCACTTTAACGAAAAAGTGGCTGTTTTACACAGCAGCCTGCCTGCCGGGGAACGCTATGACCAGTGGAAACGCATCCGCAGCGGTGAGGCAGGTGTGGTGGTCGGTACCCGCAGCGCCGTGTTTGCACCCTGTCAAAATCTTGGAATGATCATTCTGGATGAAGAGCAGGAGCATTCCTATAAATCTGAAAACTCTCCCCGCTATGATGCCAAGCAGATCGCTCTCTGGCGGGGTGTAAAAGAAAAGGCTTTGGTGCTGATGGGCTCTGCGACCCCCAGTATCGAAACTATGTACTTTGCCAAGACCGGTACTTACCGGCTCTACACACTGCGTGAGCGTTATAACGGAAAACCCCTGCCGAAGGTGCAGATTGTGGATATGCGCAAGGAGCTGGAAAAGGGAAATGATCTATCTCTTAGCTATGATCTGCAGGATGCCATCGGCATCAATGCCCATGCAGGAAAGCAGTCTATTTTGTTTTTGAACCGGCGGGGCAACAGCCGGGCGCTGGTTTGCGTGGATTGCGGCGAAGCGCCGGAGTGTCCGCGCTGCAGCGCAAGACTGACCTACCACAGCGCCAATGAGCGGCTGATGTGCCACTATTGCGGCTTCTCACGCGAGTCCACCGAGCGCTGCCCCAAATGCGGCGGCACTGTGAAACGGGTAGGCACCGGCACCCAGAAGGTCCAGCAGGAGCTGCAAATGATCTTCCCGGATATGGAAATTGACCGTATGGATGCCGATACCGTAGGACCTGCCAACACCCACGAACAGATCCTTGCCCACTTTAAGGACAACCGGGTACCGGTGCTGATCGGCACGCAAATGGTGGCAAAGGGTCTGAATTTGCCGGATGTGACCTTGGTGGGTGTGCTGGATGCGGATCTGAGCCTGTATGTGGACAGCTACCGGGCTGCTGAAACCACCTTTAATATGCTGACACAGGTTGTAGGAAGAGCCGGCCGTGGCGACACCTCCGGTCAGGCCTATATTCAGACCATGACACCGGAGCATAAGGTCATCACCCTGGCAGCCAGGCAGGATTATGACAGCTTCTATGAAATGGAGCTGCAGCTGCGGCGGCTGCAAGGCTGCCCGCCCTTTGGAGATGTGGCACTGATCACCTTCAGTGGCTTGGATGAGGCGGCAGTGCTCCGAGGCAGCGTGAAGCTGGCAGACAGCCTTCGTACCTGCTTGCGGCAGATAGAGTACGCCGGAGAAAGCTGCACCATCTTAGGACCTGCTGCCTGTCCGGTGGCAAAGATCAACTACAATTACCGTTACCGTCTGACCCTGCGCTGCCGAATGACCTCAAAGCTGCGGCAGCTGCTGGCACATATCCTGCGGCAATTTGCCCAGGACCGGGAAAACCGGGGGGTATCTACCTATGTGGATGTGAACGGCTTTGAATAGAAAGAGGAAAAACAATGGGTTTAAGAAAAATATTGACCGATGCCGAGCCTGCACTGCATAAAGTGTGCAAGGAAGTGGTAAATTTTGATTCCAAGCTGGAAAAGCTGCTGGATGATATGGCGGATACGCTCGTGGATTCCGGCGGCGTGGGTCTGGCGGCACCCCAGGTGGGCATTTTGCGCCGGGTGGTGCTGGTGGATACCGGCGAGGAGATCTTAGAGCTGATCAATCCCACTTTGGTGGAGACCGATGGGGAGCAGGAGGGAGCAGAGGGCTGCCTGAGCATCCCCGGAAAATACGGTCTTGTAAAGCGCCCTTACTACGCAAAGGTCCGGGCGCAGGACCGGGACGGAAACTGGTTTGAGGCAGAGGGTGAAGAGCTTATCGCCCGGTGCTTCTGTCATGAGCTGGATCATCTGGACGGTATTTTATATACCCAGGTGATGGAGCGCTTCCTTACTGAGGAAGAATTGATGCTGGAAGAATAAACCTGGAGGGAATTTATGCGCGTCGTCTTTATGGGAACGCCGGACATTGCGGCGACCTGTTTGAAAAAGATCATAGCGGACGGATGGGATATCGTCGGTGTCTACACCCAACCGGACAGACCTAAAAACCGGGGAATGAAGCTTACATTTTCTCCGGTGAAAGAGGTGGCGCTGGCAAATGACATTCCGGTATTCCAGCCGGAAAATTTCCGGGATGACGATACCGTGGAGCAGCTTCGCAGTTTAGAGCCGGATGTGGTGGCTGTGGTGGCATACGGCAGGATCCTGCCTCAGCGGGTGCTGGATATTCCTCCGAAGGGCTGCATTAACATCCACGCCAGTCTGCTTCCCCAGTACCGCGGCAGCGCGCCCTATCAGTGGGCAGTGCTGGACGGACAGGAAAAGACCGGCGTGACGGCAATGTTTTTGTGCCGGGAGATGGATGCCGGTGATATGATCGATACGGCAGAAACGCCTATCGGCCCGGATGAAACAGCCGGTGAGCTTTTGGACCGCTTGGCGGTTTTGGGTGCAGAGCTGCTGAGCAGCACCCTTACAAAGATCTGCGCAGGAACTGTTTGCAGTACCTGTCAGGACAGCGCTAAGGCCACCTATGCGCCGATGCTGGATAAATCTATGTGTATGATCGACTGGTCCAAAACGGCCTGTCAGGTCCATAACCACATCCGGGGTATGAATCCCTGGCCGGTAGCTGTGATGGAGCTGAAGGGTAAGCGGTTTAAGGTCTACACAAGCGCGGTGACTGCCGGAAAGGTCGGCGCAGCACCCGGTACGGTGTTGGGTCTTACCAAGACCGGCTTGGAGATCGCCTGTGGGAAAGGCGCGGTGGAGATCCGCGTGCTGCAGGCAGAGGGCGGTAAGCGTATGGCTGCGCCGGATTATTTCCGGGGTCATCCGCAGGATCTGTGATATGAGCGCGAGAGAAACAGCGCTGCGCGTTTTGGTCGCCTGCCGCAAGGAAGGCGCTTGGTCAAACAGCGTTTTGAAGGATTATACCCAGCAGCATAACCTGGACAGGCGGGATGCAGCCTTGGCTGCCCGCTTGAGCTACGGTGTGTTGCAGAACCGTATGCTGCTGGATTTTTATTTGAAACAATTTCTCACCGGTAAGCTGCGGAATCTGCATCCGGTGGTTCGGGATATCCTCCATTTGGGACTGTACCAGCTGTATCTGATGGATAAGATCCCGGAATCGGCAGCGGTGAATGAATCGGTCGTCCTGGCGAAAAAATACTGCCGCGGAAATCGGAATGCCCCGGGTCTTGTCAATGCGGTCTTGCGAAATGCCCAGAGAAATATGCAAAACAGAAAAGAGCCGGCTACTCTGGCAGAGCGTTACAGCCATCCGCAAGTACTGCTGGATCTGCTGGCGCAAAGCATTGGGAAAGAGCGCTTAGAGCCGATGCTGCAGGCAAACAATGCCGCAGCGCCTACAGTGATACAGGTCAACACCCTGCGCACCACCACCGATGCTCTGCTTCGGCGGTTGCAGGAGGAGGGAATACAGGCGCAGCCCCACGGCTGGCTTGCGGACTGCTTGATTCTGTCATCTACCGGAAACTTAGAAGAATCGGATTCTTTTCAAAAGGGGTTATTCTATGTGCAGGATGCGGCGGCTAAGCTAAGTGTGCTTTGCGCCCAGCTGCCGAAGCAAGACGACTTGCAGGTATTGGACTGCTGCGCTGCCCCTGGCGGCAAAAGCTTTGCAGCAGCCATCGCTACCGATGGCAAAGCGCAGCTTTATTCCTGCGATATCCACCCCCATAAAACAGTTTTGATCCAAAACGGCGCTGCGCGGCTGGGGATCGAAAAAGTGCAGGTATTTTGCCATGACGCAACGCAAGACAAGCCTGAATGGCACAACAAAATGGACGCAGTGATCGCCGATGTCCCTTGCTCCGGATACGGCATTATCCGCAAAAAGCCGGATATCCGTTATAAGGACCCTGCCTCTATGGCGCAGCTTCCCCGGCTGCAGGAGCAGATCTTACATCAGCAGGCAAAGTATGTAAAACCCGGCGGTGTGCTGCTGTATTCCACCTGTACCCTTCTGAAAAGGGAGAATCAGGATGTGGTGAATGCCTTTTTAAGCGGCGAGTCGGAATTTTATCTGGAAGCACTGCCCCTTAGCGCACCGTTAAAAGAGGATAGTCTTGGTATGCTGACGCTGGTGCCGGGGGAATATGACACAGACGGATTTTTCATTTGCCGTCTGCGGAGGAAGCAATGAATATCAAATCCATGACAATAGCGGAAATAGGGGAACTGCTGAAAAGCCTTGGTCAGCCGTCCTTTCGTGCAAAGCAGGTGTATACCTGGCTGCATAAGGGCGCAAGAAGCTATGACGAGATGACCAATTTGCCCCAGCAGCTGCGTTCTCTTTTGGCGGAGCAGTATCCTATATATGCGCCAAAGGTGATCCGCAAGCAGGAATCCCAGAAGGATGGCACCATTAAATATTTGTGGCAGCTGTCCGACGGAAACTGTGTGGAAACAGTCCTGATGCGCTACCATTACGGCAATACCGTGTGTATTTCCACGGAGGTTGGCTGTAAAATGGGATGCGCCTTCTGCGCATCCACTCTTGGGGGACTGGTACGCAAGTTAGAGCCTTTTGAGATGCTGGATCAGGTGCTGTTTACCCAAGTGGAATCCGGACTGCCGGTATCCCACATCGTGCTGATGGGTATCGGTGAGCCATTGGACAATTTTGATAATGTGATGCGTTTCTTGGAGCTTGTCAACAGCGCTGACGGAATGAACATCTCTATGCGCCATATCAGTTTGTCTACCTGCGGCTTAGTGCCTATGATCTATGAGCTGGCGAAGAAGAAGCTGCAGCTGACACTTTCCGTGTCCTTGCACGCGCCTTCAGATGAGATCCGCAACCGCATTATGCCGGTGAACAAAGCGTATCCTACCGAGGCACTGCTGGATGCCTGCCGGTCTTATTATGAGACCACCGGGCGGCGGATCTCCTTTGAATATGCGATGATCGATGGGGTCAACGATACCCCTCAGGCGGCGCAGCTTTTGCTGAAGCGGCTGAAGGGTATGAGTGCCCATATGAATCTGATCCCACTCAATCATGTGGAGGAAAGCCCTCTGAAGCCCAGCACCCGGCAAGCGGTGCAGCAGTTTCAGAAGATATTGGAAGATGGCGGTATTCCCGCTACTGTTCGCCGGACATTGGGCAGCGATATCGATGCTTCCTGCGGACAGCTGCGCAGAAAATATGAGAAAAAGACCCTGTCGGAAAGGGAGTGAACCAAAATGCAATATTGGTCAATTACAGATCCGGGTAATGTCCGCGAGCAGAATCAGGATGCCCACCAGTTTGAAGTGTTGGACAAGAATACGCTGCTGTGTGTCGTTTGCGACGGTATGGGCGGCGCGAAGTCCGGCAATGTAGCAAGCACCCTGGCTGTGGATGTGTTTGTGCAGGAGATCAGGCGCACCTGGACGGCAGATATGGATCAGGAACGGATCGACCAGATGCTCTCAGGCGCTGTGAAGCTGGCCAATTTTACAGTCTACGACCAGGCAAAACAGTTTGAAGAGTTTACGGGAATGGGCACCACTTTGGTGGCTGCCTTGATAAACAAAAAGCAGGCAACGCTGGTCAATGTGGGCGACAGCCGCGCATATCATATTGGTGATGGCGGTGTAAAGCAGCTGACATTGGATCACTCTCTGGTGCAGATGATGATCAGCAAGGGAGAGCTGACCCCGGAGCAGGCCCGTACATATCCCGGCAAGAATCTGATCACCCGTGCCATCGGCACAGAGTCGGTGGTAAGCTGTGATATATATCACAAAAAGCTCTCCACCGGAGACTGCTTGCTGCTGTGCAGCGACGGCCTGTCCAATATTGTGGATGAGCAGGAGATGCTTTTTGAAGTGGTTCACGGCGCTGAAAGAAGCAGCAGCTGTGAGCGTTTGCTGAACATCACCAAAAACCGAGGCGCACCGGACAATGTGACCTGCGCTTTGATCCAAATTTGATTCCGGTGCGAAAGGAGTTAGCAGTTATGGATAAATATATAGGCCGCTTGCTGGATAACCGTTATGAGATACTGGAAGTCATCGGTACCGGCGGTATGGCGGTTGTGTATAAGGCCCGCTGCCATCGGCTGAACCGGCTGGTAGCCATCAAGATACTCAAGGATGATTTTTTGCAGGATGAGGAATTCCGCCGTCGCTTTCACGCGGAGAGCCATGCGGTCGCTATGCTGAGCCATCCCAACATCGTGCAGGTGTACGATGTGTCTACCTCGGATGAAGCAGATTACATCGTAATGGAGCTCATCGACGGTATTTCTCTGAAGCAGTATATGGAAAAGAAGGGCGTTCTCAACTGGAAGGAGACGCTGCATTTTGCCATGCAGATCGCAAGAGCACTGGAGCACGCCCACGGTCGCGGCGTGGTCCACAGAGATATCAAACCCCATAATGTAATGGTACTTAAAAACGGCTCTGTCAAGGTTACAGACTTTGGCATTGCCCGGATGATGTCCAAGGGCAATACCCTGACCAAGGAAGCCCTGGGTTCTGTACACTACATCTCTCCGGAGCAGGCAAAGGGCGGCAGAGTGGATAACCGTTCGGATATCTATTCTCTGGGCGTTGTGATGTATGAGATGATGGCGGGCAGACCGCCTTACGACGGTGAGACCCCGGTGGCAGTGGCGATCCAGCACATCAACGGTGGCGCTGCAATGCCCTCTACGCTGAATCCCAACATTCCCGGTGGCTTAGAGCAGATCATTATGAAGGCGATGGCGCTGGGTGTGGAGAAGCGTTATGTTTCTGCAGCGGAAATGGTGGAGGCAATGGATGCCTTCCGCAAAGACCCCACCATCCTCTTTGACTATAATACACCGCCACTGGATGCAGTGACGATGATGCCCAAGCCGCCTCTGGTGTTGGAGCCGGAAAAGCCGGCTGTGACGACAGCAGAACTGGTGGCAGGCAAATCAGACAACCGTCCTGGGACATCCCAGCGGACATCAGAGCAGCTTCGGCAGCAGCAGGAGCGGCGCAGACAGCAGCAGGAGCGGGAAAGAGCGCGTCGCAACCGCACGGCAACCATTGCCATCATTTCTTGCTGCGCAGCAATTGTGATTGCCATCGTTGTGATCCTTGTTTTGACACTCGGCGGTAATTCAAGCGCAGAGCCGGATCAGCTCACTGTGCCGAATTTGGTGGGCGAGATTTATGATACTTTGCCGGAATATCCCGGTTTTGCCATAAAGCTTTTGAAGGAAGAATTCAGCAGCGAAGTGCCTGCGGGCGAGATCATTTCCCACGAGCCGGAAGCCGGAGACGAGGTAACGAAAACGGACAATCCCTACACGATCTATGTTGTTGTGAGTAAGGGTGTTGAGCCGGAAGCTGTGAAGATGCAGGATGTGGTGGGTCAGAAAAAAGACCAGGTCAAGATGATGCTGGACAGTATGAGTCTAAAGCTGCAGGTAAAATTCGAGGAAGAGTACAGTGATACCGTGGCAGAAGATTGCATTATCCGGACCGATCCTGCTGAGGGCGCTGAGCTGACCGAAGGACAGAAGATCACCCTTTATGTCAGCATTGGTAAGAACATCAAGACAACAACAATGATGGATCTGGTGGATAAGACGCTGGACAGCGCCAAAAAGACCCTGGATGTACAGGAGCTGGAGCTGGAGATCAAAACCGCTGAGATCAACGATAACAATATCGCTGAGGGTAAGGTTGTCAAAACGGAGCCTGCTGCCGGCGAGAAGCTGAAGACCGGTCAGACAGTCACCCTTTATATCAGCAAGGGCCCGGAAAAGAAGGCAATGCCCAATGTGACGGGTCTTAGCGTGGAAAAGGCCATCGATATTCTGGATACTGCTGGTTTTAAGAACTATGAGATCGTAACGGTGGAAAACGAAAAGGAAAAGGACACGGTTGTAAAGCAGTCCATTGAGAAGAATGTGGAAACGCCGGTCACCGAGAAGATCGTTCTGGAGGTCTCCTCCGGCCCTGCGCCCGAGGAAACCACAGAGGCGACCACTGCACCGCAGGAGGTCACAAAGTCCTTGCTGATATCCAATCTGCCTACGGATATTGAAAACTCCTATTGGATCCAGATCGTTAACAAGTATGATTCCACAGAAAAGTATATTGAGACAGTACAACCCGGACAGCAAGAAATTGAGGTTGCCGTAACAGGAAAAGGCATTCAGGTTTATAAGATCATTATCAACAATGAAGAAGAGCGGGAACTGTCTGTTAACTTTGATGAATGATGATGAAAACGAAAAACGGAAGAATCATTCGCTCTTTGAGTGGCTTCTATGATGTTCAGACCGATGAGGGCGTGGTGACCTGCCGGGGCAGAGGAAGTCTGCGCCGCACAGGGCAGAGCCCCTTGACCGGTGATATGGTGAGCATCTCCATAGAGCAGGGGAAGGGAATGGTAGAAAGCATTCTCCCCCGGAAAAACCGGTTTATCCGTCCTGCAGTAGCCAATGTGGATGCGCTGGTGGTGTTTGCTGCCAATGCCAACCCGGTGACTGAGCCGTTTCTCATTGACCGGGTGGCTGCTATTGCCGGTGACCAGGAAGTGGAAGTGATCATCTGCATCAACAAGTGCGATCTGGACCCGGCGGTAGACCTTGTTCGCATTTATGAAAGCGCAGGCTTTCCGGTGATAAAGGCCAGCGCCCAAACCGGAGAGGGCGTGCAGCAATTGCATGACCTTCTGCAAGGTAAGCTGACAGCTTTTACGGGCAACACCGGCGTTGGAAAAAGCAGTATGCTCAATGCCCTTTGCCCCGAGCTTTCCCTTGCCACCGGTGAGGTTTCTGAAAAGTTGGGCAGAGGCCGCCACACAACCCGCCATGTGCAGCTGTATTGCCTGGGTGAAGATACCTATGTTGCGGATACGCCGGGCTTTTCCTCCTTTGATACAGAACAAATGGATGTGATCCTAAAGGAAAACCTGCAGTATGCGTTTGCGGATTTTGCCCCCTATTTAGGCTGCTGCCAATTTCACGATTGCTCCCATAGAGCAGAGCCTGGCTGCGCGGTGCGCCAGGCGCTGGAGCAGGGAATGATCCAGAAGACCCGTTATGAAAGTTACCTGCGTCTTTATGAGAAATCCAGTCAGGTCAATGTATGGGAGCTTAACAAATAAAAATCGGACTGCTGCGGATATGCTCCACAGCAGTCCTTTTTTTAACCGTTTCCGGTGGTGGTGTAGCCGCAGTCAGGCTCTTCCTGACACTTAGGCCGGTCACAGCCGGTGGGTATAAATTGTCCCTTGGGGAAGGGAATGCGGGAAAACATTTCACAGGGATCTTCAGCGCAGGAGACTGCATTGTCGCAGCAGTCCTTAGTGGGCAGACTGTAATCCAGTACCGGTACCACAAGCTGCACATCCCGCTCCAACCGAATGATGGAGAATTGTCCTAATGTCACATACAGACGCCGTTTCTCACCGGAAAGCACCAGCTCATCATCGAACATTGACCGGATGTATGCAGGTATCTGCACAGCCAAATTCTCCCGGCAAGAGCAGTCACACACCTCCTGGACCTTGGAGCTGAGCACCATAGGATCCAGAACCTCCACCACAGCGGTAGGCAGATTTGCACTGCGCCGGGTGATGCCGTCGGGATAGTCGATGCGGGTGTCACTGGTGAAGATATGGGCGCGGCTTTGTTCACCGCACAGCACCGCTCGCTTGGAAAACACCGCCAGACCCGAGAGAGCAGCCGGACGGCAGGTGCCAACTGTTGCATCTGCAAGGACACGGTAGAAGAATGTAACATCGATACAGTAATGGTTTTTATCGAATGCTACCGGCTCCACATCGATATAGGTATATAAAAGATCTGCACATCGTACCTTTGCGCCGGAGGCAGTGTCGAGGATCTCCTGGGAATCCCGGGTCAGATAAACGCGCAGGTCCTCAATACAGTCCTTATCCCGGCAGCTGTCTGTTATCTTTCGGGTGTGGATGGAAAGCGCAGAGCGCAGATCATCTGCACAGCAACGCGTGCTTCCGTCAAAACACTCAGACATTGTTTGACCTCCTAAAGAGATTTTGCATATATAAGCAATATCGCTTATAGGACAGTTTATGCGCAAACTTTTATACTGTGCAAGTAAAAGACGGCACCGCTTTCCAGCGACGCCGTCTATTTATAATGTAAAGATGTCATTGCGCATCGGTGCGCACACCGGTGCGGCAATCTATGGCTCAAATAAACCGATACTCTGTTTCAGAGTGATAAGGGGTGTTCGCCTTTACAAAGGGTTGTTTCCACTCGGGATGGTTGACGCTGTCGGGGTAGTACTGGGTCTCCAGGCAGATGCCGGAGCGCTTGGTATAAAATACGCCGTCCTTGCCGGGGTTATTCAGATAGTTGCCGGAGTAGAACTGTACACCGGGACAATCGGTATAGACCTCCATGGTCCTGCCGGACCGGGGATCACACAGCACCGCGCAGGGAGAGGCGGACGCGTCAAAATTGTGGTCATATCCGGACTGCAGATGCAGCGGCTCGTAATCCTCCTCAATATCCCTGCCGATGGGCTTGGCAGTGCGGAAATCAAAAGCGGTGCCGTCGACCTTGCGCAGCTCGCCGGTGGGAATGCTTTCTGCGTCTGCCACAGTGAAGACTTCGGCACTCATTTGCAGCGTCTGCTCCATAGCTAACTGGGGATTGTTGTGACCTGCCAAATTAAAATATGTATGGTTGGTCATATTAAAGACCGTATCCTGATCGCACACTGCATCATAGCACAGCTTTAAGGATGTGCCCTCTAAAATGTAGCTTGCCCGGATCACCGCATTACCGGGGAAACCCTGATCACCGTCAGGACTGTCCAGGCGCAGCACGATCCGGTCCTGTTCATAGGTCTCCACCTGCCACATCCGCAGATCAAAGAAATTGGGACCGCTGTGCAGATTGTTCTTGAAGTGATTCACACCCAACTGCACAGTCTCTCCGTTAAGAGGGAAAGCAGCACCGCCGATACGGTTGGCATTTCTACCCACGGCAGCGCCCAAATGACCGCTGCGGGTAGCGTATTCATTTACATCTTCATAACCAAGCACCACATCTGCGATGTTGCCCAGGGCATCCGGCACATTCAGCCGGACCAGAGTAGCACCGAAATCTGTGATCTGGGCGCTGATATTGCCGCAGGAAATGGTGTAAAGAGAAGCGCATTCGCCGGTAGGTAATGTTCCAAAAGACTTTATCATATTTTACACTCCTTATTGCTGCCGCAGCAGACGCCGCCGGGCAATGTTGATAGGACCTTCCTGCATATGGTTGATCCAGGAAAGGCTCTTTCCACAACCGTAGGCGACGCAGGAGGCAGAATCGTCTGCCAAAGTACAGGCAATGCCGGTGCGCTCGGAAAGCAGCTTGTCCATACCAAAGAGCTGACTGCCACCGCCGGTGAGCGTGATGCCGTTTTCAGAAATGTCAGCCACCAGTTCGGGAGAAGCGTCCTCCAAAACAGACAGCACCTCTTCCACGATTTGCTTGATGGGTCGGCGCAGCACCTCAAAGATCTCAGAAGATGCGATCTCAATTTCCCGGGGCAGACCGGTTTTGGCATCCCGACCCTTAACAAGCATCGCCACATCCTCCCGACGGGGATAGGCGCAGCCGATCTGGATCTTAATGTCCTCGGCAGTGACCTGACCGATGACGATTCCGTGCTTGCGGCGGATATGCCGGATAATGGCTTCGTCAAAGGCAACACCGGCTACCTTAATGGAGGAGGAAACAGCAACACCGTTCATAGTCAAAATTGCAACATCCGTGGTGCCACCGCCGATATCCACAACCATATGTCCGCTGGGACCGCTGATATCCAGTCCAGCACCCATTGCAGCAGCCAGGGGCTCTTCGATCAGATATACACGGCGGGCACCGGCTTCGATGGCAGCATTGATAACGGTCCGCTCCTCCACCTCTGTAACGCCGCTGGGAACGCTGATGACGACTCTGGGCTTGGGTGTAAACAGAGAGCTCTTTGTAGAATTGCGGATCAGGATCTGCAGCATTTTAACAGTCATTTCGTGGTCGGAAATGACGCCGTCCTTCAGCGGGTGCATTGCTACCACATTGCCGGGGGTTCTGCCCAGCATATTTCTGGCAGCTGCGCCTACCTGCAGGACTCTGCCGGTGTTTTTGTCCACCGCCACCACGGACGGTTCCCGGATCATAACACCCTTGTTGTCCACATTGATCAGCACATTGGAGGTACCCAGGTCAATACCCAGGTCATTGGAAAAAATTTGCATATTCTCTCACCTATATCATTTGTTATGGTATTGCACGGCTGCGATAGCAGCGCAGCGTACTTCTTTTGCTCCTTGGATCAGCAGGGTCTTGGCGCACTCTGATACAGTTGCGCCGGTAGTGATCACATCGTCCAGTAAAAGGATCCGCTTGCCGGCGATCAGACTGGGATCGGTGACCCTGTATGCGCCCAAAATGTTGGCTCTGCGTTTGGCTGCATCCCGGATCCCGGATTGGGCGCGGGTGTGACGGATCTTTTTCAGCGTGCATACCGGCGCAACGCCCAATTCCCGGGCCACCGCTTCCGTTAACAGCTGTACCTGATCATAGCCGCGGATAAAGCGGCGCAGAGGACTGATGGGCACATAAGTCAAAATATCCCAGCTGTCCGTCATCTGCTTTTGCAGCTGCATGGCAAGGAATCTGCCGTATACAAGTGCATAGCTTCGCGCATTGTAAAACTTGTAGCGCAGGATGCTTTTGCGGACCTCATCACTATAATACCACACCGCGCACCATTGCGCAACAAAAGATATATTTCTTTTTGCTTTGGAAAATTCCTGCACCCGGGTGCGGCATTGACGGCAAAGATCTGTTTCTTCCTTGCTGAGAATGCTGCGACAGAAAATGCATTTTGGAGGAAACAGGAGATTGAGTATTCTCGTCAACATCTGTTAGCCACCCAGCGCCTGCAGACGCAGCTTAAGACCTGTGTAGCGGCGGCCGACCTTGGCATTGTCGGTCATTACCTTAACAGTGTCCTCTCTGCCCACGATGATCAGCAGCTCCTTTGCCCGGGTGATGCCGGTGTAAAGTACGCTGCGGTTGAGCAGATATGCTGACGCATTCCAGGCGGATAAGATCACTGCGCGATATTCACTGCCTTGACTTTTGTGGACGGTGATGGCATAGGCAAGCTCCAATTCCCCCAGCTGTGTAAAATCATATTCAGCAACCCGATCCTCGAATATGACCCGCAGGATCTCCAGGTCGGTGTCCACGGCATCCACGATGCCGATATCGCCGTTAAAAATGCCGGCGCCTACGGCGCTTCCGTCAGTCTTCTTCCAGAGAATATCATAGTTGTTCCGCAGCTGCATGACCCGGTCGCCCTCCCGGAATATTGTTTCGCCAAACTGCCGTTGCCGCTTGTTTGGTGCGGCAGGATTTAGCTGAGCTTGCAGCCTTCTGTTCAACTCCACCGTACCGGCGTTTCCTTTTTTGGTGGGGGAGAGGACCTGGATCTGCCCCGGTGGAATGCCCATATTCTTAGGCAGGCGCATAGAACAAAGCTCTGCAATGGTCTGTGCAACCGCATCCTCGCTCCTGCAAGGCAGGAAGAAAAAGTCGTTTTTTACATTTTTCAGCTCCGGATAAATGCCTTGATTGACCCGGTGGGCGTTGACAACGATCAAGCTTTGCTGTGCCTGACGGAATACCTCCGTTAAGCGTACACAGGGCAGCATATTGCTGCGCAGCATATCACTGAAGGGAAATCCGGGTCCCACAGGCGGCAGCTGATCCGGGTCGCCCACAAGGATCAGTCTGCAATTTTGCGGTACAGCATCTAAAAGCTTTTCCAAAAGCAAAACATCCACCATAGACATCTCGTCGACGATCACCGCATCCGCCTTTAACGGATTGGAGGCATCCCGGGCAAAGAACAGCTGCCCGGTATGGGGGTCGATTCCTGCCTCTAAAAGCCGGTGAATGGTGGAGGCATCTTCTCCTGTAACCTCTGTCAGCCGCTTGGCAGCCCGTCCGGTGGGGGCGGCAAGTACACATCGCAGATCCATCTGATGATACAGCGACAGTATGCCGTTAAGCAGAGTGGTTTTGCCGGTACCGGGACCGCCGGTGATCAGCAAAAGACCGGAATCTCCGGCGCTGCGGATAGCGTCCTCCTGCTGCTGGGAGTAAATAACACCGCTCTGCTCAGATGCTTTTTTCAGCAACCGCTCCAGCCTGGGCGGCGCAGGATGCTTTGCTTTGGCAAAGTGTGTCAGCAGTCGGGCGCAGTGGACCTCTGCCTGATACAGCGCACTTAGATAGATAACACTGATCCCGGCAAGCTGATCCTTAACAAGGCGTTCTGCCTCTATCAGGCACTCGATCCGGTGAGCAACAGGCTGAGGATCGATATTCAGCAGCTGCGCAGTGGCAGCGCACAGCTTGTCCAGAGGTAAAAAGCTGTGTCCGGCATTGAGATTGTAACGAAGCTCAAAAATAATGCCGGCTTCCACACGGCGATGATCGTCTGCTGCCACGCCTAAGTCAATGGCAAACCGATCCACCGCGCCGAAGGGCGCTTCCAGTCCCTCATCCATCAACAGATACGGGTCGTCATATAAAAGCTCAACGGTGTTCTCACCGTATACCTTATAGGTGCGCACGGCAAGATCCGCAGGCAAATGATGCAAGGCAAAAAACTCCATCAGTTGGCGCATACCCACCTGCAGCCGAAACTCCTCACCGATAGCGGCAGCTTTCTTTTCCGAGATGCCGGCAACCTGCGCCAAAAGTTCCGGAGAACGCTCCATAACCGCAAGGGTCTGATCTCCAAAGTGGGAGACGATCCGGGCGGCCATCTTGGGACCGATGCCCTTAATGACCCGGGAGGATAAATATCCGAGGATATCAGAGGCGGTCTGAGGCATCAGCCGCTCCAAAAACTCTGCCTCAAATTGGCGGCCATAGCTGGAGTGGGTGCTCCATTTGCCGGTGACCATCAGCCGTTCACCGGCAGAGGGCAGGGGGATCGTGCCAACGACGGTCACGGTCTGTCCGTCCTCGCAGCTCAGGCGCAGCACTGCATAGCCGTTTTCATAGTTTTGATATACCACAGCGCTGACTGTGCCCTGGAGGATCTGTAATTCCATTTCTGCCACCGGTTGCCGCCCCTTTCTGAAGTGTAAAAATGTTTATTCTTAGTTTACAATATTTTTGCAGGATTGAAAAGACCTTTGTATAAACTTTTTGGTATCCTTAAACAGAAAGACGGGAAAATAGAAAGTAGATGTGTATGTGAAAAACCGGCAAAGAAACAGCGAATTTTAACAAATAGTTCTTGCTTTTTTGCGTTTCAACGGCTATACTATAATAAGCCGATTTTGTGACATATGTAGGAGAATCTGTGTTATATGAAGAATCTGAGTATGTTGGTATGGCTGACACAGCTGGGTTTGTCGGTGGCAGTTCCGCCGGCGGGATTTATTATGTTGGCAGTGTGGCTGCGGGACCGTTTTGCGCTGGGCAGCTGGATCATATGGACAGGTATCGTTTTGGGCCTGATCTGTGCGGCGGAAGGTCTGCGTTCATCGCTTAAGACGATGTCTATGCTTGCCGGCGATAAAAAAGACAAGGATCCGCCTGTGTCTTTTAATGATCACGACTGAAAGGGGAAAGCTTATGGATTCCCGAAAGATCGTATTTCGTGAAACGGCGATCATTGCCATAGGTGAGCTGATCTGCTCCGGAATTATGGTTGGAATATTTGCTGCCCTTGGCTATTTTCGGATGAATGTGCTTTGGAGCGCTCTGGCAGGCAGCCTGATCATGACCGTCAATTATTTTTTCATGGCAGTCACGGTCAGTCTTGCAGCAGACCGCGCACAGGAAGGCCAGGTCCAGCAAGGACAGAAAATGGTGCAGCTTTCCTCTGTGATACGCTTGATCGCTATGGCAGTTGCTTTATTTATCGGTATTAAGCTGGGCGCCAATGTGATTGCATTGGCACTCCCTTTGACATTTGCCCGCCCCACCTTGATGTTGGCGGAGTTTTTCAGAAAGAAGGGTGATTGATGGACGGAATATCCGTTAGCGGCGCACAAACGCTGTTTCAGATCGGTCCGATCGCCATAACGCAGACGATTTTGTCTATGATCATCGTGAATGTTCTTTTGATCGTAGCGGCCGTCCTGCTGGGCAGAAACTTAAAGAAGCGACCCGGCAAGCTGCAGGTCCTTACGGAAAAGGGCGTGGGAATGCTGATCAATCTGGTTACGGATACTATGGGCGCGCACAATATTGGCTGGGTGCCTTATATTGGAACCATCTTTCTGTCCTCTCTGTTCGGAAGCTTGATCGGTATGACCGGCTTTCTGCGTTCCACCACAGCAGATCTTGCGGTGGTGCTGACCTGGGCGGTTATGACCAGTGTGATCATCTGGTATCATTCCATCAAGGCGAACGGCTTTGTCGGTTGGCTGAAGGGATTTGCAGAGCCTGTGGCGGTTATGACACCGATGAACATCGTGTCCGAGATCGCCCAGCCGGTGGCTATGGCGTTCCGTCATTTCGGCAATGTGGCAGGCGGCAGCATTATCACAATGATCATTTATACAGCTCTGTCGCTGGCATCTACGGCTTTGATCGGTCTCATCGCAAAAACGGTCATTATGCCGGTGGTGCTGATCGCGCTGGGTGTGCTGCTTGTGATCCGTGCCGTCAGCAAAAAGAAGCTTGCAGGAAAGATCTTTGGCAGCGTATTTGCTGTGCTCGGTGTAATGGGCCTGTTGACGCACCTGGACCTGCTGGGTGGCGTACAGATCCCCATTTTACAGCTGGGTGTACCTGCTGTTTTGAGCCTTTATTTTGACTTGTTTTCCGGCTTCGTACAGGCATTCGTATTCAGCCTGCTGAGTATGGTGTATATTTCCGGTGCCTGTCCGCCCCCGGAGGAAGTGAATCCGTAAAAAATAAAATTTATATAAATACTTGGAGGAAACTATTATGAACGAAACAATTTTGGGCGAAGCAATTATGACTGCAGCTAAGGCGCTGGGTGCCGGCCTGTGTATGGGTATTGGCGCTATCGGTCCTGCTATCGGTGAAGGTAATGCGGTTGGTAAGGCTCTGGAGGGTATGGCCCGTCAGCCTGAGTCTGCCGGCAACCTGCGTACCAATATGATCCTGGGTTGTGCAATTACTGAGACCACCGGTATTTACTCTCTGGTCGTAGCTCTGCTGATCCTGTTCGCACTGTAATGCGTCCTTTTCCCATTAGATTATAGGAAAGGAGCTTGCACTGTGGGACCGGGAGAATTTTTAAATATTAATTTTTTCACCGCGCTGTTTACCCTTGTTAACACAGTTGTGTTGTTTCTGGTGATGAAGAAATTCCTTTTCAAGCCTGTGATGAAGATGATCGCTGACCGCCAGCAGGAGATCGACGATCTGTATGCCGATGCCGGTAAGGCAAAGGAAGAAGCAAAGGCTTTGGAAAGTGAGTACAAGCAGAAGCTGTCTGCAGCGCAGGAGACCTCTGAGCGTCTTGTGAAAGAGGCAATGGCAAGAGGCCAAAGCAGGGAAGAGGAGATCATCCGACAGGCTAACCTGGAAGCGGATGCGATCCGCACCAAGGCATCTGCAGATATTGCACAGGAGAAAAAGAAGGCCATCAATGAAGCCAAGGATGAGATCTCTGTGATCGCTATGGCTATCGCAGGCAAGGTGGTCGGCCGTGAACTCAGCGCCGATGACCAGTCTGATCTGGTGGACAGCTTTATCAACGAGCTGGGTGATCAGGTATGACCCAGATCGCAAATGTATATGCCCAAGGACTGTATACGCTGGCGGCAGAGGAAGGCCTTTGCCGGCAGATTCTGGAGCAGCTGAAGGTGCTGGATGCATCCTTTGCCCAGGAGCCTGCTTTTCAGCGCCTTTTGATGGCAGCCAATTTGCGCAAGGATGAGCGCTGTAAGATCCTGGACGACAGTTTCCGGGATAAAGTGCACCCCTATGTGCTGAACTTTTTGAAGCTGCTTACCGAAAAGGGATATATCCGGCATTTTTCTGATTGCTATAGAGCATATCAGGAGCAATATAACGAAGATAACGGCATTTTGCCGGTATACGCAGTGAGTGCGGTGGCGCTGACTGCAGATCAGTCTGCCCGGCTTACGGAAAAACTTTCCAAGCTGACCGGAAAGACTGTTTCTCTGACAAACCGGATCGATCCGGCTTGTCTTGGCGGCGTGCGTCTGGATTACGATGGAAAACGCATTGACGGAACCGTACAGTCCCGTTTGGATGCGCTATCCACGCTGCTGAAAAATACTGTACTGTGATTGTAGAAAGCAGGGACACAATGGAACTTAGACCTGAAGAAATTACAAAGATCATTCGTAGTCAGATCAAGAACTACGAAGCAAAGCTGCAGACCAGCGAGACCGGCATCGTCATCCTGGTGGGTGACGGCATTGCCAAGGTGTCCGGCCTTGACAAGTGTATGGCTGGTGAGCTGGTGGAGTTCCCTAACGGCGCCTACGGTATGGCGCAGAATCTGGAAGAGGATACGGTTTCCGTTGTTATTCTGGGTTCTGACAACGGCATCAAAGAAGGCGATACCGTTAAGCGTACCGGCAGAGTCGTGTCTGTGCCTGTTGGCGCAGGCCTGATCGGCAGAGTCGTGAACGCTTTAGGCGAGCCTATCGACGGCAAGGGTGCGATCACCGCGGAAACATACCGCCCCATTGAAAGCCCCGCACCCGGCATTATTGAAAGAAAGCATGTCAGCGTGCCGCTGCAGACCGGTATCAAGGCTATCGACGCTATGATCCCCATCGGCAGAGGTCAGCGTGAGTTGATCATCGGTGACCGTCAGACCGGTAAGACCACCATCGCCACCGATACCATCCTGAACCAGAAGGGTAAGGATGTGATCTGTATCTATGTTGCCATCGGGCAGAAGCGTTCCACAGTCGCGCAGATCGTAAACAATCTGACCATGGGCGGCGCTATGGATTACACCATCGTGGTCTCCGCTACTGCATCTGAGCTGGCACCTATGCAGTATATCGCCCCATACACCGGCTGTGCCATCGGCGAGCATTTTATGTATCAGGGTAAGGATGTGCTGGTGATCTACGATGATCTGAGCAAGCATGCGGTGGCGTACCGTGCCATTTCTTTGCTTATACGCCGCCCTCCCGGACGAGAAGCCTATCCCGGTGATGTTTTCTATCTGCATTCGCGCTTGCTGGAGCGTGCAGCACAGCTGTCTGATGAATTAGGCGGCGGCAGCTTGACGGCGCTTCCCATTTTCGAGACCCAGGCAGGCGATGTTTCCGCATATATTCCCACCAATGTTATTTCCATTACCGACGGCCAGATATTCTTGGAGACCGAGCTGTTCAATGCCGGCGTTATGCCTGCTGTTAACCCCGGTATCTCCGTGTCCCGTGTTGGCGGTGATGCTCAGATCAAGGCAATGAAGAAGGTCGCAGGCTCCTTGAAGCTTTTGTACTCGCAGTACCGTGAGCTGCAGAGCTTTGCCCAGTTCGGTTCTGACCTGGACGCCGATACCAAGGCGCGTCTTGCCCTGGGTGAAAGGATCGTTGCCGTGCTGAAGCAGAAGAACAACGCCCCTGTGGAGGTCGCACATCAGGTGTGCATCCTCTATGCAGTCACCAACGGATATCTCAAGGATGTTGCGCAGGAGAAGATCAGTGAATTTGAGCTGCGGCTGCGTGAATTTATGGATACCCGCTATGAAAATGTACTGACGGCGATCCGCAGCACCGGCAAGCTGGAAAAGGACACTGAGGATGCTTTGAAAGCGGCCCTGAGCGAATTGCTGGCTGAGTTCAACGGCGTACAGTAAGGAAGGAGGCGCGTTATGGCAGGCGTTTCCACCAAGGAGATCAAGAACCGCATCCGCAGTATGGAGTCCACCAAGCAGATCACAAAGGCAATGGAAATGGTGGCTGCCTCCAAGCTGCGCCGTGCCCAGGCACAGGTCCTTTCCTCCCGTCCTTATTTTGAAGCACTTTATTCTACCATTAATGATATCGTAGAATGCACCACCGATCTTTCTTCTCCCTACCTGAGGAAAGGTCAGACAGAGAAAACATTATATGTCGTCATCGCCGGTGACCGTGGTCTGGCCGGCGGCTACAACGGTAATGTGCTGAAGCTGGTAATGTCACAGCTGCAGGGGAGAGATTTCACTGTGCTGCCCATCGGCAAGAAGGCTGTGGACTATTTCCAAAGCCATAAGGTGAGCGTGCTTACAGACAGCTATGCAGCGGCAGAAGATGTCACCTTAGGCGACTGCTTCTCTATCGCAAAGAGTCTGTGCAAGCGCTATCTTGCGGGAGAATTTGGTGAGATCTGTGTGGTGTATACCAATTTTGTTTCCGTTCTTTCCCAGACACCCGGCAGTCTGCGGCTGCTGCCTCTGCTGCGGCAGGAAACAGCAAGAGATGGCAAAGTCCACTCGGATATGGTTTATGAGCCCAGCGGTGAAGAGGTGCTCAATGCCATAGTGCCTGAGTATTTGGGCGGCATTTTGTACGGTGCTCTGTGTGAAAGCCGAGCCTCTGAGCAGGCTGCCCGCCGTACGGCTATGGATTCTGCAACACAAAATGCAGAGGAAATGATCGCAGATCTGAGCCTGAAATTCAACCGGGCAAGACAGGCAGCTATTACTCAGGAGATCACTGAGATCGTTGCTGGCTCTTAAATCCACTCATATAAGGAGTTGAATCCAATGGTTAATAATAAGGGAACTGTGATCCAGGTTATGGGTCCTGTTCTGGATATCCGCTTTGCAGAAGATAATCTGCCCCAGCTTCTCAGTGCTATTGAGATCCCCAACGGGGATGCTACCATCGTGGCGGAGGTGGCACAGCATATTGGTGACAATGTGGTGCGCTGTATTGCCATGAGCTCCACCGACGGATTGCAGCGCGGTGCTGAGGCTACAGATACCGGCGCACCCATCACTGTGCCTGTCGGCGATAAATGCCTGGGCCGTGTATTCAATCTGCTGGGTCAGCCTATTGATAACGGCGAAAAAGTGGAAGGCGACGAGAAGTGGCCCATCCACCGTGCAGCGCCTGCTTACGAGGACCAGCAGCCTGCAACTGAGATCCTGGAAACAGGTATTAAGGTCATCGACCTGATCTGCCCCTATGCAAAGGGCGGTAAGATCGGCCTGTTCGGCGGTGCCGGTGTCGGCAAGACCGTTCTGATCCAGGAGCTGATCTATAACATTGCTACTGCCCATAACGGTTACTCCGTTTTCACCGGTGTTGGTGAGCGTACCCGTGAGGGTAACGACCTTTACAATGAAATGACCGAGTCCGGCGTTATCAATAAGACCGCCATGGTTTTCGGTCAGATGAACGAGCCTCCCGGAGCCCGTATGCGTGTGGGATTGTCCGGTCTGACGATGGCAGAGTATTTCCGGGATGTGAAGCATCAGGATGTGCTGCTGTTTATCGACAACATTTTCCGTTTTACGCAGGCAGGCTCTGAGGTTTCTGCACTTCTTGGCCGTATGCCCTCTGCGGTTGGTTACCAGCCGACGCTGGCAACGGAAATGGGTGCTCTGCAGGAACGCATCACCTCTACCAAGGACGGCTCTATCACTTCCGTTCAGGCAGTTTATGTCCCTGCGGACGATCTGACTGACCCGGCACCTGCCACAACCTTTGCGCACCTGGACGCTACTACGGTTTTGGACCGCGGCATTGCGTCTTTGGGTATTTATCCGGCTGTGGATCCTCTTGACTCTACCTCTCGTATTCTTTCTCCCGAGACTGTGGGTAAAGAGCACTACGAAACGGCCCGTGCGGTGCAGAGCATTCTGCAGCGTTATAAAGAGCTGCAGGATATCATCGCCATTATGGGTATGGATGAATTGGGCGAAGAGGACAAGCTGATCGTGAACCGCGCCCGTAAGGTGCAGCGCTTCCTCAGCCAGCCCTTCCATGTGGCAGAGCAGTTTACCGGCTATCAGGGCAAATATGTGCCTTTGAAGGAGACCATCCGTTCCTTTAAGGAGATCATCGAGGGCATGCACGACCAGATCCCCGAATCCTACTTCCTGTTCGCAGGCTCTATTGATGAAGTGGTTCAGAAGTGGAAGGGTGATAATCAATGAACAGCTTTCCGCTGAAGATCGTCACACCCGACGGCACGCGCTTTGACGGCGAAGCACAAGAGCTGATCGTTCGTTCCACCACCGGCGATATCGGTATTTTGGCAGGACATATCAATTGCGTGTGCGCACTGGGTATGGGGCTGGCAACGGTTGTTGTAGACGGCCAAAAGCGCTATGCAGCCTGTATCGGCGGTATGCTCAGTGTGGTAGATGGCAATGCCACCTTAGTTCCCACCAGCTTTGAGTGGGCGGAATCCATCGATCTGGATAGGGCAAATGCATCGGAGCAGCGTGCGAAAGATATCCTGGCAGATAAGAATGCCGATGATACGCAGCTGCGTCTTGCAGAAGCAAGACTTAAGCGTGCACTGGTCCGTAAAAGTGCTGCTTCTTACAAAGTTAATTGATAAAAACACATCCACCCAAACAGGGTGGATGTGTTTTTTCTTGACGCAGAGAATTTTATTGGATATAATATAAAAAAACAAACAAAAAGGAGCTTTTTATGAAGAAAACCGCTGCTAAAATGCTGACATTACTGCTTTGCGTAGGAATGCTGATGTCTATGTCCGGTGCGGTCTTTTATGCACATGCGGCATTCATTGAAGGAAAGCCTTACGATCAGTATACATACAAGGAATATATGGATCTGACAAGTGCTGAAAAGGTCACATTTTATAAAGGCTTTTCCTCGCTGACAGCCTTCAACCGGTGGTATAATGCCGCAAAGAAAGCGGCAGATGACGAAAAATTTGTGATTGGTGATAATTCTATCAACTTGGACCAGCTTTTAAAAACAGAAGCATCCATTGCAGATAAGAAGTACGCCAAGCTTTCGGATGCACTGAATGAGGCTGCGTCCGGTGATACCATCGTGTTGACCGCGGATGTTCAGATATCTTCCGTGATCGTTCCGGAGGGTGTGACATTGGACCTGTGCGGTAAGGTTTTGACAGTGGAGAGCTTCGGTTTTGTGCCGGAGGCTATGGGCAAGATCGTCGACACCGCTCAGGACAGCGCAGGCCTTTTGAAGGTGGCAGCAGAAGCTGCGGCGTTCCTCAGCGCAGAGGCTTTCGCGCAGAATACACTGCCTGTTTATGATGCAGCTAATGGCGGTTACCGTTTCTATTCTTACACAGCAGGACAGGGTGTAGCGCAGGCAGATGCTGAGGTCCCGGGTGCAGTAAAGTTCTGGTATCAGGTTCGGTTCGATTCCGCAGCTGCCTACGAGCTGCTGTATGCCGGCAACTCCGGGATCAAGCTGGGTGTTGATGTAGATTATACCGGAGCAGAAACGCCTGTTAGCTTCTTGTTTAAGAAGGATGGCTCCGATGACACCTGGAGCAAGGCTTATGGCGCATTCGTTCTTGGCTATGACGATGGCACACCCTCTCAGGCACCTTGGCTGTGGGTCCGGGTGCAGAAGGCAGATACCGTTACCGGTCTGACCCTTACGCCTTATATCACTGCCGGCGGCGCGGATATTTATTTGGACCCTATTGCATATAATTCTTGATAAAGTGAGATCACAGACAAGGCCTGAAGCGTTTTGTCTGTGATTTTCTTTAATTTTTAGTATAGACAAATGAATACAGACTGTGATAGTATTACCTTAATTATATACACAGCTTGATGCACAATAGCTTGTGCCCTGTGGTAAATCAGAAAAGGAGTGTCATTATGAATAAATTGAAGGTCGGTTACGGCTGTGTCAATATCGATCCGCTTTTGGGAAGCGGTATCAGCGGTTACTATGTTCCCAGATATGCAAAGGGCTTTTTGGATCATTTGGAAGCAGCTGCCTTGGCTCTGGAGTGCGATGGCAAGACAATTGTGCTGCTCAATGTGGATGTTATTGGCATTGCTTCTGCTATGAACAGACGCTATCGGGAGAAAATTGCAGATGAATGCGGTGTTGATGTACAGAATCTGTATTTGTCTTGCACACATACTCACACCAGCGTACATATTGGTAACAGTTTTGGCTTTAAAACAGATCCGGAGTCTGTTCGCTGGTACGAAAACTTTATGGAAAGACGGCTTGTAGACGCTGTGAAGCTGGCTTTAGCAGATATTAAGCCTGCCAGAATGGGCTTTATCGTTGGCTATGCACCGGAGCGTGTTGCTTATATCCGCCGGTATAAGATGAAAGACGGCAGCACCTGGACCTGTCCGCCCATCAATGATCCTAACATTGACCACCCTATTGGAGAACTGGATCAGCGGGTGAATGTTCTCCGCTTTGATCAGGACAACGGTGAAACCATTGTGATTATGAACTATGGTGTTCACGCAGACACCATCGGCGGTGAGCTGCTCAGCGCAGACTGGCCTGCCTGGACCCGTAAGACGGTGGATGCTGCGCTGGGTGCTAAGTGTATGTGCTTTGTTGGCGCACAGGGCGATGTAGGCAGTACGAATGTACATCCTTCCGGTGGCGATATGAATGACACCGAGATCAGCTTCGACAATGAAATGAAGAGCCCCGGTATGGCACGCTTCGTAGGCCGCGCTTTGGCCGGAACGATCCTGCAGGTGTACGATAAGGTAGAGTATATTGATGTGGACCGCATTAACATCCTCCACAAGATGGTTCGCGTGAATGCAAACACCCCCAAGCCGGAAGACCTTCCCCTGGCCCACAAGTATAAGGAGCTTCATGACGCAGGTCGTGATGATGAGATCCCCTATACCGCAATGGAGCTGACCACTGTGGTGGCAGAGGCGATCCGTATGTGCAATCTGGAAAACGGTCCGGATCACTTCGATCTGGAAATGACCGGTGTGCAGATTGGCGATGTTGCGCTGATTGGCATTCCCGGTGAGCCCTTCACAGATATCGGCGTGCAGATCAAAGATACCGAAGGCTGGTCTGCGATCCTGCCTTGCTGTATTGTAAATGGCTATCAGGGCTATTTCCCCACCGCTGATGCGTTTGCGGAAGGCGGCTATGAAGCACGCTCGTCTTCTTATCAGGCGGATGTTGCCGATAAATTGATCGCGGGCGGTAAGGAACTGCTTGCTGAGCTGAAAAAATAACAAAAAACAGGCGTTGCAGTTAGCAACGCGTGTTTTATCCTTGATAGCTGATCCTCTTTTTTTGTTCCTGCCCGGCAGCTTCCGGTGTACCCAATGCAAACAGACCGTACAGATCGCTGCACCGGTCCTCCAATGCCTGCCAGGGATCCTCCGTTCGCTGACCGATATTAATGAAGCAGCCACTTTTCCGGGCGATCTTCAAAATGCGCCCACCGGTTTCGTTCAGCGCCAATATCCGTACATAGGGAATCGGCAGACGCATCGTATCCTCTGTGATGCCTAAAAAGGCACACAGTATCATCCGGTCGATCCGGGTGCGGGTGTACCGCTTAGACTTGGTGGCGGCAATGATTCCATCCAAAGTGGATTCGCTGCGCACCGCGTGCATCAGTTTTCTCCATAAGCCTTCTGAACCGAAGGGAATTTTTGAAAATTCATCTTCCGTCATACACCGCAGACGGGCAAGAACAGCCCGCTCGCCGGCCTCCATAGAATGTAATGCGGCACCGGAAAAGCACTTTGCCGCTTCCACACTCACATAGCTTTGCCAAATATCATTTTGCAGCATTAGCCTGCGCAGCGCTGAGGCAGAGGGATTCTCAGGATCCGGCACCATAGCGTGATAATCTCCCTGACGCAAAATAGGGAAGGGAATCATATGGTGGTCACTGCGCGCAATTGCCTTGCAGTATTCCACAGCCAAAATATCATTTGGCTGGCGGATACAGGCGCTGTCTGCACCCATAGCTTCTAAAGCTGCCTGCCGCGCAGCAGGGAAGGAAAGACCTTTATCAAGCTGCGTGCGGAGGTTTTCAGAAAAGCCTTCTGAAAGCAAAGCGCTTGCTGTAGTCATCAGTTTTTCTGCATCGGCTGTTTCTGCACCGAAGCACAGCCGCTGACAAAACGGTGCGAGAATCTCGACACCTTTTTGCGCAAAACCCTCTGCAGAGGACAGCGCGCCGGTGACCGGCAGCTCCAAAACAAGATCCGCGCCGCTTTGCAGGGCGGCCTTGGCGCGCAGGGACTTATCTATAATGGCAGGTGCACCCCGCTGCACATAGTTTCCACTCATAAGACAGACGATCCCGCCATCGGGAAAAGCGGCTTTCACGGCGCTTATCTGCTTCTTATGGCCCAGATGGAAGGGATTGTATTCGCATATGATTCCGGTGATATTCAAAAAATCCCCTCCTTTTTAGAAAAATTTTCAAAACAGGTCTTGAGAATTTCCGGATAATATTATAGAATAGGCTTATCTATGGTTATATTATCATAAAATACGAAAAATGAAAACAATTATTTAGGAGGCAATCGCAAATGAATATTTTGATCATCAATGCCGGCAGCTCTTCCCTTAAGTATCAGCTGATGGACCCCGAAACCGGTAAGGTTTCTGCAAAGGGTCTGTGTGAGCGTATCGGCATCGACGGCCGTCTGAATCATAAGGTCGGCGATAACAAGGTGGTTAAGGACATTCCCATGCCCACCCATTCCGAGGCTATTGCTGCTACATTGGATATCCTGGTGGATCCTGTTGACGGCGTTATCAAGAGCGTTGACGAGATCGATGCTGTGGGTCACCGCGTCCTGCACGGCGGTATGGAGTTCTTCGATTCCTGCATCGTCAATGATGAAGTGATCAAGGCGATCAAGAAGTGCATTCCCCTTGGACCTCTGCACAATCCCGCTAACCTGATGGGTATCGAGGCTTGCCAGGCTGTTATGCCCACCACTCCCCAGGTCGCTGTGTTCGACACCGCTTTCCA
>JAZNQK010000044.1:0-2531 GCA_045590135.1 Faecousia sp.
ACGCTCCCATCAGCTGCAGGCGAATCCGTAACGCAATCCCCCAGACAAATTGCCTAATATCGGCAATTTGCCAGCCCCCTTTGCACAAGGGGGCCATTGGATTGTTCCTCTGACCAACATCCCCACAAACCGGAATTTGACATCCGCAAGGAAGATACCGGGCGTAATCAGGATGCGTAGCAACAACCACCGCAGAGCGTGCGCATTGTCCGCGGCGACTCGCCGCTAAACCGGAATTTGTATTTTTTTAGAAATAGGGTATTTACATTTTTCTGCCAATCGTGTATGATAGTGGCAACAGAGTAGGCTACCTCGCGTGAAGTGCTGTCAAAATGGGGAGTTGAGTGACAGACGAAGGGTTTTTATCCGCGATGAGGTATCCGCACCCGCTGCGCCATATTGGATAACCTCCTTTATGCAAAGCGTTACTCGGTCAGACGAAAGTCGGCTGCAGTACCTGCCGGTATGTATCCTGTAACACTCCCCTGTGCTGTGCGCAGGGGATTTTTGTTTGGATGCTGCCCAGGCCCCGGCTTTCGCACAAAAAGGAGGCTTTTATTATGACAAAAAACAAATCCACTACTCTATATCCCCATCCCTTTTCCAAAGCCTACTGGCGTGATGCCGCCGCTGAGCTGAAGGATATTAAAATGCTGGTGATCACCGCGCTGATGATCGCCCTGCGTATCGCACTAAAGCCCGCCGCCATTTATATCGGACCCCAGATGGCCATCCAGACTGCCACCCTGGCAACCGCTTTGGGTGCAATGATCTTTGGACCGGTGGTGGCGATCCCGGCAGCTATCATTTCCGATACTATTGGCTTTATGATCTTCCCCACCGGCGATTATTTCCTGCCCTTTATGCTGACAGAGATCGCCAGCACGATGATCTATGCCCTGTGCCTGTACCGGGCAAAGCCCTCTGCCACCCGGGTGATCATTGCCCGATTCCTCATTTGCTTTTTAGTCAATGTGGTGCTGCAGCAATTCATTTTCGCCTGGCAGTACACCTATATGGGCAACCCCGAAAAGGCAAAAGAGTCCATTATGGGCATTGTGACCATTGCCCGCATTTTCAAGAATCTGTTCTTCTTCCCCATTGAAAGTGTGGTCATCACATTGTTCTTGAAGGTACTGGTGCCCGTCACCACCCGGGCAAAGCTGACCCATACCAACGAAAGCGCCCTGACCTTCACCAAGAAGCAGGTCGCCGCACTGGTCTGTCTGATGGTGGTTGGTATTGGCAGTGCCGTGGGTTACCTGACCTACCGCTACCAGGACACCTCCCGCAGCGCCGACTATACCGACACCCAGCGCGTTAAGGCCAACAAGGAAATGACCGCCCTGGTGCTGGATAAGACCGACTCCTGGGACGGCCAAACGGTAGTATGTATCGTAGACAGCGCTTTCAGACCTATGTTTGAAAACGAAACAGACTATACCGTTTCCGTGTATGTTCTGGACGAGGAAGCCTTTGCCGCCGGGCAGGAGGACGACGAAGAATACGATATGAACACCCTTTGGGGCTACTCCAAGAGCGGTCCGAAAAAAGACAAATATCAGTCCCTGGTGAAAGTTGCTGAGGTAAAGACTGTAAAGAACGAAAAGACAGGCGATATTCTCTCTTTCGACTGTCAGGCACTTTTGGCTGAAGATTGACACACCCCTTCATTTCCGCTATAATATAGAAAAACTGAAGGAGTGAATTTTATGCATCTGCATCACGATCATATTGCCGGTGGCGAGCACAGTCACAGCCACGAGCATACCCATAGCCACGAGCACACCCACGACGGTGTTGCCCACACCCATGAGCATTGCCACAGCCACGAACACAGTCACGAGCATCCCCATCAGCACGAGCATCTCCACGGCGATGGTCATACCCATGATCACAGCCACGACTGCGCAGGTTCTTGTGACAGCTGCGGTGGCTGTCAGCACACCCCCATGGAGGAGCTGCTGGCACTGATGAAGTATATGGCTTCTCACAACACTGCCCATGCCAACGAGCTTGCGGATCTTGCCGTACAGCTGGAGAAAGCAGGCAGTCACGCCGCCTATGAGCAAGTAATGGCCGCGGTATCTGACTTTGAAAAGGGCAATATGCGCCTGAAAGCTGTATTGGCGAGCCTGAATGTAAAGTAAGGAGACGAACTATGTGCCTTTCTACCGTCTATACCAATGTAAAAGAAGAAGCCAATGTGGTGATGAAAAATGTTATGTCCATCGAGTGTAAGGATGGCTGCGTGATCCTCACTGATTTGATGGACCGTCAGCTGACTGTGGAGGGAACGCTCCAGCAGGCAAACTTAGTGGACGGCTTCGTGATCGTTAAAACCAACTGATCGAAACTCCGGGCGATACTCGCCCGGAGTTTTTTGCTGGCAAATTTCAGTTTGACGGCGAGTATCCGTTTGCGGTTCCCAGCATCCTCCTTGGTGTAAACACCAGCGTCGGTTGCTGACCGCGGCACACACTGCACCCTCCCTTGACTCCGCCACCGGCGGCGGTCGGGTTCGTGTCCGC
>JAZNQK010000045.1:0-14287 GCA_045590135.1 Faecousia sp.
CCGGAAATTATTTAAATAGTTGCCGTAGGCAACACAATAATTCTACATTCTACATTCTCCATTCTACATTATTTCAGTTTATCGGGCAGATGTATCTGCCCGATAAACTGAAATTTGACGGACTGGTAACAAAAAAGAGGAAGGCCGAAGCCTTCCTCTTTCTTATTTTGTAAAGCTTACTTTACGGGCTTAACAGTGACATTGTCGGTGCTCTCGGGGAACTCGACCAGCTCGGAAGAGATCTCCACATCGCCGGCAACGATGCCGTCAAACAGAGCCTCGTAGTCAGCAACGCTCCAGCCTTCCAGGCTCCAGGTTGCGGTGGGCAGGCCAACAGCGTTGTCCTTAGCACCCAGGGAGGTGGAAGTGCCGCCGATGTCAGCGAATTCGCCGGCATAGTGCTTCTCGATCGCCCAAACGGTAGCGTCAGCCAGGCCCTTCATAGCAGAGGTGATAACAGCCTCGGACTGGTAGGACTGGTCAACATCAACACCGATGACAGCGCACTCTTCCTCGCGGGCAGCAGCCTCGATGGAAGTGAACATGGAACCGCCGCAAGCGAAGATAGCCTCGGTGCCGGTCTGATACCAGCCCTTAGCCATGGTCTGCAGCTCGGGAGAAGCGGAGAAGGAAGCGCCGTGCAGCCAGGAGTAGTTCACTTCCACCTGCACATCCAGCTCCTTAGCAGCTGCGTCAGCACCCTGCACGAAGCCGTAGCCATAACGCTGGCAAGCGGGGTTGGTGCCGCCGCCACCGCCGGAGAAGCCCAGCTTGGTGTAGCCGTCCATAACAGCAGCGTAACCGGCCAGATAGCCAGCCTGCTCTTCCTGGAATGCGATACCGGCAACATTATCGAAGCCGATGGGGTAGCCGTCGATGAACACGAAGTTCACTTCGGGGAACTTCTCAGCAGCAGCCTTCAGGGCAGCTTCCTGCATGAAGCCGGCAGCAACCACGATCTCAGCGCCGTTGTTGCAAGCGTCTTCCATAGCAGCGATGCGGTCCTCGTCGGCAGCAGCGTCGCCGTTAGCAGGCTGGTAGTACTTGTAGGACTTGCCGTTGTTGGCAGCGTACAGCTTGACGCCGTCATAGGTGCCCTGGTTGAAGGACTGGTCCTTCAACTGACCCACATCAGTGACGAAAGCAACAGCGTACTTGCCGTCCTCGGATGTCATCTCATCAGGGATGTCGTCAGCCTTCAGAGCGCCGTCGGGAGCAGCAGTGGTCTCGTCGGGTGCAGCGGTGGTCTCGTCGCCGGCAGGAGCAGTGGTGGTCTCGTCCTGTGCGCCGGTGGTCTCGTTGCCGCCGGCAGCGGGAGCACAGGCAGCCAGGCCCAGAACCAGGGTCAGTGCCAGCAGAAGTGCGATAAGCTTCTTCATTTTTCTTTCCTCCGTATGTGTTTTGTTTTTCAGTATTTGAAAAATACCACTTATATTGTGGCATATTTCTTTCAAAAAATCAAGTCTTTCCGGGAATTTATTCCATATGTGTGCTTGCCCGGAAGCCGTGGGGCAAAAGCTGCGCAAGGGTACAGGTCTCATATGCGCCGTCCTTGCCTGCCATATGGATAAGGAAATCCTCTCCGCAGAACTCTGCCATCACCTGCCGGCAGACACCGCAGGGCGGGAACATCCCGGTGATTACACCGTCCTTACCGCCGCAGACAGCAATAGCCACGAAATCCCGGTGACCGTCATAGACCGCCTTGAAAAAAGCTGTCCTTTCGGCACAATTGGTAGGGCCGTAGGCAGCATTTTCAATGTTGCAGCCCTGGTACACCGTTCCGTCAGCGCACAACAGCGCCGCACCCACCTTATAGCCGGAATAGGGCACATAAGCGCGCTGCATAGCTTCTTTTGCCAACTGGATCAGTTTTTCAGCATTCATAAGCATTTCTCCCTGCATAGTAATGGACAATTATGGTGTGCGCTTTGCGCACAAAACACCACTCCCGCTATCAGCAGTATTTCTAATCGCCGCAGTTGGGTGGTGCGGCGGGAGGATTCTTAAGGAGGGCGCGATTTGCTCGTAGCCCCTGTTGCGGTGCCCGATAAAATCTTCGGGCTTACGCTTTTCCTCGATTTTATCGACCGCGGCCACTCGCTCAAGTCGCTGTTTCCGCCACCGGCGGCGCTCCTATCGCTCCCCTCCTTAGGTCGGCTTCTTTGGTTACTTTCTTGCCGAAACAAGAAAGTAACAAGTATTATAAAATACAATCTGCAAAGCTCCTGCCCGGTGTGTCAAAGGGCACATTCAGCAATTCCGCCACTGTGGCTGCCACATCCGCAAAGGTCTGCCGGGTGCCAAGGTCCACAGGCTTTATGCCCTTGCCCAGCACCAGCAACGGTACATATTCCCGGGTGTGGTCAGTGGTTGCGCCGTAGCCGGGATCACAGCCGTGGTCAGCGGTGATGATGACCGCGTCTTCCTCCCCCAGCTTCGGCAAAAATTTATCCAGCCAGGCATCAAACTCCGAAAGAGCGACTGCATAGCCCTGCGCATCCCGGCGGTGTCCGTAGACCATATCAAAATCCACCAAATTCACAAAGCAAAGACCGTGGAAATCTTTTTCGGCAAAGGCTGCTGTGTGCGCCATACCGTCGGCATTGCTTTTATTGTAGACAAACTCTGTCAAACCCTTGCCGGCGAAAATATCATGGATCTTGCCCACGCCGATGCTGTCAAGGCCCGCTGCCTTAACTGCGTCCAAAAGGGTCTGTTTTGGCGGCTCCAAGGAAAAATCGTGGCGGTTGGCTGTCCTCTTGAAACTGCCCGGCGTCCCCACAAAGGGACGGGCGATAACTCTGCCCACGCCGTGCCTGCCTTGCAGGATCTTTCGGGCAATGCGGCAGTATGCATACAGCTGCTCCGGGGGAACGATATCCTCGTGGGCAGCGATCTGAAATACAGAATCGGCGGAGGTATAGACGATCAGATCCCCGGTGCGCATATGCTCCTCGCCGTACTTTTCAATAACTGCCGTACCGGACCAAGGCGCATTGGCAAGCACCCCTCTGCCGGTGGCCTCCCGGAAGGGCTGCAAGACCTCCTCTGGAAAACCCTCCGGATAGGTAGGCAGCGGCTGATGAGAAACAAGTCCTGCGATCTCCCAGTGACCGATGGTGGTATCTTTGCCCATAGAGCTTTCCGCCATTCGGCCATATGCACCCGCAGGCGTTTGTGTCTTTTCCAGGCAATCCACACCGGCGATATTACCCAAGCCGGAGCGGAGCATGCAGGGAATATTCAGTTGTCCACTGGCTGCGCAGGAGCGCAGGGTGTTGGTGCCGGCATCGCCGAAGCTTGCTGCATCCGGTAGCGCACCAATTCCAAAGGAATCCAACACAATTAAAAATATTCGCTTCATAAATGTTCCTCCCATCAAGGCCCCCTTGTGTAAAGGGGGCTGTCAGCGCAGCTGACTGGGGGATTGACAATCCCTCCGTCTGCCCTTCGGGCATCCACCTCCCTTTGCACAAGGGAGGCTTATGCGTTTTCCATCTTGACTGCCACTTCCAGCGCTACCTTCATCATATCCGTAAAAGCAGTCTGGCGCTCTTCGGAGGTAGTCTCCACGCCCTTAAGCACATGGTCGGAAATGGTGCAGATGCACAGCGCCCGCTTACCGTATCGGGCAGCATTCATATACAGGGCGGCAGCCTCCATCTCCAGAGCCATTACGCCCATCTTCTTCAAACCGTAAACGCTGTCCAATCCCTCGGGAACACCGATATGGTCGCCGTAGAAAACATCGGAGGAATTTACATTGCCCACATGATAGGTGCTTCCCTGCGCCTCGGCAGCCTCCACCGCTGCACGCAGCAGCTCGTAAGAGGCAATGGGGGCAAAGGTGCCCGGCAGGTGGAACTGACTTGCAAAATTGGAATCGGTGCAAGCACCCTGGGCGATGACGATATCATAAAGGTTGATGTGGTCCTGAATAGAGCCGGCAGAGCCAACGCGGATGATATTCTCCACGCCATAGCCGTTATACAGCTCGTGGGAGTAAATGCCGATGGCAGGCATACCCATACCCGAGGCCATTACAGAAACCTTTACGCCCTTATAGGTGCCGGTATAGCCGTGGACACCCCGGACATTATTTACCAGCACCGGGTCTTCCAGGAAATTTTCCACAATGAATTTGGAACGCAGAGGATCGCCGGGCATCAGCACCGTCTTGCCGAAGTCGCCTGGCTTGGCTGCGATATGGGGGGTCGGTGTAGTTAACATAACATTTCCTCCTTAGTAGCTTCCGTCATTTGCAAGGCCCTTGGCGATCTTCACGATCCGGGATGTTCCCAGCCGGGATGCGCCCAGAGAAATAAATTTTTCAGCATCCTCTAAGCTGGAGATCCCGCCTGCTGCCTTGATCTTCACATGAGGCGCAACATACTTTGCAAACAGCTCCACATCGGCGAAAGTTGCGCCTGCGGTGGAGAAGCCGGTGGAGGTCTTGATATAGTCTGCCCCGGAATCGCTGACGCATTTGCACAGGGCGATCTTTTCCTCGTCGGTGAGCAGGCAGGTCTCGATAATGACCTTCAGGAGCTTACCCTTGCAGGCAGCCTTGATGGCGCGAATTTCTTCGGTGATCTCAGACCACTTGCCTTCCTTCGCCCAGCCGATATTGATGACCATATCCACTTCGTCTGCGCCGTTATCCACCGCATCCGCTGCCATAAAGCACTTGGCAGCGGTGGTGGCATAGCCGTTGGGGAAGCCAATAACTGTACAAACAGCCAATCTTTCACCCACATATTCCTTTGCCTGCTTTACAAAGGAGGCGGGAATGCAAACAGATGCGGTCTTATATTTCATACCGTCATCACAAATACCCTTGATATCTGCCCAAGTCGCGCTTTGCGCAAGGAGCGTATGGTCACATTTGGCAAGAATTTCTTTCAGCTGCATAAAACATCTTCCTTTCTTAATTAGAACCGTGTAACTTTACTGTCCGGTTTTCGCGAATACCCCGGAGCCAGCACCGGTGGCACATGGCAATATAGCTGTCATTGCCGCCTAAGAACACCTGCTCACCCTGGGTGATGATATGTCCCTGACCGTCGATACGGGCATTGACGGTGGCTTTGTTGCCGCAGTCGCAGATGGTCTTGATCTCCTGGATGGTATCTGCCACCTCCATCAGACGGCAGCTGCCGGGAAACAGCTTCGTCAAAAAGTCCGTGCGCAGGCCGAAGCACATTGCCGGAATGTCAAAGTCATTGACGATAGCCCGGAGCTGATCTACCTGCTCCGGCGTAAAGAACTGGCACTCATCTGCGATGATCACATCGCAAGAGCCTTCTCTTTCGGCTTTGAAAAGCTGATAAATATCCACGCTTGGCAGGATCATCTGCACCTTTGCCTCCAAGCCAATCCGGCTGCGCAGAAGGCCTATGCCGTCCCGGGTGTCTGCGCTGGGCTTGATGAGCCAAACCTTCAGTCCGTTTTCCTCATAGTTATATTTGGTGATCAGTGCCTGTGCGGTTTTGCTGGAGCCCATTGCGCCGTACTTAAAATAAAGCTTCGCCATAACCGGTCCTCCTGTTTCTCTTTCTCCCCTTTATTATAAAGGATGCGCACCTATTATGCAAGCAATATTCCATAAGCCTTTTGCCCATCAAATTTCAGTTTATCGAGCAGAAGCATCTGCTCGATAAACTGAAATAATGTAGAATGGAGAATGAAGAATGTAGAATTATTGTGTTGCCTACGGCAACTATTTAAATAATTTCCGGAGGAAATACCTTAATTCTCAATTCTCCATTCTCAATTCTCAATTTGCGTGACAGCGCGTCAAATCGGAATACAGCGAGCAAAAGGAGCGATGCTGCGCATCGCTCCTTCTTTCTTATTCCCGGGGAAACATTTCCACGCCGCCTTGGGGGCGGATGGACAGCACATGGCAAGCGCCATCTCCCAAAACCGCGTCGATACCGGCACGGAAGGTTTCCAAGATATCAAAGGGCACAAATGCCTGCACCGTGCCGGCAAAGCCGCCGCCGTGGACACGGTAGCCGCCTCTGCCGCCTAAGTAACGCTCACACAGCGCAAGGGCGATCGCCATATCCTGGTGCATCTTATATCCGGCAGGGATCACATTCTGCAAATACATATAAGAGGAGTAGCCACTTTGCTTCATAAGAGACAGGTAAGTGTCAAAATCTCCTGCCCGCAGGGCTGCAACCTGCTGGGGTACCCGGGCATTTTCCTGATAGAAATGCACCGCACGCATCACTGCCCGGTCGCCGCATTTTTCCCGAAGCGCCGGGATCTCTTTATAAAACGCTTCCTCGTCGATCTGCCGCAGCACATCCTTGCCAAAGTGGGCGCAGATCGCTTTCAGCTCATTGGGAATGGCGGCATATTCATCGGTAAGATCTGCATGGCTTGCCCGGCTGTCGATGATGCATAGGGCATGACCGCAGGAGGCAAAATCAAAATCCACAGGCTCGATCACCGGGTTTTCCTTATCCTCGAAATCGATGGTGACCATTCCGCCCACTGCAGATGCCATCTGATCCATCAAGCCGCAGGGTTTTCCAAAGAACACATTTTCTGCATACTGACCGATCATTGCGATCTCCGGCTGAGAGACCCTGCCCCCAAAGAACAAGCCGTTGATGATCGTGCCCATCAGCACCTCAAAGGCTGCCGAGGAGCTCAAGCCGGAGCCGGGCAGAACAGTGGATTCCATATAGGCATCAAAGCCCTCCACCTTGCAGCCCAACTGTACAAAACGGGCAGCAACACCACGGATCAGCGCCGGCGTGGTGTTGATCTCTTCTTCCACGGGGGTCAGGCAGGAAAGCTGCACCCGACTCATGGGATATCCTTTTGACAGCACACGAATGGTGTCCGTTCCGTTGGGTCGCACTGCCGCGCACATATCCAAATTGACTGCGCCTGCCAGCACCCTGCCCCGCTGATGGTCAGTATGATTACCGCTGAGCTCTGTGCGGCCAGGTGCGGAAAAATACCGCGCAGGCGCACCGCCAAAAGCGGCTGCAAAGCCGGCATCCAGAGCCTTCTTGCCCTGGGGTGTCAACAACAGTTTTTCCTTGCTCATCCTGATTTCCTCCGGAGATTTTTTCTTTTGCTTTTATTATACACCTATTCTGCAAAAATGGAAGACCCAAACCCAATAACAATTTCCGGTTTAACGCGCTGACGCGCAAATTGAGAATTGAGAATGGAGAATTGAGAATAAAGGTATTTCCTCCGGAAATAATTTAAATAGTTGCCGTAGGCAACACAATAATTCTACATTCTACATTCTTCATTCTCCATTCTACATTATTTCAGTTTATCGAGCAGATGTATCTGCTCGATAAACTGAAATTTGAATGTCAAAAGGGGCGCAGCCTGCAGGCTGCGCCCTTTTTCTTGTTTTCAAATCAGATGATATGCAGCGCGATGAGCACCTGCAGCACAACGAATGCCACATAGATGCCCAGCAGCGCAACGCCTTGCCAACGGAACAGCTTCTTGCAGAAGAGTGCCGGCAAGGTCAGCAGGCTCATAACGCCCACCATCACCGGCAGCTCCATCACCAGGGATGTGTTGTAGCCGAAGATAGTGCTGCCCTCGGGAACCGTGAAAGGAGAAAGTGTCACCGCAACGCCGGACACCAGCACCAGATTGAAGATATTGGCACCGATGATGTTGCCCAAAGACAGTGCACCGTGGCCCTTAGCCAGGGCAGTAATGGCGGTGACCAACTCCGGCAGACTTGTGCACAGCGCTACGATGGTAACGCCCACCACCTCTGTGGGGATGCCTGCCATAGTCGCCAGAGAAGTGGCAGAGCCTTCCAGCAGCTCCGCGCCAACGGCGATCAAAGCCGCACTGACGATCAGCACGATCAGATCCTTGAGCAAAGAGCCTTCTGCTTTTTCTTCCTCACCGTGTTCCTCTGCCGCAACAGGATTCTTAAAGCCCTGGCGAATGGTGAAGATCATATAAACAGCAAAAACAGCAAGCATAACGATGCCCAGCCACAGTTCAAAAGCACCAAACACATACGCTGCCACCAGATAGATAGCTACAGAAACAAAGAAGAAGATCACCGGCATTTTAATAGCCTTCTGATTCACAGGGGCAGGCCGAATGGCAATTGTCAACGCCGCGATCAAAGCAGTGTTGCAGATAATAGAGCCGATGGCATTGCCGTAGGCAATAGCGCCGTTACCGCCCACAGCGGCTGTAGCGGAAACCATGACCTCCGGCAGGGTCGTGCCGATAGAGACCACAGTCGCGCCAATGATGATCTCCGGAATGTGGAAACGCTTGGCGATCCCAACAGCGCTGTCCACAAACCAGTCGCCACCCTTGATCAGCAGCAGCGCACCCACGGCAAACAGCGCCAACGCGATCCAGACATTGGCAAACATACTCTCGTACAGGCCGGGAAATCCGGCAAGCAGCATTTCGATCATTGTAAATACTCCTTTTCAAAAAATAACAAAAAAAATCCGCCACAGCACAAGGCTATGCACGGACACATAGGGAGAGAATCATACATAGCCAAGCCTGTATATGAGTCTCGCATTCAAAGCATACCAGACCGGGTTGCGGTCGGACTGTTGGCATGCTACGCACCCTGGGTGCGCTGCTACTCCCTCACAAATTACTGTTTTATTTAACCACAAATCCCCGCACTTGTCAAGGCGATTTTCGGGGCTGTGTTGACAATTTTATCTGTATAGGATATAATATGCCCAACTTTATAGGACAGTTCGCAACCATCCTGTCGGTAAACAAAACTATGGACTTTGCTGTGGGTATGGGTGCGGTCTGCGCCCATTTTCTTTTCTGAGGAGCTTAATATGAACCGCAAAGTCCGTTATCTTGTCCACGCTGCCATTCTTGCCGCCCTTTACACGGCACTGACCCATCTGCAAAACCTGCTGCTTCCCGGCTCTGCCACCTGGGCGATCCAGTTCCGGGTCAGCGAGGCGCTGTGTGTACTGGCGCTGTTTACCCCTGCCGCCCCTGTGGGACTGGCTGTGGGGTGTATGCTGTTCAACCTGACCAACGCCGGTGCGCTGCCACTGGATTTTCTCATTGGCTCCGCCGCTACGCTGCTTGCCTGCGGCGGTATGTATCTGCTGCGCAAGATCACCTTCAAAGGCTTTCCGCTGATCGCTATGCTGCTGCCTGCAATTTTTAACGCGCTGCTGGTTGGTTGGGAGCTGAGCATATATATCGGCGGCGGTTTTTGGCTGAATGCTCTTTATGTTGCCATCGGCGAGACAGCAGTATTGCTCAGTCTGGGCACTTTCCTGTTTTACGCCATCAAGCTGCGGCATTTGGATACGCGGCTGTTTTAAGTGCCACACTATACAAAAGGATGTGACCTGCAATGATCGATTTTCAACCTATGGCTTTGGATATGAAGCATCGCTACGATGTGCTGCTGCAGCAATGCAGCGAGCGCGGCTGCGAGTACAGCTTTACCAATTTATTTATGTGGGGACGGCAAAAGGCCGCCTTCTTAGGAAACTGTTTGGTGTTTTTCTCCCAGTTCAACCGCCGCAGCGTTTACCCCTTTCCTGTGGGAATGGATATTAAGCCTGCCATCGATGCCATCATCCACGACGCCCAAAAAAGAGGGATCCCCTGTCGGCTGACCGGACTTACCGGCGATGACTGCGCCAAGCTGGACGCTCTGTTTCCCGGGAAGTTCCGGTATCACATTGACCGGGATGGCTTTGACTATGTTTACAATATCAATGACCTTGCTGATCTGGCAGGACGCAAATTTCAAAAAAAGCGCAATCATGCAAACCGCTTTTGGCAGACACATCCTGATTATCGCTTAGAACCATTGACCCAGGAAAACCTCTCCGTGGCTGCCGCGCTCATCAACGAGTGGTATGCCCTGCGGCTGGAAAGCGACCCACAGGGAGATTTTCAGATGGAGCGCTCCGCCATTACAAAGGCATTGCGCTATTACCGGGAATTGGAGCTGGAGGGCCTGCTGCTTACCGACGGCTCCACGCCCCTTGCCGTGACTATTGGAAGCAAATTAAACGCAGACACCTTCGATATTCATTTTGAAAAGGCGCTGAGTATTGCCGATGGCTCTTATGCTGCCATCAATCAGGGCTTTGCCCGGTATCTGCGCAGCAAATTCCCCCAGGTGCGCTGGCTCAACCGAGAGGACGATTTGGGTCTGGAGGGCCTGCGTAAAGCAAAGCTCTCCTACTGCCCGGACCATATGGTGGAAAAAAGCTGGGCTTGCTTACTGGAGGACGGCTATGACTATTAACTGCCCCACCGCCGAAACGCTGCCTGCCCTAAAACTGCTCTGGCAGCAGGCTTTCGGCGATCCTGAGAGCTTTGTGGACGCATTTTTCCAAAAAGGCTTTTCCTTTGACCGCTGCCGCTGCCTGTTTGAAAACCGGCAGCTTGCTGCCGCCCTTTACTGGTTCGATTGCACCTGCGAAAATCAAAAGCTTGCCTATATCTACGGTGTTGCCACCGACGCGAATTTCCGACGCAGAGGACTCTGTCACAGGCTGATGGAGGACACCCTGCAGTATTTAGCAAACCTTGGCTATGCCGGCGCAATTTTAGTGCCTGCCGGCGAGCCGCTTCGCAGATTTTATGCGCATATGGGCTTTCGCAGCTTTGGCGGCATCCGGGAATTTACCAGTGTGCAAAGCGCCGCATCCATAAGTATCCGCAAAATCGGCCCGGAGGAGTATGCCGCCCTGCGGGCAAAGCTCTTACCAAAGGGCAGCGTACTGCAAGAAGGCAAAACGCTGTTCTTTTTGAATAGCTATACAGAGTTTTATGCCGGTGAAAATGTGTTTTTTACCCTTTATCGGGACGGAGATCGTGCATTCTGCGCAGAGCTGCTGGGCAATGATGCAGCTGCCGGCGCCATTTTGAACGCTCTGGGACTTTCCCAAGGACGGTTCCGCACACCGGGAAAAGAAAGCTTTGCCATGTGCTATCCCCTGACAGAGAATTTCCGCACGCCTTCTTATTTTGGTCTTGCCCTGGATTAAGAGATTTTCAAATTTCAGTTTGTCGAATTGTTTGACCATCTATTGTAGGGCGGGGGCTTGCCCCCGCCGCAATGAAAACCGGTGATAATCCAGCACGGCGGGAGCAAGCCCCCGCCCTACGGGTGCGGTTATAATCTCACCGATAAACCGGAATTTTACATCCGCAGGAAAGATACCGGGCGTAATCAGGATGCGTAGCAACAATCACCGCAGAGCGTGCGCATTGTCCGCGGCGACTCGCCGCCAAACCGGAATTTTACGGTAGCTTTTTCCCACAGCATGATATATAATATAGAAAAACAGCGAAAGGACTTTTCTTATGAAATACGGCTTTGGTGTAGACCTTGGCGGCACGACCGTCAAGATCGCATATTTCGATGAGACTGGCAATATGCTGAGCAAATGGGAGATCCCCACTGTGACTGCCAATGACGGCGCGCAGATCCTGCCGGATATTGCCGCATCCATCCGCCAGTATCTGGATGCAAACGCCATTGCAGACAGCGACATCCTGGGCATCGGTATCGGTGTGCCCGGTCCTGTCAACCGCAGTGGTGTCGTAAACCGCTGCATCAATCTTGGCTGGGGCGTACTGAATGTTGCTGAGGCGCTGTCTGGGCTTACCGGCTTCCCGGTCAAGGCAGGCAACGATGCCACCGTGGCCGCTTTGGGGGAATACTGGAAAGGCGGCGGCAAGGGTTATGAAAATGTAGTCTTCGTCACTTTAGGAACCGGCGTTGGCAGTGGTATCATCATCGACGGCAAACCTCTTTACGGTACCTGCGGCGCAGGCGGTGAGATCGGTCATCTGGTGCTGAACCGGCAGGAGAGCATCCCCTGCAACTGCGGCAAATACGGCTGCGTGGAGCAATACTGCTCCGCAACCGGCATTGTTCGCACTGCCAAGCGTTACCTTGCCCGGGACACCCGCCCCTCGACGCTGCACCAGCTGCAGGAGCTGACCTGCAAGGATGTTTTTGATGCCGGCGCAGCAGGCGATGCCGTTGCCGGCGGTATCCTGGAGCAGGTCTATGACGATCTGGCAGAATTCCTCGCCGATGTATGCTGCGTGCTGGATCCGGAGGTGGTGGTCATCGGCGGCGGTGTCAGCAAAGCCGGTCCTGTGTTGCTGGAGGGTATCCGCCGGCATCTTCCCAAGTACATCTTCCACGCCATCAACGCTGTGCAGTTTGAGCTTGCCACCTTAGGCAACGATGCCGGTGCCTACGGCGCATTCAAACTGATCCTGGACAAGATCTGATCAAATATAAAAACATCCTGCGCCTGTTGCGGTGCAGGATGTTTTTATGGTTATCTTACGAAATAAGGATTAGGCTTAAGCAAAAGACTGATGCAGTCGATGATCCAACCGATACCAAACAAACCGCCTGTAAACAAATACAGTATGCCCATCCCAGCCTTACCCTCATAGAATTTATGCGCTCCAAAAAAGCCCAGACAGACGCACAACGCAAAAGCGACCCATTTGTTTCTCGCGCGCACGCCCAGCGCTCCCGCTACATTTGCATTCACATTTGCATTCGTATTGGTGTTGTTAATGACCACACTGGGCTGTTCCGTGTGCTTCATCTCCTCCACCTGGCAGCCGCATAGCGTACAGACTACCGCTGCCTCCGGGATCCTACCGCCGCAGTGTTTACAGAACTTTGTTTTCTGCGCCGTTTGTTCCTGTGTTGTGTTTTCCATTATTGTACCTCCACTTCTAATTTTATATTGTAATACAATATGATATATTATTGTAATATATTCTAAGTACTTTTGTCAATCTATAATTATTGTAGATTGTGAGGTGCTTTAATGAAAAACGAGCCTTTGAAGATAAAAAAGCGCAGCGATGACGGAAGTCGCGTCATTACTGTGCGGATCCGGGAAGACCTTTTGGCCGACTTGGATAAACTTGCCTATGAGGTGAACTATTCCCGCAATGAACTGATCAACATAATGATCTCCCACGGTTTGAGCCACATTGAGATCGAATAGTTTATGTTTGTCGTTATATGTAGGCAGGTTTCTCCGACTTGCCGCATTTAATGGAAATAATAAAGAGAGGTATTATTTATGGAAAATCAGAGCAATTACACTCCTCCCGCAAGCAAGCTGAAGACTAATCGCGGTCTTCTGAAAACGATCCTGCTGGGTCTGATCACACTGGGCATTTATCCGCTGGTCCTCTACTCTGGCATCTCCTCGGATATCAATCTGATCGCCAGCCGCTATGACGGTAAGAAGACCATGCATTACTGCCTGCTGATCTTCATCATCGCTCCCCTGACAATGGGCATCGGCGCTATCGTATGGTGCCACAGAATCTCCGCTCGCATCGGCAACGAGCTGAGCCGCCGCGGTATTGCTTATTCCTTCGGCGCAGGCTCCTTCTGGGGCTGGAATGTTTTGGGTAGCCTAATCGCAGTCGGACCATTCATCTACCTGCACAAGCTGTGCAAAGCTATGAACCTGCTCAGCGCTGATTACAACGAGAAGGGTTAATTCCATACCAAGAAACCGCTCCGGTCCACCCCGGAGCGGTTTTTTCAGCCGTCAAATTTCAGTTTGACGGCGAGCCGCCGCTCCCAATTCGCACATACTTGCGCAGCAATCGTTACGCATCCGGATTGCGCCCGGTAACGATTTTGCGGATGTCAAATTTCAGTTTGACGAATTGTTTGACCATCCTCTGTAGGGCGGGGCTTGCTCCCGCCGTAACGAAAACTGTTGATAATCCAGCACGGCGGGGGCAAGCCCCCGCCCTACAGGTGCGGTTATAATCTCGCCCCTAAACCGGAATGTATTGGCACATATATGAAAAGGAGGCGGGTTTCACCGCGCCCTTTGGCTTTTATGTTCTGCAAATTACAGCAGAGTGGAGAAGTGCTTGATGGTGCGGACCATCTGAGAAACATAGGAGTTCTCGTTGTCGTACCAGGAAACGACCTGGACCTGAGTCTTGCCGTCGGGCAGCTTGCAGACCATGGTCTGAGTAGCATCGAACAGGGAGCCGTAACGCATACCGATAACATCGGAGGAAACGATCTCGTCCTCGTTGTAGCCGTAGGACTCAGTAGCAGCAGCCTTCATAGCAGCATTGATCTCCTCAACGGTCACAGCCTTAGCGCAAACTGCGTTCAGGATGGTGGTGGAGCCGGTGGGAGTGGGGATACGCTGAGCAGCGCCGATCAGCTTGCCGTTCAGCTCGGGGATAACCAGGCCGATAGCCTTAGCAGCACCGGTGGAGTTGGGAACGATAT
>JAZNQK010000046.1:0-24231 GCA_045590135.1 Faecousia sp.
GACACCTACGGTGTTAAGGAGTCTACCGCTTCTGAAGAGGACGAGCCCGCATGGGGCAGCCGCGAAGAGCGCGCCATCGGCATGGAAGTTTCCACTGCCGCTGCCGACCTGACCGGCGGTGCTGACGCAGTTGTTCTGCGCCACCCTGCATCCATCGCAACCATCAAGCAGTTCATCACTGAACTGGTCTAATCGGAAGGAGGATACATATTATGGCTTTGAAAGGTCTTGACATCTTTAAGATGTCCCCCAAGAAAAACTGTAAGGAATGCGGCAGCCCCACCTGTATGGCTTTCTGTATGAAGGTCGCCCAGGGCGCTGTTGAGATCGATAAGTGCCCCTACTTCTCCGACGAGGCAAAGGCAATGCTCAACGAGCAGACCGCACCTGCTATGAAGACTGTCTCCGTTGGCGAGCACAAGCTGGGCGGCGAGACCGTTCTGTTCCGTCACGAGAAGACTCTGGTCAGCAAGAACCTGTACGCTGTCTCCGTGTGCACCTGCATGGACGAGGCAACCGTAGATGCAAAGCTGGCTGATCTGCAGAAGATCGACTACGAGCGTATCGGCGAGCGTATGTATGTGGAGTTTGTTCAGGTTTCCAACTGCCAGGATGACCCCGCTGTTTACGCTGCTCTTGTTAAGAAGGCTGCTGCTCTGGGTCGCCCCCTGGTCCTGGAGTGCTGGGATGTAGAGTGCGCCAAGGCTGCTCTGGAAGTTGCCGGCAAGGATGTGATCCTGGACGGCGCAACACCTGCTAACTGGGAGGCTATGAACGAGCTGGCTACCGCTAAGGGCGTTGTGCTGGGCGTTTGGGCAGAAAACATCTCCGATCTATATGATACCGTTAAGAATCTGGAAGCTAAGGGCAACAAGAACCTGGTGCTGGATGTTACCGGTAAGACCGCTAAGGAGACTTTAGCTAACGCAGTTCTGGTGCGCCGCACCGCTATCAAGGATGGCGACCGCACCTTCGGTTACCCCTCCATCGTCAACCTGGCTAAGATCGCTAAGGGCGATGCCCGCCTGGAGACTGCTTATGCATCCTTGTTCACCGAGAAGTACGCTTCCATCATCGTGATGGCTGGTATGACTTACGCACAGGCTCTGCCTCTGTACGGCCTGCGTCAGAACATCTACACCGATCCGCAGAAGCCCATGAAGGTGGAAGCTAAGGTTTACCCCCTGAACGGCGCTGACGAGAATGCTCCCGTGGCTCTGACTGTTGACTTCGCGCTGACCTACTTCCTGGTCTCCGGCGAAATGGAACGCTCCGGTGCACCTGTGAACCTGGTGATCTCCGACGCTTCCGGTATGTCCGTTCTGACTGCATGGGCTGCCGGTAAGTTCTCCTCCTCCACCATCAAGAAGACCTTCGATGAGCTGGATCTTAACAACAAGATCAAGAACCGTACCCTGATCATTCCCGGCAAGGTCGCCGTTATGAAGGGCGAGATCCAGGAGAAGCTGCCTGAGTGGAATGTTGTCGTCGGTCCTCTGGAAGCTGTTCAGCTGCCCAAGTACCTGAAGGACAAGGAATACGAGGCTGCTGCCGCTGCCGCCGCTGCTGAAAATGCTGCCAAGGCTGCTACTGCTGCCACCACCGAGGTCAAGGAGCTGTCCTTCGACGAGCTGCTGGCTACTAAGGTGCCTGCTATCGAGGTCAAGACCTGGGATACCCAGTACAAGGGCTATAACCCCGAGTCCTCCACCTTCGTTACCATCGGCGAGCGTATCCACTGCATCGCTCCTTCCATCCGCAAGGCTATGGACGAGCGTGATCCCGAGCCTATCCTGCAGCGTGCATACGAGCAGATCAAGGCCGGTGCTACTTATCTGGATGTGAACATCGGACCTGCTGAGAAGGACGGTCCCGAAAGAATGATGTGGGCAGTCAAGCTGCTGCAGGAGAACTTCAACAATGTTCCTCTGGCACTGGATACTGCCAATATGAAGGCTATTGAGGCCGGTATCAAGGTTTATAACCGTACCAACGGCAAGCCCATCGTCAACTCTGCTGACGCCGGCTCCCGTATCGGCTACATTGATCTGGCTGCTGCCAACGATGCGATCTGTATCGCTCTGTGCTCCGCTGACGGCATCGCAAAGGATAACGAAGAGCGTATGATGCACTGCGACAATATGCTCGAGCGCGGTCTGGCTCTGGGTATGGATGCCACCGATCTGTGGTTTGACCCCCTGTTCCTGGTGGTTAAGGGTATGCAGGACAAGCAGATGGAAGTCCTGGAGGCTATCAAGATGTTCTCCGAGAAGGGCCTGAAGTCCACCGGCGGTTTGTCCAATAACTCCAACGGTGCACCCAAGCATGTCCGTCCTATCATGGACTCCGCTCTGGTTGCAATGTGCATGATGCAGGGTCTGACCTCTGCCATCGTGAACCCCAATGACCTGCGGCTGATGGAGACCATCAAGTCCTGCGACATCTTTAAGAACCACACATTGTACTCCGATAGCTATCTGGAGCTGTAAGAGATTCGTATCCCTGCGTAATATGACGGGAGGGAGATACCTCCCTCCCGGCAGTTTGCTTTTTCTGGCAAGGTCAGGAACTCCGTCTACAGAGAATATTGCGGATTCTTCGACTACGGGCATTCGCCCTCCGCGCAGAATGACATCCTAAGACTTGTCATTTCGACCGAGGCGAACGCCGAGTGGAGAAATCCGTTTCTTTGGGAGGCACAAATAAATGCAGTACTATGTATATATCTTGGCAAACGCTACAAATGTGGCTCTATACATTGGTGTAACAAGTAACTTGCCCGGGAGAGTTTATCAGCACAGAAACTGTTTGGATCCTGACAGTTTCACCGCAAAATACAAAATACACAAGCTGGTGTACTTTGAAGAGACCACAGATGTAAGATCTGCATTGGAAAGAGAGAAACAACTAAAAAGATGGCGGCGTTCAAAAAAGAATTGGCTCATTGAACAAACAAATCCATATTGGAATGACCTGTATCCAGGCATCTTAGAATAATGAGAACGGATTCTTCGACTACGGGCATTCGCCCTCCGCTCAGAATGACAATCTAAGACTTGCCATTTGCGGTGAAGGTGAGGGAAATGCTCCTGCAACTTCGTATATTCAGTCCAAGGGACTTTATATAATATTATGATTAATAATTGGGAGGAAACATTATGAGCGTATTGACCGATCTTATTTACGGCGGCAGCAATGCCGTGGCCGGCTTAACGGAAAATGCCGTTAATGCAGCAATTGAAAAGTATGGTGCAGACAAACAGATCGCATTCCCGGATACCGCATACTATTTCCCCACCATTTACGCAGCTACCGGCGTAAAGGTAAAGACCTTAGGCGATCTGACTGCCTGCGTTGGTGTACTCAAGAGCCTCATCACAAATCAGGAGGACTTAGGACAGGCACTGAATGCCGGTCTTGCCACCGCAGTTGGCGCGGAGATCATCGAGGGTCTCAAGTATGCCGAGTCTGCAAATCCCTATGAGAACGAAAGCGGCATCGGCTTTGTGCCTGATCCCATCATCCGCTCCCTGGGTGTGCCGCTGGTCACCGGTGACATTCCCGGTGTTGCTGTGGTACTGGGCAAGGCAGACAACGCAGAAGATGTTGTCAATGTGGTCAAGGACTATCAGAGCAAGGGCATTATGACCTTTATGGTAGGCGATGTCATCGAGCAGTGCATGGATGCCGGTGTAAAGATGGGTCTGGAACTGCGCGTGATCCCTCTGGGCCACGATGTGACCTCTGTGATCCATGTAGTCACCGTTGCCGTGCGCGCAGCGCTGATCTTCGGCAATGTGCAGCCTGGTGATCTGGGCGGCCTGCTTACATACACCAAGGAGCGTGTACCTGCATTCGTCAACACCTTCGGTGCGCTGAATGAAGTGGTGGTTTCCGCCGGTGCCGGTGCCATCGCATTGGGCTTCCCTGTGATCGTGGACATCGATCTGGGCGAGAATCAGGTTCCCGGTGCTTTGGAGAGTGTTTGCGACCATACACAGACCGTTAAGAAGTCTCTGGAGTTGCGTAACATTAAGATCAAGGTCAAGGAGCTGCCCATTCCTGTGGCATTCGCTGCTGCCTTTGAAGGTGAGATCATCCGCAAGGCCGATATGCACAACGAGTTCTGGTCCTCCAAGAATCCTACCGCAGAGCTGGTAATGATGCGGCAGATGGATGAGGTGGAAGATCACAAGATCACTGTGATCGGACCGGATCTTGCCGATGCCAAGGAACTGGCGCTGGTAACCTTCGTGGAAGTGGCCGGCAGAAAGATGCAGTCTGACTTTGAAAGCGTTATTGAGCGGAAATTCCACGCCTGGTTTAACTATATGGAAGGCGTGATGCACACCGGTCAGCGCAATCAGGTTCGTGTCCGTGTCAGCAATGCCGCTTTTGAGGCAGGTCTGACAGTACGCCACTTTGCAGAAGTGCTGTACACCATGATCATGGACGAATTTGACGCAGTCGTTGACAAGTGCCAGGTGACCATTATCACCGATGCTGCCCAGGCAGAGAAGTTCCGGGATGAAGTGGCAATGCCCCGGTATGCCCAGCGCGATGCCCGTTTGGAGAGCTTGACGGACGAGAGCGTAGACCGCTACTATACCTGTATTTTGTGTCAGAGCTTTGCGCCGGCCCACTGCTGCGTGGTCACCCCCGAGCGGCTGGGTCTTTGCGGTGCGGTCAGCTGGCTGGATGCCAAGGCGACCAACGAATTAGATCCCAACGGCCCCTGCCAGCCCATCTTCAAAGAAGGCTGCACCGACGAGCGTACCGGCCGTTTTGATAGCGTGGATAAGGCGATCTATGATTCCACCCACGGCGCGGTGGAGACAGTGACACTGTACTCCATTTTGGAAGATCCCATGACTTCCTGCGGCTGCTTTGAGTGCATTTGCGGTATTGAGCCTCTCAGCAACGGCTTTATCGTAGTCAACCGGGAGTATTCCGGTATGACACCTGCCGGTATGACCTTTGGCGAACTGGCAAGCTGCACCGGCGGCGGTGTCCAGACACCCGGCTATATGGGTCACGGCAGACACTTCATTTCCTCCAAGAAGTTCATTGCAGCAGAAGGCGGTATTGAGCGTATCGTATGGATGCCCAAGGAGCTGAAGGACGATGTGGCAGATCGGCTCAATAAGACTGCCAAGGAACTCTACGGCATTGATAACTTTACCGATATGGTGGCGGATGAAACCATCACCACCGAGTGTGATGCTCTGCTTCAGTGGCTGACGGAAAAGGGCCACCCGGTCCTGGGTATGGATCCGCTGATGTGATTTCACTTTATAAAGAAACTGCCACGGTCATTGACCGTGGCGGGTTTTTGCTGCACCAACGCACAGCGCAAAGAGGTGGACAAGAAAAGAAAGCTGTGTTATACTAAATAAAATAGCGCCTTTTTGGAGGAAAATTTATGCCGAAAGTGACATTTCAAATTGAAGGCGGAAATCCTGTCGAGATTACCTGTAATGCCGGTGACAACCTGCTGGAGCTGGCGCGGCGGGCAAATGTGGCCATCGATGCGCCCTGTTCCGGTAACGGCTGCTGCGGCAAATGCCGGGTCAAACTGGTGGAGGGTCAGTTAGAGACCATCAAGAGCCGTCATATCACCGATGAAGAATATGATGCCGGCTGGAGACTCTCCTGTAACAGCAAGGTAGTATCTGACTGCACGGTATTTGTGCCGGATATTGCCAGCGCCTATCAGTCCCGGATGAAAACAGCAGACCTGTCCTCTCCCGAGGAACTGGCGATTTTTGAAAATGCCAAGGAAGCGATGGAAGCAGGCGGACTTGCCTTTACCAACAGTTTCCGGGCATACCAATTGGAAATGACCGCGCCCACAGCGGATGACACCATGCCGGATATTGAGCGGCTGCAGTGGGCAGTGCAGGCCTGTTCCGGCTGCGAGCAGGTAAAAGTGCCTTATGCGGTGATGGTGAAGCTGGCAGCCGTCTTGCGGGAAAATGACTTCCGGGTGTGCGTGAAGGGTGAGCAGCAGGGCGAAGAGTTCCAGTGTATGGAGGTCTGCGCCTATGAGGACACAGCAATCGTCGGCTGCGCCATTGATATCGGCACAACGACCGTGACGATGGTACTGACAGACTTGACCACCGGTAAGCTGCTGGCCAAGGGCTCTTCCGGCAACGGCCAGATCCGCTACGGCGCGGATGTGATCAACCGGATCATTGAATCTACCCGTCCCGGCGGTAAGAAGAAGCTGCAGGACGCCATCGTCAAGGAGACTTTGACGCCTATTATTGCCAATCTGTGCCGCACAGCCGGGATCAACGCAAGGAGTATTTTGCAGCTGAGCATCGGCGCAAATACGACGATGAATCACCTTTTAGTGGGCGTAGACGCAGACCCTGTGCGAATGGATCCGTATATCCCCAGCTTCTTTGCCTGGGAAGGACTCCTTGCTCAGGACCTGAAGTTACCTGCTAACCCCATTGCCAAGGTCATCATCGCGCCTAACATCGGCTCTTATGTAGGCGGCGATATCACTGCCGGTACGCTGGCCACTATGATGTGGCACAAGGATGAGATGACATTGTTTATCGATCTTGGCACCAACGGTGAGATCGTGTTCGGCAATCGGGATTTCCTTATGAGCTGCGCCTGCAGCGCCGGGCCTGCTTTTGAGGGCGGCGACATTTCCTGCGGTATGCGGGCAACCGACGGCGCTATTGAGGCGGTGACCATTGATAAAGACACCATGGAGCCAAAGCTCACCATTGTAGGCCAGGCCGGACAAAGACCGGTGGGTATCTGCGGCAGTGGTATTATCGATATTATTTCGGAGCTGTTCCGCTGCTCCATTATCAATGCCCGGGGGCTGTTCTCCCGGGAGGGTAAGCGCGTTGCCCGGGATGAGCACGGTATGGGCCGGTATATACTTGCCTTTGCCCAGGAAAGCGAGACCGGCAGAGAGGTGTCCATCAATGAGGTGGATATCGATAACTTCATCCGCGCCAAGGGCGCCATCTATTCCGGCATCGACACATTGCTGCAGTCTGTGGATATGACCTCTGATTGCATTGATACGGTGATGGTCGCCGGCGGTATCGGCAGCGGCATCAATATGAAAAATGCCATCAATATCGGTATGCTGCCGGATGTGGAGCTGGAAAAATATCACTACATCGGCAATTCCAGTCTTACCGGTGCTTACGCTATGGCTATGAGCGACGCAGCCATTGCAAAATGCCATGAGGTAGCAGCCAATATGACCTATCTGGAGCTGAGCACATATCCGGGCTATATGGACAGCTTTGTGGCAGCCTGCTTCCTGCCCCATACAGATGCCAGCCTGTTTCCCAACAGTGCGCAGGAATAATGGATTATAAAAAAGAAAACATTGCAAGGGCAAGAACTTTGAGAAAGAATATGACAAAGGAGGAAAGACACCTTTGGTATGACTTTCTGAGAGATTTGCCTGTGATGGCACACAGCATTATGACCTGAAAAATATGCAGGCAGATAAAAAACGAGATGCATATCTGCAGAGTATAGGGTTGTCCATTTTAAGGATTCCTAACAACCAGGTCAAAGAAAATTTTAGAGGTGTGTGCGAGGAAATCTGGAATAGATTGCAGAAAGAAAGCCTTCTCCTGGAGGAGAAGGTGGCACGGCAAAGCCGTGACGGATGTGGTGAAAAATAGAACCCCACATCAGTCAGCTGCGCTGACAGCTTCTCCCCGGGGAGAAGCCTTGCATAGCGTAAAGCTTATTAAAGGAGTCATTATGCAGATCGAGAATCATAAAGAAGAAGTGCCGTTTTCCCACTATGAGCAAATTTTTGCCAAGGCGGATGCGCAGGAGATCGCAGGCCGTCTTGATGATGTGAAGTGGGACGGAAAAGAATTTTATGTAAACTTACTGGGTAGAGAATATGCTATCTCTTATCCTGTGTATGCCCTACGGGTAACAGATGGCGGCGCGCTGCCGCCGCTGCCGGTGCAGACCTTCCTGCTGCGATACTTGCTGGAGAGCAAAACTGTTTCCTGGAACGGCGGCTGGAAGACCTTTCGGGAAATGCCCTGGGGGGAGCTGTATATCAAGCCCTATACCGGACGGGTCCTGACCCGGGCAGCATTTACATTCGGTACCCGGGTGGCGGCCTTCCGGGCGGCCTGTGAGAAAATGGGTGCGAAGGCGCTCTCCCACGGAGATGCCGGCTTCCAGTTTGATCTGATCGGCGGCTATGCCATGCAGATTATGGTGTGGGAAGGTGATGAGGAATTCCCCCCCAATGCCCAGGTGCTGTACACAGATAATTTTGAGACCGGCTTTGCCCCCGAGGACCGGGTGGTGGCAGGCGATATTCTGATTTCCACCATCAAGGCGAATATGTAAAGAGGGACTCTATGGAAATCTTGATCACAGTGCTTGTGTGCTTTATTGCCGGCTGCGGCGCAGGTCTTGGCACCGGCTTCGCGGGAATGTCCGCGGCAGCGGTGATCAGCCCTATGCTGATCACATTTTTGAATATGGAGCCTTACGCGGCGGTGGGCATCGCCTTGGCCTCGGATGTGCTGGCAAGTGCAGTCAGCGCCTACACCTACGGCAAAAACAAAAATCTGGACATCCGCAACGGGCTCGTGATGATGGCAGCGGTACTGCTGTTCACTATGGTAGGCAGCTGGGTGTCCAGTCTGGTAAGCAGCAATACAATGGGTGGCTTTTCCGTATTTATGACCATGATCCTGGGTGTTAAATTCATCGTGAAGCCGGTGATGACCACCAAGGAGGCAATGGGTGCGGTCAGCCCCCAAAAGCGGATCGCGCAGTCCATCCTTTGCGGCAGTATGATCGGCTTTATCTGCGGCTTTGTGGGTGCCGGCGGCGGTATGATGCTGCTGCTGATCCTCACATCTGTTTTAGGCTATGAGCTGAAAACAGCAGTAGGCACCAGCGTGTTTATTATGACCTTTACAGCCTTGACAGGAGCTGTGAGCCATTTTGCCATCGGCGGCGCACCGGACTGGCTGGTACTGGGACTTTGCGTTGGTTTTACTCTGCTGTGGGCGCGGATCGCTGCCCGGTTTGCCAACAAAGCTACCCCAAAAACACTCAATCGCGCTACCGGTGTGATCCTGGTGGTTTTAGGCGCGGCGATCCTTCTTGTGGAATATGTATTTTGAGAAACGATATACCCGGCACAGTGCGCTGTGCCGGGTATTTTTGTTGCAGACAAATTCCGATTTATAGGGCAGTATCCTCTAAACTGTCATTGCGAGCCAGTGCTCACACTGGCGTGGCAATCTACAGAAATAACTGCACGCTTTAGATTGCCACAACCAGTCTGCGGACTGGTTTCGCAATGACAACGAAGGGTGCGGTTCACCGTCAAACTGAATTTTGACAGCCGCAATAACGATACCGGGCACGATCAAGATGCGTAGCGACAACCGCCGTAGAGCGTGCGAATTGTCAGCAGACACGAACCCGACCGCCGCCGGTGGCGGAGTCAAGGGAGGGTGCAGTGTGTGCCGCGGTCAGCAACCGACGCTGGTGTTTACACCAAGGAGGATGCTGGGAACCGCAAACGGATACTCGCTGCCAAACTGAAATTTGTCGAATTATGTACCAAAACCAACTTTATATTTGACTATTTCAACTATCTGTGTTATAATCCCTCCGGTTATAGAATGGAGGGAAACGATGTATTCAATGGATTCTTTGTACGATCTGGAGCATACAATGGCAAAAGATTACCTTTCCGGCTTTCATTACCCCTGGGAGGCGCTGGCCGGTTTGGAAAACTATATTTTACAGTTGGGAATGACACTACCCCCGGAGGAATATCATCAACTGCAGGGCAATATCTGGGTGCATAAAACGGCAACGGTTGCTCCCAGTGCCTATTTGGGCGGCGCTTGTATTATCGGTCCGGATTCGGAAATTCGTCACTGCGCGTTTATTCGCGGCAGCGCCCTCATTGGGAAGAACTGTGTGGTGGGCAATTCCGTGGAGATCAAAAATGCGGTGCTGTTTGACGGCGCGCAGGTCCCACATTTTAATTATGTGGGGGATTCCATTTTGGGGTATAAGGCCCATATGGGCGCCGGTGCAGTGACCTCCAATGTCCGTGGCGACAGGCGTCCGGTGATCATACGCACCATTCCCCATATAGATACCGGGCGGAAAAAGGTGGGAGCGATGCTGGGAGACGGCGCAGAGATCGGCTGCAACAGCGTGCTGAATCCCGGTACGATCATTGGAAGAAATGTGCAGGTCTATCCTGGCAGCAGCGTCCGGGGTGTGGTGCCAGCCAACAGCATTTATAAAAGCAACGGCCAGATCGTTGCAAAACTGTGAGGTGGGTTTATGGGAAAATATTTTGGTACAGACGGATTCCGGGGAGAAGCCAATTGCGTACTGACGGCAGACCATGCATACAAGGTAGGCCGCTTCTTAGGCTGGTATTACACCCAGCTGCGCAGCCGCAATACAGATCCCGGGCCTGCCCGTGTGGTCATAGGAAAGGACACCCGCCGGTCATCGTATATGTTTGAGTATGCTCTGGCGGCAGGTTTGACAGCCTCCGGCGCAGATGCATATCTTTTGCATGTGACCACAACGCCCTCGGTTGCTTATGTGACCCGGACGGATGAATTTGACTGCGGTGTGATGATCTCTGCCAGCCACAATCCCTTTTACGACAACGGCATCAAGCTGCTGAGCGCCCAGGGAGAGAAGATGGACGATGAGACCACCGCATTGGTGGAAAGCTATTTGGATGGGGATCTGACGGTTTTTGGGCAGTACTATCCGGAACTCCCCTTTGCCACCGGGGAGAAGATCGGCAGGACGGTTGACTATGTAGCCGGCAGAAACCGCTATGTAGGATATTTGATCAGCTTGGGGAAATTCTCTTTTAAGGATATGCGTATCGGCTTAGACTGCGCCAACGGCGCGGCCTGGACCATTGCCAAAAGTGTATTTGAGGCATTGGGGGCAAAGACCTATGTGATCGGCGCCCAGCCGGACGGCATCAACATCAACGAAGGCGTAGGCTCTACCCATATTGAGAACCTGCAGCAATTGGTTTTGCGGGAAAAGCTGGATGTGGGCTTTGCCTATGATGGGGATGCAGACCGCTGTCTTTGTGTGGATGAAAAGGGTAATGTCATCAGCGGGGATCATATTTTGTACATTTTGGGAACATATATGGCCAGCTGTGGGGAATTAGACCATAATACGGTGGTCACCACAGTTATGTCGAATTTGGGTCTTTACAAGGCCTTGGACAAAGCCGGTATCCAATATGCCCAGACCCAGGTGGGAGACCGGTTTGTGTATGAATATATGACTGCCAACGGCTGCCGTTTGGGCGGAGAGCAATCGGGACATATCATTATCTCCAAATATGCCACCACCGGCGACGGGATCCTTACCAGCCTCAAGCTCATGGAGGTGATGCTGGAAAACAAGCAGACTGTGGGTCAGCTGTGTAAGGACCTGACGGTCTATCCTCAGGAGCTGAAAAGTGTTCGGGTGAAGGATCAAAAGGCTGCCTTGGCAGACCCTGCGGTGGCGGCAGCTATTGAAGAAGCAAAGCAGTCCCTTGGAGATACCGGACGGGTCTTAGTGCGCTGCTCCGGCACAGAGCCGGTGGTCCGGGTAATGGTGGAAGCGCCTACCCGGCAGATATGCACACAGCAGGTGGAAAAAATCGCACAGCAGCTGCTGCAAGCTGATGAGAACCTGTAAAAATGAGAATTTCGTGAGTTGAATAAGCTGCTCCTCTTTGGTAAACTGCCATTGTCCGGAGCTGGATAGGAAAGCATCATGCCTGCGCATGGTGCTTTTTTATTGGGGCACGGCACCGGACAAGAAGATCTGTGGTACACAGAAAGGAGACGGCTATGGAAAACATTACGGCAAACACTGTGCTGGAGGAGCTGGCAGCCATCGCCCTTGCCAAAGCAACGGACTATCTGTCCATCAGCGATGGAGAGCTGATCGTTCGCCAGCTGGATCAGCTGACCCCGGCACAGGCAAGCGCGGTGGCATCCATAGAACGCTCCTCCTCCGGTCTGAAGGTGAAATTCTACGACAAGCTGAAAGCATTGGAGCTGTTGGGCAAGGCTCTGGGTGCTTTCGAATGCGGTGTTCATCTGCAGCAGGAGAACAATCTGCTGGACGCGATCGTCAGCAGTACCGGAGGGGAGGTGAGCGTGGATGATCTATCGGAAATTCAGCAAGCGTCAGCTGTTGGCGATGACCTGGTGGAATCGCCCGAAGCTAAAAGAGTTTGATGCCATCGTCTGTGATGGGGCTGTCCGTTCGGGCAAGACAGTCTCTATGGTCGATGGCTTTTTTCTTTGGAGTATGAGCAGCTTTCAGGGTAAGGTCTTTGCGCTGTGCGGCAAGACCATCTCTGCCCTGCGGCGCAATATCATCATCAATCTCCCGGGGTGGTTGGGCGGCATCCTGGAGTTTCGGGAAAACCGGGCAGAAAACAAGCTGACGGTACGCTGCGCCGGCGGCTGGGAGAACACCTATTACCTGTTCGGCGGACAGGACGAAAGCTCCTATATGCAGATACAGGGTATCACTCTTGCAGGCGTATTGCTGGATGAGGTGGCATTGATGCCCCGCTCCTTCGTGGAGCAAGCCTGCGCCCGCTGCTCGGAGCCGGGCTCCAAAATGTGGTTTAACTGCAATCCCGGCTCCCAGGAGCACTGGTTTTACAAGGAGTGGATCTGTAAGGCGAAGGAGAAAAATGCGCTGCATCTGCACTTTACAATGGCAGATAACTTAGGCCTGGATCCCAAGATCCGTGCCCGGTACGAGCAGCTTTACACAGGGGTATTCTACCGGCGGTATGTACTGGGACAGTGGTGTGCATCCGAAGGACTTGTGTATAGCTTTGACCCGGAAAAGCATATCGCAAAGGAGCTGCCTACTGCAGGCAGGTATTACATCAGCGTGGACTATGGCACCATGAATCCTTTTTCCGCGGGACTGTGGTGCGTTACCGGGGACAAGGCGGTGCGGCTGCGGGAGTATTATTACAGCGGCAGAGAAAAAGGCGCGCTGCGTACGGATGAGGAGCATTACCGGGCGCTGGTGGAGTTGTCCGGCGGCTTGCCGGTGGAGCGGATCATCATCGACCCATCGGCAGCATCCTTTATTGCCACCGTGCGCAGCCACGGGCAGTTTTCTGTGCGCAAAGCAAAAAATCAGGTGCTGCCGGGGATCCGCCAGGTCACCGCGCTGCTGCGTAGCGGCAGGCTGCTGTTTAGCAAGGCGTGCACCAATACGCTTCGGGAGTTTTCCATGTATTGCTGGCAGGAGGATCCCAGCGTGGACGCGCCGGTAAAGGAAAATGACCACGCAATGGACGATATCCGATATTTCTGTACCACGGTACTGCAGCGGCAGTTTCCGGAGGAAGGACTGTTACCGGGAGGTGAAGTATGAAAAACTGGATGATCCGTCACTTTTTGCCCATGTGGGCAAAGGAGACGGTGCTGGCGGATAACCGAAGCCTGCGTCAGGAAAACCGGAAGCTGAAGCAGCTACTGCGAGAGCGTGAGGCTTATATCCGGGGCCTGGAGACAGGCCTGCGGGCGATCCGCAGCAAGAGGAAGGAGACAATATGAATTTATACGATTATCAACAGGCGTTCGGCGCCTGGGATAAGACCGGAAGCGAAATGCGACGGGCGATCCGCCGATGGTTTCGCTTATACTACGGAAAAGTAGATGAACCCGGTCTGGATCCCTGTCAGCGGATCGCCTACACGGTGGTCAGCAAGCTGCAGCGCAGCGTTTTTGCGGAGTATCTGCCGCGGGCGGAAACACCCTTTGCCCAAAAGCTGCTCCTGGAGCTGGAGACAGTGCAGCGGGAAGCGATGCAGCTGGCCCTTGTGGGCGGAGAATGCTACATAAAGCCTTGTCCTGCCCAGCAGGGCTTTACTTTTTATCTGTTGCCCCGGGATTCGGTGCTGATTTTTGCCCGGGATGCTTCCGGTGTGCCCACAGACATCGGCAGCATTGAACGCAGCACCCTGGGCAATTGCTATTACACCCTTTTAGAGCGCCGGCAGGTAGATGAAAAGGGTTTTTTGACCATTGAAAACAAGCTGTTTCGCAGCTTGAACAGCGATTCTTTAGGTCAGCAGGCGCAGCTTTCTGAGCACCCGGATTATGCTCGGCTGCCGGAAAAATACACCTACGAGCAGCCGATTTATTCGGTGGGTCTGGCAAGATTGCACACACCTATGGTCAACTGCGTGGACGGCTCCCGGGAGCCGGTGAGCGTGTACGCAGCGGCAGAGGGTCTGATCCGCAATATTGACCGCAATGAAGCGCTGCTTTGCGGGGAGTTTGAGCGGGGCCAGAGCCGGATCATTGCATCCAAGGACCTGCTTAACGGCGATAAGGGACTTACCGACAATCTGTTTGTGGGATTGGACCACGATCAGGAGGAGTTAGGACTGCACATTTTCAGTCCGGCGTTGCGGGAACAGTCCTATTTGGCCCGGAAGCAGGAATATCTGCGCAATATCGAATCCGTTATTGGCCTGAAGCGGGGCGTTCTCAGCGACAGCAATTTGGAAGAGCGTACCGCCACGGAGATCGCTTCTAGCATGGGAGAACACAACCTTACCATTATGGATTTTCAGGCAATGTGGGAAGCATGCATCAATGAAACGGTGCAGCTGTGTGCAAGACTTGCACAGCTGTACGGTATAGATGCACAGCTGCTCCAGCCCCGGATCAGGGTGGACTGGGGCAACGGTGTTTTGTTCGATGAGGAAAAGACCTGGGCCGATTACAAGCAGATGGTAGCAGCAGGACTCCTGGCACCGGAAGTCGCCTTAGGCTGGCGATTTAATATGCCCAGCAAAACACAGCAGCAGCGCGCCGCCATCCGGCAGCGGTATATGCCGGAGGAAAGGAAACAAAATGGAGCGTGAATTTTTAGAGCAGTTGGGGTTAGGGGAGACGGTCATCGATGCAGTGCTCTCTGAGCACGATAAGGCGGTGCGATCCTTCGACGAGCAGCTGCAGCAGGTGCGTTTTGACGCAATGTTTCAAAATGCGGTGCAGCGCAGCGGCGGCAGAAATGCCAAAGCCATCGGTGCACTGCTGGATATGCCTCAGCTGCGTGCAAGCGATGCGCCGGAAGAGGCTTTGGATGCAGCTTTGCAGCAGCTGAAAAAGGAAAACGCCTACCTGTTCGAATCCCCCCGACCGCCCCGGTATGCACCCCTTACCGGCACCCGGCAGCTTGACCCCCAGCAGGAAAATCAGACACTGGCCCAGGCGCTGAAAGCGCGCTTCGGCAAATAAATTTTATTATCAAAAAGGAGAAATTCAATTATGGCAATTACATTACAGGAAGCAAAAATCGCAATGGCAGACAAGGTAGATCAGGCAGTGGTGGATATGTTCCGCCGCAGCTCCTTGCTGCTGGACCAGATGACCTTTGACAACGCGATCTCCCCCGGCACCGGCGGCAGCACCCTGACTTACGGCTACATCCAGCTGAAGACCCCTGCCACTGCTGCTGTGCGTACCGTGGGCGCAGAGTACACCCCCGGCGAGGCAAAGCGGGAGAAGAAGACCACCGGTGCCATCATTATGGGCGGTGCGTCCCAGGTGGACCGCGTTCTGCAGAACACCTCCGGCGCAGCCGATGAGGTGGCATTCCAGGCAGAGCAGAAGATCAAGGCAACTGCCAACTATTTCCACGATCAGGTGATCAACGGCACCAGCGAGGGCGGCACCTTCGACGGCTTGAAGAAGCTGCTTTCCGGCACAGCCAACGAGCTGACCAGCCAGGTAAGCCTGACCACTTCTGCGGAGCTGGATGAGAACTACAACGCATTCTTAGACGAAATGGACAGCTTCCTCAGCACCGTGGACGGCACACCCAGCATGCTGCTGATGAACCGGGATATGCTGGTGAAGCTGCGTTCCATCGCCCGCCGCGCCGGCTACTACGAGCGCACCAAGGACGATTTCGGCAGAACCGTGGAGACCTATGCCGGCATTCCTATGGTGGATATGGGTAAGTACTTTGATGGCGAAGCCACCCGGGATGTGGTGCAGACTGAGGACGGCAAGACCGCCATCTATGCAGTCTGCTTGGGCCTGGACGGCTTCCACGGCATCAGCCCCACCGGCAGCGGCGTGATCAACGGCTATATGCCCGACCTGTCCGCACCCGGCGCAGTTAAGACCGGTGAAGTGGAGCTGGTTGCAGGCGTCGCCCTGAAGAACACCCTGAAGGCTGCGGTCCTGAAGGACATCGCCATCGGCGCCTGATCGGGAGGCACTGCCTGTGGTCGACTATACATTTTATAAAACTGTCTACCTGGGCAGTGCCATTGCCGAGAAGCAGTTTCCCGGCGTGGCAGCCCGGGCAGAGGCAGAGCTTGCCCGCCTGAAGCGGACCATGCGTGTAGAAAGCAGCGGCGCGGAGTCAGAAAAATTAGCCGTATGCGCTATGGCAGATGTGCTTTGCGCACAGAGTAAGCGCCGGGGCATCCGATCTACCACCGTAGGTGGGGTTTCCGTCAGCTATCAGGACACCCACTGCGAAAACCGGGAGCTGCTGGATGCGGCCGGCGTTTATCTGGATATCTATCGGGGGGTGGGCAGCGGTGTGCAATTCAAGCCCCTTGTTTGATCAGACTGTCACCGTCTACTGCCTCACAGATGCCAGCGTAAAGCGCCGGGTGCTGCACGATTGCTTTTTTGTTTGGGAGGATACCTTGCAGGAGGATGAAGTAGGCGAACACAAAGATCGGAAATTTCAGCTGATCATACCCGGACCGGAGCAATTGGTGTTCACAGGCGACAAGGTCCTGCCTGGCATTGGACCGATGATCACAACGCAGCAATGGCAGGCGTTTGTCCCTGCAAAGGTGGAAAATCTGTGCGAAGTGGCTTATGCGAGTCCCCGGTATTTCTGCGGACAGCTGAGCCACACCGAGGCAGGACGAAAATAAGCAGAAAGGAAAATGCGCTTATGGAAATTTTGGAAAAGCTGAAGTTCTGGCTGCAAACTTTTCCCCAATGGGGGGAAGCGCAGCTGCTGGTGGATGATACTGCCGCGGAGAGCGTCAGCTGCGGTTTGTTTCCCATTGGCGTGGAGGAGCTGAGCCGCAAGGAAGATCTGCTGGGCAACAAAAGCGTGCAGTGCCGGCAGACCTTTTTGCTGCGGCGGATCGCCCAGCGGCAGGAAGAAGCAGCCGCCTGGCTGATGGAATTTCAGGCGTGGGTAGGACAGCAATCCCAGAAAAAAGCAGCGCCTATTTTTGGCGATGTGCCCGAAAAAGAGTGGATCCGGGCAGAAAAAGGCAGACTTTCCGCAGTTACGCAAACCGGAACGGCCACTTATGAGATCCGCATCGTTTGCGAGTACACAAAAATCTTTGAACAATAAAAGGAGAAATCATTATGGCAAAAATTGAAAGAAAGTATTTGGCACACTATATCAACACCGCAATGCCCGACAAAGAGGCTGTTTATGAGCGTCTGGGCAAGGACCTGGAGGAGTTTTCTCCGGAGCTTTCCGCACAGGTGGATACCAAGAAGAATATCCTGGGCGAGACTTCCATTGTGATCTCCGGCTACGAAAAGACCGGCACCGTGGAGCCTTACTACGCAGAAGCAGGCTCCGGTCTGTTCCAGCGTCTGCAGGGAATTATCGACGGTCAGCAGGTCCTGGATCAGCTGAAGGCTGATGTGGTGGAGGTCAAGCTGTGGGAGACTGCCGAGGGCGGCGCATATCCTGCATCCCGCGAGGAGGTCTATATCGAAATCACCTCTTACGGCGGCGACACCACCGGTTATCAGATCCCCTTCACGCTGCATTACACCGGCAATAAGGTAAGCGGCACCTTTGATGTTGCCACTAAGACCTTTACCCAGGCGTAAGGAAAAAGTGCGGGCGGCTTTTGCCGCCCCGCAAAATTTGCATTCATAAACAGATGGATTTGGCTGTCATTCTGAGCGATAGCGAAGAATCTCAATTGACAGAGGAGATCCTTCGTCGCAGAACTCCTCAGGATGACAAACGGTGGCGAGTATTAATTTTTAGCGGCATTCGTAGGGACCGGCGTCCTCGACGGTCCGTTATGCTTGTTTTTGCAGTGCAGACTGTCCGGAGGCCAGTCCCTACAAAATACAAGCCTGGAGATGTACGATATGGTATGCAGAGGGTATAACGGATTGCCACACCAGTGTGCGCACTGGTTCGCAATGACAATAAAGGGTGTTACTATTGATGAGCCGGGAGAGGGTAATTCGATGGAACTGAAAGGGCGGCGGTTTCAGCTTCATCGCAGTATCCTTTGGCGGCGGGGCAAGGATACATACTTGCAAATGATGGAAGGAGTGATTATAATAAAATAAAAGGAGCGTGAAGGCAATGCGGTGCCCATATTGTGGCGGTAAAGATACAGTGCTGAGTGGCGATAAATGTTTTGCCTGCGGAAAAGTGCTGCTGAAACAGGAGGAATGTACACAGCCACCGTTTACAAAGTACGAATTGCCACGAAGTTATCTTTCTCTTGGGGAAAACAGTGTTCATCTGTCTGCAAAACATCCTAATGTGCCACGCGTTGAAGTTGTGATTGAATATGAAAACCTGTACGATGTATCCTATATGCCGGGGACTTGGTTAATGAGAGGATTTCTGTGCCTGCGCGACAAGGAACATAGGGATAAACTATTGCCTCAAAGTTATGGTGATACAAGACCGAGCGACACACATATCTCTTTCGAAAAGGAGCATAATGAAGCATTCTATAAAGCTTTTATGTTTCTAAAGAAAATCGCAGAAGAGAATTCCAAGAATCAGTAAATCAAACCCACCGGGAACTCCGGTGGGTATTTTATTTAGAAAGTAGAACGGATTGCCACACCAGTGTGCGCACTGGCTCGCAATGACAGGTAGGTGCACCGGTATGACCGGAAAATGGCGGTCATGCGAGGGCTGTGATTTACCTCCCTTTGATGAGGGAGCCTTTGTGGGTAGAAAACCCAACATAAGCACCGGTTGTAGGGCGGCGGCTTGCTGCCGCCGTTCAGAGGACTTCATTTATGCGGCGGGACCAAGGCCCCGCCCTACGATTTATCAATTAAAACAACAAATAAAAGGAGAATAACATTATGGAAAAAATTCAATTCGACAGCGGTATCAAGGAGTATAAGATCAATGGCAGTGGCGTGCTGCGGTTCAACCCGGCTGACCCCAATGTGTATGCCCGGTTTATGGAGGCGGCAGACAAGATCAAAAAGTTAGAGCAGCAGCTGCGTGCCAAAGCCAACACCGCCCAGGAAGGCGGCGCGCAGATCGTGCAGCTGATGGCGGATGCCGACAAGCAGATGAAGGATATCCTGAGCTGGGTCTTTGGCGCAGGCAACGATATGAATGCCATCCTCGGCGGCGTGAATCTGCTGGCTATGACACAAAACGGCGAGCGTGTAGTGACCAATCTCTTTGCCGCTCTGCAGCCGATCTTAATGGAGGGTGCGCGCAGCTGCGCCAAGGAGACCACCCGGGCGGCGGTAGAAAAGGCGAAGGCGCGTCGGGCGGCACAATGATCAGCGCTTGGGGACTGCCCACCCATGTGGAGCTGGGTGGAAAACGGTATGCCTTTCATGCGGACTACCGGGACATAATGGAAATATTCTCCTATTTAGAGGACCCGGATATGCCGGAGTACCTGCGCTGGCAGGTGGCTCTGGCTCTTTTTTATGAGGAGCCTATCCCGGAAGAGCATCAGCAGCAGGCGATGGAGTATCTGGCGGCGTTTATCAATTGTGGTAAGGAGGATGCCGGAAAGCCTGCACCAAAGCTTTTGGACTGGGAGCAGGATGCGTCGCTTATCGTTGCAGATGTGAATAAGGTGGCGTCTCAGGAGATCCGGGCGCTAAGGTTTGTCCACTGGTGGACCTTTATGGCGTGGTTCAACGCAGTAGGTGAGGGACAGCTGTCCACAGTGGTATCCATCCGCAGCAAGCTGCGCCAGGGTAAGAAGCTGGAAAAGTGGGAGCAGGATTACTACCGGGAGAACAAAGACCGCGTGGATCTGAAAAAGCGGTATTCGCAAGACGAGCAGGCGCAGCGGGATAAGCTCAATGCGCTGCTGGACGGGCAGTAATTGTAGGGCGGCGGCTTGCTGCCGCCGTGGAAAGACCCGGTTTTGCGGTGCTACAAACGAATTTGGGTGGGAGGCAGGCTGTGTTGGCGGGGCACGGCTTGCCGGCGGTGGGGGATCAAAAAACGAAAAGAGGTGAAACAGTGCGAAAATACAATTTTGAGGAGATCACGCTGGACATAGATACCGGACCTGCGCAGCAGGCGCTGCAGGAGGTCAAGGGCAGCCTGGGCGGGCTGTCCGGTGTTTTGGGGCGGCTGAAGCGGGATATCACAGCCGCCTTTTCCAAGGAAAGAGTGGTATCGATAAGCAAGGAACTGCTGGTGCTGCGCCTTGCCTGGGGTAAGTTTGCCGCTGAGTTTCGTCGGGCGATGGAGCCGATTGCGGCGGTGGTGCTGCCGGTGATCACCCAGGTGGTGTACGCTGCCACAAGGCTCGTTAAGCAGCTGGGAAAGGTGATACGAAGCTTTTTTGGGATCACCGCCGGCGCGCAAGATACAGCGTCTGCCGTGCTCGGCGTGGAGGACGCGGTAAAATCAAGCGCGAAGGCGGCGCGTTCCCTTGCCGGGTTTGACCAAATCGAGCGGATGGACAGCGGTACAGGGGCAAATTTCGAGGTGTCGCTTGACACCACGAAAATGGAACTTGCCACATCGCCTCTGATGGCGGCGATGGAAAAGATCCGTGCTCTTTTAGAGCCGATTCTGAACATCGACTTCACGCCCTTGCAACAGAGTATGCAGGCTGTGGGATCAGCGATTGCAGGCTTTGCCGGTGTGGCAGGACAGGCTCTGCAGTGGCTTTTCCAGCAGGTGCTGGCACCGGGATACAAGTGGCTTATGGAGGAGCTGGCACCCCAGCTGCTGCAGACGGTGGCAGCTGCTTTAGGCACCGTCACGGCGGCTTTAGCGCCCCTGCAAGCAGGTATTGAAAGCCTGTTTGCTGCGCTGGAGCCCGTTGTGCGTTTCGTGCAGGAAACGGCAATCGTTGTGCTGCAGAGCTTGCAGCAGCAGTTTGAGAAGCTGACAGGCGTCTTTACTCAGAAAAGTCCGCAGATACAAGGTGCGCTGCAAAACATCGGACAGGTGCTGGCTGCTCTTTGGGCGCAGATCCAGCCGGTTTTGGAGCAGCTGCGTCAGCAATGGCAGTTTGTTTTCGGGCAGATGGGCAGCGTGCTGAGCGTATTTACTGCGGCTGTGATCGATGGTCTGTACGGTATCACAGAATTCCTGGCAGGCATCTTTACCGGCGACTGGGAACGGGTCTGGAACAGCTTAGGGCTCATTGCCAAGGCAGGTGTGAATGCCGTGATCGGCTTGATCAACATCATGCTCGACGGCGCGGTCCAGGGCATTAACCGGATCATCAATGCCATCAATCAGATCGAATTTTCTGTGCCGGACTGGGTGCCCCTGATCGGTGGCAAGACCGTTGGATTCCGGCTCTCCACGGTGAAAGCACCCCAGATCCCTTATCTTGCCCAGGGCGCAGTACTGCCGGCGAACCGGCCCTTCCTGGCGATGGTGGGCGATCAGCGCCACGGCACAAACATCGAAGCGCCCCTTGCCACCATTCAGGAGGCAGTGGCCAATGTGATGCAAAGCCAGACCGGCGCAATGATGGCAGGCTTCGAGGCATCTGTGCAGGTCCAGCGGCAGATATTAGAGGCGGTGCTGGGCATTCGGATCGGCGACGATATGATCGCCAATGCCTGCGACCGCTATCACAGAAAATTAGCAGTTATGAGAGGAGGCTAAAATGCGAAAAACAACAAATCACTTTACCGTCAACGGAAAACCGCTGCTGGCGCCGGACGCAGAGGTAGCTGTCACTTACACAGACCTGGATGCAGAGGACTCCGGCAGAGATGCCTCCGGGGTGATGCACAGGATCCCCTTGCGCTATAAGGTGGGGTCCTGGGACTTTAGCTATTCCCTGCTCACAGAGGAAGAAAAGCAGTATATGGAAAGCCTTTTCCCGGACACGGCCACCTTTGTGTTTGGACACCCCGGTAGACTGGATGCAGCCCAGCAGGAGCAGACGGTATGCTATCGCAGCAAGTACGGTATCAGCTGGCGGGATGTCCGGACGGGCCTGTGGAGCGGCTATAGCTTCAGCATTGTGGAATGCTGACAGCGTCTGCCGGAAGGAGGAAGAATGCAAAAATTTATAATTACTTTACCGGATGGGACACAGCTTACCTCCGGTACGACCCAAGCGCCTGCTCTTAAAACGGTAACGCTGACGCGCAGCGTCAACACGGAGCAGGAGCTGACCTTAGGCTGTGTGTGCGCGGCAATGCTGGAAGCCGAGATCATTGCACCAATGGGCGATTGGGGCATCCAGGCGGGACAGGAGCTGACCCTTTATACATGCGATGACAGCGGCAATATGGTGAAAGAGGGCATCTTTATTGCAGAAATGCCGGAGCGTGTCCGGGAGCATACCTACCGACTGACTGCCTACGACCGGGTGGTGAAGCTGGACAAGGACCTGACCGGTTGGGTGGAATCTCTCAACGGTTGGCCTTATGACCTGCGGCAATTTACCGGGATGGTCTGCGATCAGTGCGGCGTGACTTTGCAGGAATCGGAAGTGCCCAACGGCAGCTATCAGATCCGCAAATTCAGCGCAGCCGGCATTACCGGCAGACAGTTGATGAAGGTGATGGCGCAGATCGCCGGCAGATTCTGCCGGGCGACACCGGAAGGTGTACTGGAACTGGCATGGTATACACCCCGGAATGTGCAGATCAAGCCATTTTGCGGAAGCGTATCGGTGTATTCCAGGGATGAGGATCTTGCCATGTTCGCAAAGAATTTTTCCGCGGAAAGGGATGTCGATGGCGATATGACCATCGATTCACCAATGATAGATGTAGCGGACGACACCCTGGGAAATGTGGTTTTGTCGGTGCAGACCGATGACCGGCTTTTCTACTATCAGGGCGGCCTGCAGGTGGCAGATTACACGGTGCAGCCGATAGAAAAGGTGCATCTGAAGCAGACAGAGGATGATGTGGGAACGGTGTATCCTGATATAGAGACGCAGGCCAATACCTATACCGTCTCTCAAAATGATCTGCTTATCGGCGCAAGCTTTGCAGAGCAAAGAAGTGTTGCTGAGACCCTTTATCATCAGCTGTCAAAGGTCAGCTACACCCCCTGCACCCTGACACTGCCCACCGGTACAGGCATCGTGCCGGGGTGTATCCTGACAATTGTCGATATCCACGGAAAAGTACACGCTATGTATGTGATGGATCAGAAGCTCACCGGGCAAAAGGATGTGTTTAGCTGCACCGGCTCTGCCCGGCGGGACAGTGTCACACCGGTAAACAATGCTTCCTTTGAGGCCCTGTCCGGCAAGGTGCTGACCCTTAGGAAAGATGTGGATGGCTTGGTTCTGGAAAATGCCCAGGCAGGGGAAAAACAGGCGCAGCTTTCCCTGACGGTGGATGCTATCCAGACCCGGGTGCAGCAAAACGAAACACAGGCGGAAACGGCAGTACAGCGGATCGCCACCCTGGAGCAGTCTGCCCGGGACATCGCCGTGCAGATCCAGTCCGTTCGGGATGACGGTGTCAGCCGGGTAACCACCTCCACCGGCTACACTTTTTCTGAAGACGGACTGCGTATTTGCAAGGGCGGCGAGGAAATGGAGAACCTGCTGGACAACACCGGTATGTATGTCAGACGAGGTCAGGACATAATGCTGCAGGCGAATAATGCAGGCGTTGCCGCTACGGATGTAACGGTGCATAATTTCCTGGTTGCCGGCGGCCATGCCCGGTTTGAAAGCTATTCAGAAACCGGCAATGATGAACGCACCGCTTGTTTTTATGTGTAAAGGCGGATAAATTCCAGTTTGTCGAGCAGTTGTATAATGCGCAAAGGCTCCCTTGTGTAAAGGGAGCTGTCAAAAATCTATTTGATTTTTGACTGAGGGATTGTGGTGCAGAATTTACAACACTCCCATCAGCTGCAGGTGAATCCGTAACGCAATCCCCCAGACAAATTGCCTAATATCGGCAATTTGCCAGCCCCCTTTACACAAGGGGGCCATTGGATTGTTCCTCTAACCAGCAT
>JAZNQK010000047.1:0-4034 GCA_045590135.1 Faecousia sp.
AAACGGTGATGCCCTTTTCCTGGCAGTACTTCACGATCTCGATATCCAGACCGGGGGTGACGACAAACTTGCCGCCGGCAGCGATGGTCTGATCCACATGCTCCTTGGTCATAACGGTGCCTGCACCCACCATCATCTCGGGATGGCTCTCAGCCATAATACGGATGGCGTCAGCAGCGCCGGCTGCACGGAAGGTGACCTCTGCCACAGGCACGCCGCCTGCGCACAGGGCATCTGCCAGGGGCTTTGCGTCCCGCTGGGGATTGGACAGCTTAATTACCGGCACAACGCCGATCTCGCTGATTTTCTTCTGCAGTTCATTCATTTTATAGTTCCTCCTGGCTTAAATGCCAATATTTTCTTTGAACAAATCTATTATAAACTCTGCCCGCCTAAGTGTCAATGTAAAATTCCGGTTTAGCGGTGAGATTATAACCGCACCCGTAGGGCGGGGGCTTGCTCCCGCCGCAACGAAAAATAGTTGGTAATCCAACACGGCGGGGGCAAGCCCCCGCCCTACAATGGATTGTCAAACAATTCGCCAAACTGAAATTTGACTACCGCCGTATCGATACCGGGCGCAATCAGGATGCGTAAAGACCACTGACCAAGTATGTGCGCATTGTCAGCAGCGACTCGCTGCCTGAAATTTGATGATTGCGAAACAAGGTCGCCCTTTTTCAAGGCGACCTTGTTTTTATTCTTCTGTTAACGCAAAGTGCAAGCTGTTGATCACATCCCAAAGCTGCCGGACCTGCTCTAAGCGGGGGGTGTTTTGTATCACGGCAAAGTAGACCTTTTCGTCTTCGGCCGGCGTGGCAGATGCCCGGACAAAGGGCAGATCCGTAATATCCACCGCCACAGGAACGCTCTCATCCTCTTCCTGCTCGGAAGAACGCGCCATAATCACCTTATCCCCCAAAGCTGCCAGCTCCTCGGCAGTAAAGAAAGTGGAAAGGTCCATATAGGCTTCCTGCTTGAGCATATTCTCCATACCGATCTGATCAGCGATGATGTAGTCCAGCTCCTGGGCAGAGCACAAAGACAGCAAGCTCATCAGGGTGTAGTAGTTATCCTGATAGTCCTTGGTCTTTTCAAAATCCTCCAGATACACCTGGGTCAGAAGCGCGTCCTCATATTTTACACCTGTACCGTATTGGGCTTTAAAGTCCTCTGTCAGGGTCGCATTGCCTGTTTCATCCAGCTCCACATTGATGCAAACACCGGCGATCAGGGTGTTGGTGTTGAGGTTGATCACACACGATACGATCACACTGATGATCATAACCGCCATAACCGCCACGATGATGACCCAGCGGTAATAGGTCCACAGATGCTCCCATCTTTGCTTCCAGGTCATATTTTTCAGGTCGGCCTTCAGTTTTTTCATACCGCCCGTAATACCCATAGTCATCCACTCCTTTTGGAATTCCTTCTTATATCATAGCACACAGCAGGTTTCGCTGCAACCGCCACTATGTTAGATTTTATTCCAATTTGTGTCAAAATTTGCAAACGATTTGTAAATTCCCTTGCATTATGGCGTGTTTTGTTTTACACTTGGGGTAGTTTTGATCGTTGAGGTGATCGTTTCATATGAGGAATATGTTTTCTTATGACTCCAAGCTGATGAGCGTTTTAGGCTTCCTGGCAGATATGTTCATCTGCAATGTACTGTTTTTACTGTGCTGCATCCCAGTCATCACCATCGGACCTGCCCAGGCAGGCCTGCACAGCGCTATGCGTGTGCTGGCTGACCCGGAGGATGATCGGTCCTGCGTAAAAACCTTTTTTAAGGGCTTTGTCAGCGGTTTCGGCAAGCTCAGCATCGGCTGGACACTGTTTTTTATTTTTGATCTGATTTTGTTTTACACTCTGCTGATGGCATATTCTTATGCAGAGTATCAGCTGTTTGTTCACTGGGCGCTGCCGCTGGTGGTTTTGGTGGTCTGTCTTGTCTATCACAGCGTGATGACGGTGTTCCACTCTCAGTTTGGCTGCACCTTGCCCCAGCTGCTGAAGAACACCTTCTTGGTGACCATCATCCACCCTATCCGCTCTCTTGCCACCGGTGTGCTGACCTGGGCTCCTGTAGCATTCGCCATTATGATGCCGGAGATGTTTGTCCGGTCCACACCCTTGTTTTTGGCAGCGTATTATTCCATCGCCTTTATGCTGGTGAGTCTTCTGATGAAAAAGCCGTTCCAGAAGCTTATCGATCACTTCAACGGCGACGACATTGAGATCAAGGACGAGCCGGAGGAAACCGAAGAGGATACCGCTCCCGAAGGTCCGAGACTTCCTTTGCAGTAATGGCGTTGTGTCTTTCAAAACACAACGCATCGATATAAATCCCCTTTGGGATTTTCGATATACACCTTCGGTGTTCGATATGTGCTTCGCACTCGATATACCCTGCGGGGCGAGAGGGGTTTTATAGCATATCGAATTTACCGTCAAGTAAATATATCGATTTTGTCGATAGACAAAAATATCGAATTGCGCAGCAATATATCGACAAGGGCGTGTTGCAAATAGCAACACGCCCTTATTTTTATACTTCCAATTTCAGATCGCCGTCTTTGATCCAACCCCATTTACGCAGGGGGATGGCAAAGAGCCATGTCAGCACTGCCGGCAGCACGAAGCAGATCAGCGCAAGGCCGATCCAGTCCATCGCCGTGATGGCAGCCTTGGTGCCGGCGGCAATATCATTCAGCCAACCGGTATATACGCCGATCTGACCCACAAAGCCACAAGTGCCCATACCGGAGGATACCGGCGCGCCGTTCATTTCCAGCTTAAACAGGCAGGTAGCGATCGGTCCTGTAACAGCAGATGCCAATGTGGGCGGGATCCAGATCCGTACATTCTTCACAATATTGGGCATTTGCAGCATACTGGTGCCGATGCCCTGGGCAACCAAACCGCCCCAACGGTTTTCCCGGAAGCTCATTACCGCAAAGCCTACCATCTGGGCGCAGCAGCCTGCCACCGCCGCGCCACCGGCAAGACCGGTCAGACCCAGCGCCGCACAGATAGCTGCGGAAGAGATGGGCAGGGTTAGGGCAATACCCACTGTCACAGATACGATCACACCCATCAGCAGCGGCTGCAAGACCGTTGCCCACTTGATGAAATCACCTACTGCCGCAGCAGCCTTACCAATGGGTGCTGCGATCAGCGCCGCAAGTCCCACGCCCACCAAAATGGTGGTCAGAGGCGTGACCAGAATGTCAACCTTTGTTTCCTTGCTGACGGCTTTGCCGCATTCTGCCGCCAAAATGGCGATCACCAGCACCGCCAGCGGACCGCCGGCACCGCCAAGGGAATTGGCAGCATAACCCACAGTTGCCAGGGAAAACAGCACCAGCGCCGGTGCTTTCAGAGCATAGCCGATGGCAACAGCCATTGCCGCGCCGGACATACTGGAGGCAAAGTCGCCCACATTGATCAAAAATTGCAGCGCCAGCTGCTGTCCCAGAGTCTTGACGATGGTGCCCACCAGTAAGGAGCAGAAAAGGCCCTGTGCCATAGCGCCAAGGGCATCGATGCCGTAGCGCTTGGCGGAAAAGACGATGTCTTTTCGTTTGAAGAATTGCTTGATTTTTTCCATTTCTTTCACATCTCTTTCGAAAAAATACCGATGTTAAAGAAAGGAACGCCGGCATCTTTCAGCCGACCCTATGCTGCTCGGAGCGTTCTTTGCGGCGATTGAATGCCTTTGCCACGGAAACGCTCAGCTGCCTTCGGTGCCGATGCGTTGCCGGCAGCCTCTGCCCGCAGCGCACCTTTGTCCGATCTTTATAAACGGGAACCTATGCCGGTATTATAACGAAGTCCTACGCAATTGTCAAATTTCAGTTTATCGAGCAGATACATCTGCTCGATAAACTGAAATAATGTAGAATGTAGAATGGAGAATGTAGAATTATTGTGTTGCCTACGGCAACTATTTAAATGATTTCCGGAGGAAATACCTTAATTCTCAATTCTCCATTCTCAATTCTCAATTTGCGCGACAGCGCGTTAAA
>JAZNQK010000048.1:0-7594 GCA_045590135.1 Faecousia sp.
GGCCCTAAGGGGGTCTGTGCATACCACCGGCACGGCCGGTGGTTATGATTATCTGTCAAATTCCGGTTTAACGAGCAGCACACCCCCCATTGTCATTGCGAACCAGTGACCGTGTCACTGGTGTGGCAATCTAAAAATGCAGTGCCTACAGTAGATTTCCACGCCAGTGTGCGCACTGGCTCGGAATGACAGTTTAGATTGGACAGTTCGTCAAACTGAAATTTGACAATAAGCACCGCAGCCGCTCTGTTTCTAATAAATGGAATATCTACACTTTTCTGCCATAAATTCTATGTTTTTCTGTCATCAATGGGAAAACATAGAAATCAGGACATTTGATTATCCAGATTGTCTTGATTGTGGTTTTACAAATAAAAAAGGATATGTTATGATACAGGTAGTAAAATAAACAAATTTATGCGGGAGGATTTGTTATGAGAAAGCTTTGGAATCGCAGTGTTGCTTTTATGCTGGTACTGTGTATGCTCCTGAGCGTGATGCCGCCTGTGGTGCTTGCCACCGGTGGAAATGCACAGGCGCAGACCGTCACTTATGACTTCACAGAGGTGACGCAGATCCATGCAACAAATTTATACGATGGAAGAAATGCCATTCTGGATGAAAAATATGCAACAGGAGCAATCCAGTGGACTTACGAGGGAAGACAGACCGGAGCAAAGTCCGTTCAAATGTGCGGCGATGGCAGAGCATTTTCAGGTGTTTACTTTGGAATGCCTGCAACAGGCGGTTGGATTGCTTTCCGGGTCAAAACACCTGGAGCTGGCACATATTCCGTAACTGCCAATTACCAGACAAGGAGCAATTACGATCTGGTGCAGGTCTACCAGCTGCCTGCTGACACGCAGAATATCGGCGCGCAGCTTTCCAATGCAATACTTTTAGGAGAATACGATGCCTGCAAGGCTGGCGGTTTGGCAGATGCGCAGACGACAATGGCACAGAATGCTGTTTTCACTGCCGGACAGACAGAAGCAATCTTTGCGTTCTATTTACCGGCTATGGAGGGCGCAGATAGAGTAGAGGCCACCATCAATAGCATCACTCTGACAAAGATAGATTCTACGCCGGATGAGACAACAGCTCCCCCCGCAACTGACCAAATGGTATATGACTTTGATTTAGGTCACAGCAGCCTGAAGTGTGAGGATATGGTTTTCGGCAACCGGAATCTGACCCATACGGCAGTTGCAGAAACAGTTGCTGCATACTATACAGCCGGCACGCTGAACTGGAAATATCATAGTGTGGAAAAAGCCTCCGGCGTCAATGCCTTTGTGCTTTTCGGCGGTGTCAAGTATAATGACAGCGCTGCTGAACTCAAGTGGAACGGCATTTGTATGTACTCCAAGACCAGCACCCCGGTCACAGGTACCAGCTTTGCCCTGACCCTTCGTTCTCCCGGAGAGGGCAACTATAAGCTGACGCTGGACTACGGCGCAAAATATAACGGAGCCGGCAGCGGCAGCGTGTATCTGCTTCCCGGTGGCACAACGAATATTGCAAGCGCTTTGTCTGCTGCCAATAAGCTGGGAACGGTCAGCTATGAAAACGCATCTGCCAATAATGCAGCCAATGCGGTAGCAAACACCGTTACCTTCGACAAGGTCCTCTCCATGGAAGACGGCGAAGAGTACATTCTGGTCTTTGTGGCAGATACAGCCGGCAGCAAAGATGTCTATATGTACGCAGATTGCGTCACATTGGACAAGGTAGAGGGCTCTTCCAATGAGACCACTGCTCCCGAAACAACGACTGTTCCCGAGGAAACCACCGTTCCTGAAGAAACAACAGCCCCTGTGGAGCAGCCGCCTCGTCAGCTGGAAGAAAACACCTATGACTTTACAGAGGTAGAAGCGGTGCACGCCACCTCCTTTGGCTATACCAATGCTACATTGGATGCTTTGTATACCGGCGGCCAGATCGACTGGACCTATGCAGGCAAGAGTACCAACTACCAGTCTGCCCAGATGGGCGGCGGCGAGAAAGCCTGGACAGGACTGAACTTTGCCATGAAGCCCGGCGGCGGCTGGGTGGCATACCGAATTCTCTCTCCCGGCACCGGCACTTACGATGTAACTGCCCTTTATCAGACTCGTACCAATTACGGCGAGGTGGATGTTTACCAGCTGCCCGGTGATACCGCGGACATCGATACCGCCATTGCCGGTGCAACGGCTTTGGGCAGCTATGATTGCTATAAGTCCGGCGCTCTTGCCGATGCCAGCACCAAGCTGAGCAAAACAGCAGAATTTGAAGCCGGTAAGGAATATATTTTTGTATTCTACCTTGCAAATGATACTACTTCCAACATTTACGCTACAATTAACGGCTTGCAGGTAAAGCTGCACACCGGCGGGGCTGGTGGCGGTGGTGGAGAAGGCGAGGAGCAGCCTCAGTATCCTGTGCCTCCCGCCCAGCGCAATGAAGTGAAATATAACTTTGACCTGGGCAATTCCCAGCTGCTGCTGAAGGGCGATACCTTTGCCAACAGCAGACTCACCGATGCTGTGGTGTCCGGTGAGATCGCGGAGTATTACAAGCTCTACGCTCTGGATTGGAAGATCCACAGCACCATGGACAATACTCGCCCCATTGCCTACTTTGGCGGCGTAAACGGTACCGTCAACAATCTGTGGAACGGCATTCGGATCTACGCCAAGACGGCAGATAATACAGCCAATGTTGTCAGCCACTATCTGGCGATGACCTTGCGCAGCCCCGGTACCGGCACTTACTATATGACCCTGGATTATCAAATGCACCGCTACGGCGCAGGCAAGGGCAGTATCTATGTCCTGCCCGGTAACACCACGGACATCGCAGCAGCCATTGCGGCAGCTGCACCGGTGGGCAGTGTGGATTTTGATAACAGAGCCCTTAAGAGCACCGATCCTGCAGAGGATGCCCAGGCAGTATTTACCACCCCCATCGCCTGTGAGGCAGGTAAAGAATATATTGTGGTATTTGTGTCCGAAGCAGCCGGCAAGCAGGGTTCTGCCCATATGTATTTGGAGCAGGTCACGCTGACCCATAGCTCTGTAATGGTGTTCCCTCAGCCGGATCCCAACACCAATCTGCAGCAGGATCAGCTGATCTATGACTTTGATCTGCAGGCCACAGACCTTCTGTGCCAGGATAAGTCCTTCGCTACCCGGAATGTGACCCACGCAGCGGTGGAAAAGGCTGTCGGTGACTACTATCGAAAAGGTAAGCTCCATTGGGCATATCATAGTGCTACGGCAGGTACCAGCAACTTTGTGGCATTCGGCGGTGTGTCCGAGACCAACAACTATAATCATACTGGCCTGCGGTTCTACACCAGAGATAAAGAAACCAACGAAGATGTTCATAATTACTACTACGCCTTTACGATCCGGTCTCCCGGCACCGGCAGCTATAAGCTGACCCTGGATTACGGTGTGCACAGGACCGGCGCAAAGCAGGGTAGCATCTATATCCTGCCCGGAGATACCACCGATATTGCCGCAGCCATTGCTGCCGGCAAGGCCATCGGCACAGTCAATTATGACAACGGTGCCACCAGCTCTGCCGATGCGCCGGTACCGGGCCGCAGCACCTATGGCAATGCGGTTTCTATGGAAGCGGGTAAGGAATATATTATTGTCTTTACTGCTGACCTTGTGGGCAGGTACAGCTCAAGACTTTATATTGACAGCTTCACGCTCACCAAAGAGGGCACGGCGACACCGGCGGACATTATTCCTTACCGGGTGCCCGAGCCCGAGCCCATTCCTGCAGGTAGCACGGTCTACGATGTGGACCTGGCAGACTCTGTCAAGGGTATCTATGATGGTAAGACCTATGTGCTGGATGTTATGGATCAGCTCCATAACCGCTATACCAGCGGCGCCTCCAACTGGGATTGGGAAGGCGACGATTGCGTAAATGCCGGCACAATGGCCTTTGTGGGCAGCGGTCTGGCTGTTTACGGCTCGGAATACGACTGGATCGCATTCCGGATCAAATCTCCCGGTGAAGGCCTGCATACTGTGGGTCTTAACCACGCAAACAATGCAAACGGCGGTGTCGGCGCAGTATATATTCTGCCGGCGGATACTGAGGATATTGGTAAGGCGCTGGATTCTTCCAACCGTGTTGGTAAGGTTCACTTTGATAATGATACCGGTAATACTGCAGTTGTAGACGGTCAGCGTACACTGGTGGGAACTTGGGAATTTGGTGCAGACGACGAATATATTGTAGTTGTTGAGGCTTATGAGCGTTCTCCCTATGCAGAGACCAGAGCCTATATGTATATTTCCCAGCTGTTTATGACTCCCGGCAACATTCTGCAGCAGACCGAGCAAAAGCGGCAGATCCATCCCGTTGTGGCTAACCCCGGACCCATCCGTCTGTTGGAAGCAACTCTTTATGGTACTACCGCAAAGGTCAACGGCAATGACTGCCTGTTTATGCCCACCGAGGGCGGTAGAATCCTGGTGCTGGATCTGGACAACGAAATGCTCATCGACCAGTTCAACACACCCTTTACCGTTCCTCGTGGTATGACCACGGATGAGAATGGTAATATCTGGATCGTGGGTGATAAAACACTAATTTTCCGTTATGACCCTGTCAGCCGTGTTGGTCAGGAATTCCAAAGCTATAAGGGCTTGATCCCGGATGCGCAAAGTAGCTTCGACCTGTATTATGGCGACGGCTGCCTGTACTTTGGTACATATCCCTCCGGTACAGTGGTAGAGTACGAGATCGCCACCAATACCTATACCAACTATGGCAAGTTCTTTGACGATGCGAACTATTGCTGTGGTGTAGCCTACAAGGATGGCTATGTTTACGCAGCCATCAACGGTGATCAGAACAACGACGGCGTTGAGACCTGGATGCTCGCAAAGATCGACACAGACAAGGACGAACTGGTCACAATGACTGATTTCGGCGATTTGATGCCGGAAACCGCCAATATGATCCGTGGCGCAAACTTTGCCGGCGATCTGTTGCTGCTGGCAGGTGAAAGCGATCAGCAGACCATCGTAGCCATCGATATTAACACGATGGAGCTTGTGGATCTGGGCTTCAAGGGCGGTATCAACTACGGTATCACCGAAGAAGTTGACGGCAAGGTCTACTTTGTGGTCAATACCAGAGGCTTGTTCAGTATGGATGTTAAGACCCGGGAGATTACGGCAGTGCCCGGCCTGAATGAGTTGAACATCGGTGCGCGTTGCGACAACACCTCCATTGTGGAAGTGGATAATCCCCTGTATCCGGGTATCAATATTGTTACCTATTCTGCCAGCACCGGCATCCCCAGAATCTACAATGTGGAAAAGGGCATTGTAAAATCCTATAACGAAGTGTTTGATGCCGATGAGTTGGGCGTGCCCACGGATATCCGTTGCTTCACTTCTATGGGTGAAGGCACCAATGAGTTTATGATCGGCGCTTACAATACCGAGAAGTGCGTGATCTACAATGTGGAAACCGGCGAGTTGCGGGAGTTCGAGACCGAAGGTCAGACGGATGCGCTGCATATGTACAAGGGTATTGCTTACGCCGGCAACTATAATGATGGTCGATTGGTTCGGTTGAATTTGGAAAATCCGGAGCTGAATCAGGTGCTGATGACGCTGAATGATGAGCTGTATGACCAGTCCCGTATCCACACTATTACTGCAGGTGAAGATAAGATCTTTGTAGGCTCTACCCCTGACCTGTATGGCTACGGCGGCGTGTTGGCTTGGATCGACCTGGATAAAATGGAACGCTTTGTTGCTACCGATGTGGTTAAGGAGCAGACCATTAACTGTATCGTTTATCACGATGGTTATATTTACGGCTCCACCTCCATCCACGGCGGTACCGGTTCTGCACTGCGCTCTGACCTGTCTGCAAAGCTGTTCATCTACGATGTGGCAAATAAGCAGAAGGTGGGCGAATACGATCTGCGCAATTATATGAGCGGCTTCACCGGAAATATCGATTTTATTGCCGGTATTGCAGCTGACCCCAATGTGGACGAAAACGGCCGCTTCTGGGGTGTGGTTGGTGAAACATTGTTTAGCTACACCTTTGATAAGACCACAGGCAAGATCAATGTGAAGGAAGAACTGGATTTCGGCAAGAACACTTATAATAGTGGCGGCGGCAGAAACTGGTTCCCCAGAGCTTTCCGTTTTGATAACGAAGGCTATATGTATGTAGCGTTTGATGCCAACGGCGGTATGCGTCGCATCAATTTGGAGAATACGGCTGATAACGAGCGTATTATGCCTGAAACACCTAAGTATTATATCTTGGGCGATGATGGTAATCTCTACTATAACACCAGTGGTTCTGTGATGAAGATGTATCCGCTGAATGTTACCGAGGAAAACTGGGCAGAAGCAGAAAAGGTAGATGCTTTGATCCTGGCCATTGGCGACGAGATCACCTTGGATACGGAAGAAAAGATCCTGGCCGCCCGCGCTGCCTATGAAGCGCTGGCAATGAAAAATAAGGCGCTTGTACAGAATCTTGAGGTGCTGCAGGAGGCGGAGGTAGACCTGTTTGAGCTGAAGATCGCAGATCTTCCCCAAACCATCGAACTGAGCCACCAGACATTGATCGAGAGCCTGTTTGCAGAGTATAAGGCAATGACCACCCGCCAGCAGATGTATGTGAAGAATTATGATTTACTGGCAGCAGCAAATGATGCGCTGAATGTACTGCTGGATAAGCAAGCAGCTGCAAAGGTGCAGGAGATGATTGATTCCATCAAGGACCTGGGCGAGCTGACACTGGAGCACAAGGATCGGATCGCTGAGATCCGGGCAGCCTACAATGCCCTGACTTCCTATCAGAAGACTTATGTGGATGCCACGGCACTGCTGGATGCAGAGGCCATTATGGCAGTTCTCCGGGCACAGGAGATCGAGCGGTTGAAGGAGCTGATCGCGTCCATCGGCGAGGTCACATTGGAGGATGAAGCAGTTATTATGGAAGCTGACTCCATCTTCAGCTGGCTGACTCTGGAGGAACGCCTGCTGGTAGACGGTGCGACTTTGAGCTCCGCAAAGATCCAGCTGACCAAGCTGCAAAAGGAAGCTGCCGGTGAGGTAGATGTGCTTATCGGTAAGATCGGCAAAGTGGGCATCTTCTCCGGCATCGCGATTTCCAAGGCAAGAAAGGCATACGATGCCCTGACCGAAGGCTCTAAGGCATATGTCACCTTGATCGATACCTTGATCGCAGCAGAAAAGGCATTCAAACCCATCGCCATCGCCCTGTGGTGCGCAGGCGCAGTGTTGGTCGTTGGTGGCGGCGCAGCAACCTCTGTGGTGCTGGTGAGGAAAAAGCGCAAGGCAGTACCTGCCAAGGAAACGGAAACAGCTGAATAAGTTTTTATCAACGCATAATGTGCCGGAGGAATTCCCTCCGGCACAGCTTTTATTTGTCAAATTCCGGTTTAACGCGCTGTCGCGCAAATTGAGAATTGAGAATGGAGAATTGAGAATTAAAGCAAGGTATTTCCTCCGGAAATCATTTAAATAGTTGCCGTAGGCAACACAATAATTCTACATTCTTCATTCTCCATTCTACATTATTTCAG
>JAZNQK010000049.1:0-21534 GCA_045590135.1 Faecousia sp.
TCTTTACGGCAAAGTTGGTTCAGACAGCGCCGCAAGAACAGCAATATCCAATTTAGAACCTGAAAATTTAAAAAATCAGCTTTGTTTTAAAACTGAAAAAGCAATAAAAAAGTTAAAATTTATAAAAAGCGAAAAGATAAATCTATAAAAGGATGTGACTTTATGGCAGTCAGACTTAACGAGGATCAGGAAATGGTGCAGACCATAAAAGCAGGTCTGAAACGCACAGGCGGCTATTGTCCCTGCCGTCTGGAGAGAACGGAAGATAATAAATGTATCTGCAAGGAATTTCGTCAGCAGATCGCAGATCCCAACTTCAAAGGATACTGCCATTGTCTGCTGTATTATAAGGATTGAGTTTTTTGAAAAAAAGCAAAAAAGTTGTTGACAAATCACAGTCAGCGTGATACTATATCCAAGCGGTTGGGAAATCCTGATCGCTTATATGCGCGAGTGGTGGAATTGGTAGACTCGCTAGATTCAGGTTCTAGTGCTCATTCCGGGCGTGGGGGTTCAAGTCCCCCCTCGCGCACCATAAAAAGACACACACCCTTTGGGTGTCTTTCTTTTTATTTGCGAGGGGGGACTTGAAAGATTAAATGCAACAGTCCGGTGGACCGTTGCCGGCGACGGCTTGACGGAGCCGAACAACTATTTTCTCCCACCGGGAGAAAATGCAAACAAGACCCCCCTTCGCGCAGGGAAGGCAGCAGACAGACACCCTTTGGGTGTCTGTCTTTTTATATTGCAGGGAACATGAAAGATATGTTATAATGAACTTGAAAACAGACTAAGTGAGGTTTCCGCATATGAAGAAAACAGTTATCATAACCGGTGCGACAGATGGAATCGGAAGAGAACTGGCGATCCTGCTGTCTAAGGATTATAACCTTGCTCTTTGCGGCAGAAGCGAGGAAAAAATGAAGCAGTTAAAACAGGAACTGGGTCAGTGCCGGGTTTATGCAGAGTGTTTTGATATTACAGACGATGAAAAGCGCCATGATTTTTGCCAGCGAGTGAAAAAGGAATTCGACACGGTGGATGTGCTGGTGAACAATGCCGGCGCCAATACCAAGAAGGATAAAATTGTGGACATTCACTTAGAGGACCTGCGGTATATGTTTGAATTAAACTGTGTCAGCGCCTTGGGAATGATACAGGAAATTTATCCTGTTATGGCTCAGAGAAAATGCGGTTTCATTATCAATGTATTAAGCAGCTGCTGCCTGTTCAACAGCCCTATGGCCGGCAGTTATACTGCAGCAAAGGATGCGATGCAGGCTATCAGCAAGACCCTTACCAAGGAAGTAAAAGGAGAAAATATCGGTGTGTGCAGCGTATACCCCGGAGGCGTGGATACGAACTTTAGGGCAGTGCCAAATCATAACTATTTAAAACCGGAAACCATTGCGAAGATGATCAAACAGTGCATAGAGATAGAGGAAGGCTGCGTTCACGATATTGTGGTCAGACCCTTTATAGAGGATAATTTACCGTAATAAAAAAGCAGGCAAATGCCTGCTTTTTTGCTTATAATACGATCTCAAACTGTTGATCTGCCGGCAGGTCGACTACTGTGCAGTCGTTGGCATAAGTACACTCCGGCAGAATGATCATTGCGTTGAGTTGCGCCTTACTGGCAGGCAGGGGAGCCAAATGCCAGATGGCAGCGTTCATCTTCACCAAGGTGTTCTTGGGAACGATAAAGGCTTCTGCCAAGTCACCCACAGGCGTACCGGCAGATGCAGGCGCGCAGTGCAATATCATATCATCGTTCATAGGCAGGATCATTTCCCAGGTGGTGGTGTGATATTCCTGCTGCGTAATGATCATTTTATCCGGCTTGTTTACGACGATAGGGGAGTAGCCCACCCGGTGCGCGCTGTCTGCGTTGATCCGATCGGGATAAAACGCATGCAGCTCACCCCGAAGGGCATATCCCTTAGGGTCATCCATTGTATAAAACTGACCGTAGGGTGCAAAGTTTTCATTGGTAATGGGCTTTGCCTGTACTTTTCTCATAGTTGACCTCCAATGTTTTTTTCTTATCATATCAGTTTCAGACAATTCTGTCAATTTTAAGAATTTAACATTTTATATCATCTCGTATTATGAAAATAACATATTTTTTCATCTCTTAGCAAATTGGAGTTGATTTTTACGGCAGAAGCGTTATAATATATGTGTGAAATTTCGTAGAAGGAGACGCTGTACATATGATTATTACCCAGAAGAAACCCATTGAAGAAGTTATGGCGCTGGTTGGCGACGCCAAGACCGTTGCGATCCTCGGCTGCGGCAGCTGCGCAACAGCTTGCCAGACCGGCGGTGAGATGCAGATCGCAGAGCTGACAAAGGTGTTGGAAGATGCCGGTAAAAAGGTCGTTGGTTCCGCTGTTGCAGATTACTGCTGCATGAGCCTGGGCGTTAAGAGCAAGATGAAACCCCTGGTGGCTGCAAATCCCGACTGCGTGATCTGTATGTCCTGCGGTGACGGTGTCCAGTGCGCAGCCAAGCACGCCGGATCTATTCCTGTATACCCCTCCAACGATACTATGTTCCTGGGCGAGGCTGCCCGTTTTGGCGTTTGGGAAGAGGCCTGCCGCTTCTGCGGTCAGTGTGTCCTGGGCTCCACCGGAGCAATTTGCCCCATTACCCAGTGTGCAAAGAGCCTGGTCAACGGTCCTTGCGGCGGTCAGAAGAACGGCCATTGTGAGGTCAATCCCGAGAATCCCTGCGCATGGATCAAGATCTATGAGCGCCTGGAAGCTACCAACCAGCTGGATAAGCTGGCCAATGCCCGTGAGGATAAGGGCTACGAAAAGGTCGCATATCCCAGAACTATCACATTAAGGGGGAAGAAATAATGAGCTTACTGAAAGACGCATTGGAAGCCGGTAAGTTTGGTATTACCGCAGAAATGGCACCCCCCAAGGGTTATGATTTCACTGAGCAGATGGAAGCTGCCGAGCTGCTCGCCGGCAAGGTCCACGGTGTTAATGTCACCGATATGCAGTCTGCCAGCCTGAAGGCTACCGGTCTTGGTCTGTGCATCAAGCTGAAGCAGGCAGGCGTAGAGCCTATTCTGCAGATGACCGGTCGTGACCGTAACCGTATGGCGCTGATGGGCGATGCGCTGGCAGCCGCCAGCTTTGGCATTGACACAATGCTGGCTCTGACAGGTGACCACCCTGTTGTGGGTGACTGCAAGGACGCTAAGCCTGTTTACGATCTGGATTCGGTGGGCATTTTGAAAATGCTCTCCAAGATGGAAGAAACCAATTGCGATTGCGGCGGTAATGAGATCGCCGGCGGCGCACCTAAGTTCTACAAGGGCGCATCCGTCACCCCTGTTTATGAGCCTCTGTTTTTGCAGATCAACAAGCTGCGTCAGAAGGTAGAAGCCGGCGCAATGTACATCCAGACCCAGGGTATCTTCGATTTGGATACCTTCAAGCGGTTTATGGAGGAAGTGGATAAGGCCGGTATCAAGACCCATATTATGGCAGGCATCATTCCTCTGAAGGCTGCCGGTATGGCAAAGTATATGAACGAAAATGTTCCCGGCATCGATGTGCCCCAGGATATGATCGACCGTCTGGCTGCCGCTGCTGCCGAGGGCAAGGAAAAGGGTGTCAAGGGTCTGCCCATGCAGCTGGGCATCGAGATGGCTGCGGAAATGATCGCCAAGATCAAGGACGAAAAGCTGTGTGACGGTGTCCATATTATGGCCATCGGCGCAGAGAAGAATGTCCCCACCATCCTGGAAAAGGCCGGTCTGTCTATCTAAATACATATCGATCAAAAATCTCCCATCTGCGCTCAAGCAGATGGGAGATTTTTTATATTTGTTCAAATGCTTTTATTAAACGATATATTGCGCGGCAAAACCAAATGCATTGTTCGCCATTGCCACCGTCTTCCACGATCCAATGTGCATCTGCAGGAAGATCGCCCTCAAAGAGAATCTTTTCTCTGTGAACCAAGGGATTGCCGTCTTTATCGGCAGGCATAATATACTCAGTTAAGACACCGGCAGGATAATTTGCGTTAAAGAAGCGGATCCAATCGGCAATGCGCTCCCATTTTTCGGTAGCAAGGCAATATTCCAATGCCCAGGCGATCATTTTTCCCATACTAGTGGGGAAGATGCGCCCATCCGGCATATATTCCATCATATTGATTTTTGCGCCGCTGACGGGATCGGTAATGGTGGTGCGCTCCAATAAATAGTCAATGGTGTTACGGTGAATCCTTTGATCAACGCCGTCCCAACCGGTTGCTTCATACGCAAGCAGCGGCCAGCCCAGAGCGGGGAAGGGTTTTAAGGGATCGCCGGTAAGCATTTCCCAGTACATCGTCTTGCTGTCTTGCTGGAAGGTCATATTCTTGGCAACGCCCATACGGTGCGCCTGGATTTTCTTTTCTAACCAAGCGGCTAATTTTTCATCGCCCTGCTTTTTCATTAGGAGGCACATTTGGTCTGCAGCCTTGCCGGCAAAGCACTGGGTGAGGAAATCACAGCAGTCCCACATATGGTATTCTCTGCTGTGCTCGAAGAAAAAATTATGTACCAGGTTCAGAGCATCGGGATTAACGGTATAATCCTGCTTGGCAATCTTGGCAAGCTGCTCCGGATACCGATCCCAATCACCACCGAATGTAACCGGCTCGCTGCCGTCCATAAAATAAGGGGCAGAGAAAATGGTGACGATAGTCTTACAGGCGAAGGAATAGTATTTCTCGATCATTTCCTGATCGCCGGTTTCCAGACAATAGGTGGCATATGCCAAAATTGCGTGGGAATCACCGTCCACCTGGTTTTTCATATCGATCCGGGGCTGTTTTACATTATACCAGTGAGGGAAACGGGGAAGATGGAATTCCTTTGTGATCTCTAAAAGGTTGGTTAGTAAAGCCTTTGCTTGGGCAATTTTGCCTTGCTCCAGCAAAAACAATGCATATGCACCGATACTCCGGGTAAATGCACCCTCGTATTTTCCGGTAAAGGACTCCGGCAGGAAACCCTCTTCTGTTAGACGGTCTTCCAGGCTTTTCATCGAAAGATCATAAATTTTGCTGATTTTACCGTTTTGCAGTTCATCCAAAATCCACTGCCTCATAGTAAGCCCCTCCAGGTGATCAAACATTAAACAGGAAGTTGACGATGTCGCCGTCTTTCATTACATATTCTTTGCCTTCACTGCGGACCAGGCCTTTTGCCTTGGCAGCGGCCATAGTGCCGCAGGTTTTCATATCCTCAAAGGCAATGACCTCAGCGCGGATAAAGCCACGCTCAAAGTCGGTATGGATCTTACCGGCAGCCTGGGGCGCTTTCGTACCCTTCTTAATGGTCCAGGCGCGGCACTCATCGCTGCCTGCTGTCAGGAAGGAGATCAGACCCAGTAGCGCATAGGAACTCTTGATCAGCTTGTCCAGACCCGATTCGTTAACGCCCAGCTCTTCCATAAACATTGCCTTTTCCTCGGGATCATCCAGCTCGGCAATGTCTGCTTCCAGCTTGGCACAGATAGGAATCAGCTGGCTGCCCTCCTCGTCGGCAAGCGCTTTAACAGCCATATAGTGACGGTTGTTTTCCGGTTCGTTGATCTCACTCTCGGCAAGGTTACCTACATAAATGGTCTTTTTCAGGGTCAGCAGATCTGATGTGGCGATCAGCGCCATATCATCGTCAGTACCGTCAAAGGTGCGGGCGAGCTTGCCCTGATTCAAATGATCCAAAAGTGCGCTGAACAGCTCAGCCTCCCGGGCAAACTTCTTATCGCCGCCTTTCATAGCCTTCTGCGCCTTGTCGATGCGGCGTTCCACCATCTCGATATCCGCCATCACAAGCTCTAAGTTGATGATCTCAATGTCACGCAAAGGGTCGGTGCTGCCTTCCACATGGGTCACATTGGAATCTTCAAAGCACCGTACCACATGGACGATGGCGTCGGTAGTGCGGATGTTGGAAAGGAACTTGTTGCCAAGGCCTTCACCCTTGCTTGCGCCCTTCACAAGACCGGCAATGTCTACGAACTCAATGACAGCAGGTGTCAGCTTCTTGGGGTTGTGAAGCTCTGCCAGCCAGTCCAGCCGCTCGTCGGGAACGGATACAACACCCACATTGGGGTCGATAGTGCAAAAAGCGTAGTTATCTGCCGGTACACCGGCATTGGTGATTGCGTTAAACAGAGTGGACTTGCCCACATTGGGCAGTCCCACGATACCTAATTTCATATGTGCGTGATCTCCTTTTGTTTATAGCGTTTGCATAATTCTACCACAAAATAAAGAATTATTCAATATTGTTAGTAATGTTTTTAGGATCGATGATATGCATTGATATTCTTGCCAAGTACGCGCTAAGCTGATATAATATAATATATCAAGTGTCAGGAGGGATCTTCATGCAAAAAGAAAGGGATGCTGTAACCGGCTATGCGCAGCAGATCCTTGATCAGGTCCGCCGTGTAGTGGTTGGTAAGGATGATGTCCTTCTTTGGTTTATGGCAGCCATTTTAGCGAAAGGCCATATTCTTTTGGAAGATGTACCGGGTGTGGGAAAGACAACGCTTGCGCTGGCTTTTTCCAAAGTGCTGAGCTTGGAATACAGCCGGGTGCAGTTTACACCCGATGTGCTGCCCTCTGATGTGACCGGTTACTCCATCCCGGATCAGCGTACCGGCGAGATGGTTTATCAGAAGGGCGCTGTCATGTGCAATTTGTTTTTGGCAGACGAGCTGAACCGCGCAACATCGCGCACCCAGTCTGCGCTTTTGGAGGCGATGGAAGAAGGGCAGGTCACTGTGGATGGCATCAGTCATAAGCTTCCCCAGCCTTTCCTGGTGATAGCCACCCAGAATCCCACAGGTGCCGCGGGCACCCAGCTTCTCCCGGACAGTCAGATGGACCGCTTTATCATCCGGTTGAGTCTGGGTTACCCCAAAGCGGAGGACGAGATCTCCATGGTTATGAATCGCCAGGGGCGCAATCCTCTGCACGATCTTTCTGCGCTGTTGACCCGTGAAAAACTAATCGCGATGCAGGATGCGGTCGAAAGCACATATATTAAAGAAACAGTTGTGAAGTACATTGTGGACCTGATCGCAGCGACAAGAAACAATGCACAAATTCTCCGCGGTGCCAGTCCCCGTGCGACACTTGCGGTCACCTCTATGGCAAAGGCGATTGCCCGGCTCCGGGGCAGAGATTATGTGCTGCCTTCCGATGTCCGGGAGGTTTTTCCCTGGACGGTTGCCCACAGGCTGCTTCTGTGCGCTAAGGCAGAAAGCCAGGGTAAGACCTCCAGGCAAATACTTGCCGAGATCGTCGGACAGGTTTCGCCACCCAAAATGCGTTGATATGGCAGGTCGTAGAGTTCTGTATGGGTTGGCACTGCTTGGAAGCCTGATATTTTACGGAGCGTATCAGGAATGGTTTTCCTGGATCCTCTTACTGACGCTGCTGTTTTTTCCATGGCTGTCGCTGATCTTGAGCCTGAAGGCAATGCTGCAAATTAAGCTGGAACCTTCTGCGGCTGCAAAGCTCCCGGTAGGCGCTGCAGAAAGGGTACAGCTAAAAGTGTACTGTAATGGTCCTCAGCCACCCATAAAAAGTAAAATCCGCATCACAAAGCCCATTACCGGTGAGCAGTGGCTTCTGAAACCTGGCGACAGATTGCCGACAGATCACTGTGGTGGGTTATCTGTGCAGCTTTATAGACCGGTCGTTTTTGACTATCTTGGTTTGTTTGGGTTTAGAGTCCGCGAAAGCACGGAACGGACTATTCTTGTGTGGCCGGAACCGCTGGATACAGGAATACCTTCTGATTTGACGCAGCATCTTGCGCTGTCCTGGCGACCGAAGCCTGGCGGCGGTTATGCGGAGAATCACGAGATCCGGCAATATCATCCCGGAGATAACCTGAACCAAATTCACTGGAAGCTGTCTGCCAAGGTTGGCGATCTGATGCTTCGTGAGCCAATGGAGCCGGAAAGAGGCTCGGTGCTTCTTACTATGGATCTGATGGGCACGCCGGAAGAACTGGATACCAAATTCGGCCAGCTTTTGTGGATGAGTAAATGGCTTCTCGAAAATGGTGTTTCCTTTGAAGTTTGCGTCTTAACAGGAAACGGCATCGAAAGCTGGATCGTTTCAGATGAATGGAGCCTTCAAAAGTGCGTTCAGACCTTACTGAGCGCACCCTTTGCGCAGGAAGACTCCGTTCGAAATCGGAGCTTTGCTGCCTGGCAGCACCACATCGGAGGTGAGCCGGATGAAGAGTAAGCCTTGGTCGAATCATCTGGTCGGTGCGATCTTTGCGTTTGTGCTGTCTGTGTGTACGGTGGGGAATCTGGTAACAGGTTACGATCTGGAAGCGGCATCTATGGTGCCTTTCATACTATGGTGCGCCTGCTGCGCATTGGTCTGCGCATTTTTGTTTGGGTTTAAGTACGGCGAAATTGCTTTACTTTGTTTGACCGTGTTGTTGGCACCCGTGCTATGGAAGGACGGAGTACTCTGGGACGAGCTGCGATCTTTGTGCTATACCGTTTCTGCGCATTATCATAACATACACGGCTGGCCGATCATTGGCGAAGCGATCACCGACGGAGTTGATCGACCTTTAATGGTGCTCTCTTTTTGGACTGCTGTCAGTGTCAGCTGGTGCTTGTGTCGGCGAAAGAATATCTTTATAGCTCTGCCTTCGGTGATTTTACCCTTGGTGGCGTGCCTGATCACCACCGACAAATTACCGGATGAGATATACCTGTATCTTCTCATACTGGGAATTGCGGTTATGCTTATGACCGATTGGACGCGCCGACGGGAGCCTGCACAGGAAGCAAGATTGACGCTTCGCATAATAGTCCCTGTGGCAGCTGCACTTGCGCTGCTTTTTGTACTGGTTCCGCAGAAGGAATATGTCAATCACGCAGCCAAGCTTCAGAAGGAGGTTGTGTCCTGGTTCGAGAAATTACTGGATGCTGAGGGATCCACTAACAGTGGCGCTCCGGCTGGCAATGAGAAGCTGAATCTGCGGCGAATCGGTCCCAGGAGCAGGCTCTCGCGATTTGTGATGCGCGTGAATGCCCCTACCGACGGTACGATATATCTTCGTGGAAGGGATTATGACATATATTCCGGCACCGGTTGGGAATCGTCTGTGGACCGGGAGGAAAGCTTTACCACCGGCAGAGCATCCTCCGGAAAGCTGAGCGTTGTGACCCATGGCATTCTGGATGTGCTTTATGTGCCTTATTATTCAGCCGAAGAGGTCGTGCTGGTGGGCGGTGCATTGAATAATGACGAGGGTATTCAACGCTACAGCTATGATCTGTCCCGCACAGCTTCCGGCAGATCGAATGTACCCGATGCCGGTTATACGCAGCTTCCTTTCGATACGCTGCAATGGGCGTCTGATCTGGATGTCATAAGGGATATACAGACCGACTCTCAAAGGGAAAAGATTCGCCGCATTGAAAGCTTTGTACGAAACGCGGCGGTGTACGACTTGACTACACCCACAATGCGTCCGGATCACAAAGATTTCGCCCAATGGTTTTTGGAAGAGAGTGAGACAGGATACTGTGTGCATTTTGCAACCGCAGCCACTGTGCTTCTGCGCGCTGCCGGAATACCGGCACGGTATGTGGAAGGCTATATGCTCACCTGCAGGGCGAACAAAAATATGATCGTGCAGAGTCGGGATGCGCATGCATGGGCTGAGTATTATGATTCCGTTTCCGGTGCGTGGCGTATTCTCGAGGCGACGCCTGCTGACCTACAGGAGGAGGAAACAGAAACCACCACAGAACCGGATGAGACCCAGCCGTACACCTTTGAAACGGAAACCGCTCCTTCGCACGACGAAACAACAACGCCTCATACCGGAGATGAAACACATCCAACTGTCCGGGACGATATATCTGACGACGATCCATTGGATTCAAACAAAGGCGCTTCTGGGCTGTCCGGTTGGATAAAAACGCTCTTTTGGATCGTGCTGGCGGTGGCACTTGTACCGATTCAAAGCTATATCCGCATTGGTTGGAAGCGTAAGCGATGGAATCACGGAAGGTCAAATGAGAAGCTTATCATCCGCTGGAAACAAACCAGGAAAATGGCCCGTTTGATCCATTATCCCTTCCCGGAGGAACTGGAATTGCTGGCGCAAAAAGCAAGCTTTAGCCAGCATAGGATCCGCACCGGTGAATTGCAATTGTTTGACGATTACCGGAAAGATCTGCTTGCAGCACTTTGCAGCAAGCCGTGGTATCAAAAGCTTCTGCTTCGCTGGGTATATGCAATTGGCAGATGAGCTGCATTTATCACAAGATTACAAAGCATCTAAAAGCACCCCCGTATTTGCAAATTGCAAATACGGGGGCGTCTGATCATATGTGAAAACGGTGATCACTTTCAATTATTTCTTTCGTGCGTAGATCTTAGCCAGGCCGCCTTCGCTTGTCTCCCGGAAGCGGTGATTCAGATTGATGCCGGTTTCATGCATAGCCCGGCAGACCATATCGTAGCTGATATTTCTCGAGCCTGTGAGGAAGTAGCTTAAATTACAGGCGTTCATCGCCCGCATAGCCGCCACCGCATTGCGCTCGATGCAGGGGATCTGTACCAAACCGCAGATGGGATCGCAGGTAAGACCCAAATGATGCTCCATAGCCACCTCTGCGGCATATTCTACCTGATCCAGGTTCTGCCCATAAAGCTCAGCCAGCGCAGCCGCTGCCATAGAGCAGGCAGTACCGATCTCCGCCTGACAGCCGGCTTCTGCACCGGAAATGGATGCGTTGCGTTTGGTAAGCGAGCCGATGATGCCGGCAGCGGCAAGGCCGCGGATGATCTGCTCGTCGGTATATCCCCGAGTCTCCTGCACATATTTCAGTACTGCAGGCACAACACCGCAAGCACCGCAGGTGGGCGCAGTAACGATAGTACCGTTATCCGCGTTCTGCTCTGCAACAGCATAAGCGTAAGCGGCAATATACTGAAACTCTTTCAGTGCAGGCACATCCTCTTCCGGCTCTTGCTCCAAAAGAAATTTGGCTTTTCTCTGTACATTCAGTCCGCCGGGCAATACACCGGTGGCGTTAAGGCCTTCCTCTATGGAACGCTTCATAGTCTGCCATACTTCCATAAGGAAGCTCCAGATATCCTCACCCTCATTCAGCTCTACATAGTCGCTGAGCTTTTCTATGTAACGCCATTTGCAAAAATCCGCGATCTCCGCAAAGGAGTTCTCCGGATACACCTCCGGAGGATCCAGATGGCTCTGTCCCGGGATGCGAATATCACCGCCACCGATAGATTCCACCCGAAGCTGGCCCAGCTTCTCGCCGTTTTTGCAGGCAATAAAGTCTAATGTATTGGGATGAAAATCAGGCAGGTCCTCCTTAGAGAAGATGATCTGCGTGTCCACAGGCGCAAGGACCTCCCGCAGCACACGGTCCGTGCCGTGCCCCACGCCGGTCTTGCTTAAGGAGCCATATAAAGTGACCTGAAAGCTGTCTGCTTCCGGATACTGCTGCCGGAACAGTTTGGCAGCCCGCTCCGGACCCATAGTGTGGGAAGAGGAGGGACCTTTGCCGATCTTATAAATATCACGGATGGATTTCATACACAATCTCCCATCTTACGATTTCTTTTGTAAGTATAGCAAATCCCGCGGCAAAATACAATGCCTATTTTAGCAGGATTTCAGAGCCTCCAAGCTTAATTCGCCTGCAAGCTTGAACAGCGCATCCGTCAGCACCTGCTCAAAGGTGTAGCCGGTCTGCCGGGCAAGCTGCATATAGAAATAGGCAACCGCAGGATCCAGATTCAAGGTGACTTGCGTCATTGGATTTCCTCCCGAATGAAATCTTTATTCCATAGTATGCAAAGTCTTGACAACGGTGCTATAATGGTAGCAATGAGAAAAAGACTTGAGAGGATGATTTTACCTATGGCAAAGGATAAAAAGGTTGAGCAGATCACCGATATGGAGGTAGATTTTGCCCAGTGGTTTACCGATGTGTGTAAGAAGGCGCAACTGATCGATTACTCTTCCATTAAGGGTATGTTTATTTACCGTCCCTATGGCTACGCTATTTGGGAGAATATCCAGCATCTGATGGATGCGGAGTTTAAGAAGACCGGCGCGCAGAATGTGTATATGCCTATGCTGATCCCCGAGAGCCTTCTGCAGAAGGAAAAGGATCATGTGGAGGGCTTCGCACCGGAGTGCGCCTGGGTCACCCACGGTGGCAGTGAAAAACTGGAGGAGCGTTACTGCATCCGTCCTACCTCTGAAACCTTGTTCTGCGAATATTTCAAGACAGCGATCCAGTCCCACCGTGACCTGCCTATGATGCTCAATCAGTGGTGCAGCGTTCTGCGCTGGGAAAAGACCAGCCGTCCCTTCCTGCGTCACAGAGAGTTTTTGTGGCAGGAGGGCCACACCATGCACGCAACTGCTGAGGAGGCACAGGAAGAGACCGAGCGTATGCTGAATGTCTACGCTGACTTCTGCGAAAATGTGCTGGCAATGCCGGTTACCCGCGGCCGCAAGACCGATAAGGAAAAGTTCAACGGCGCAGAGGCTACCTACACCATCGAGTGTATGATGCACGACCGTAAGGCGCTGCAGGCAGGTACTTCCCATTACTTCGGCGACGGCTTTGCCAAGGCTTTTGATATTACCTTTACAGACAAGAACAATCAGAAGGTCAACCCCCATCAGACCTCCTGGGGTGTTTCCACCCGTCTCATCGGCGGCATCATTATGACCCACGGCGATAATAACGGTCTGGTGCTGCCTCCCAAGGTAGCGCCTATTCAGGTGATCATTCTGCCCATCGCCCAGCATAAAGAGGGCGTTTTAGAGGCAGCAAACGGTCTTAAGGATCGCCTTGTAGCCGCCGGCCTGCGTGTCAAGCTGGACGACAGCGATAACTCTATGGGTTGGAAGTGCGCCGAGTATGAGATGAAGGGCGTACCCCTGCGTGTGGAGTGCGGTCCTCGCGATCTGGAAAACGGCCAGTGTGTCCTTGTCCGCCGTAATGATGGCGAAAAGACCGTTGTTAACCTGACCGATCTGGAATCTGCCGTTGCCGAGCAGCTGGCACTGGTCCATCAGGGTATGTATGACCGAGCTAAGAAGAATTTGACCGATCACATCTATGAGGCACATTCTCTGGAAGAAGCCAAGGAGCTTCAGGAGAAGAACGGCGGCTTCATCAAGACCATGTGGTGCGGCGAGCTGGAGTGCGAAATGAAGATGAAGGAGCAGGCAGGTATGTCTTCTCGCTGTATGCCCTTTAACCAGGAGAATCTTGGCGAAACTTGCCCCATCTGCGGCAAGAAAGCTAAGACTATGATCTACTGGGGCGTAGCATACTAAGTAAAAAGTAATAGTGAATAGTGAAAAGGTAAGTCAGCGCCGATCCCGGCGCGGACTTTTCGTGTAGGTAAATCAAAACTGTCATTGCGAACCAGTCCGCAGACTGGTTGTGGCAATCCGTAGTTCCTGTGTTATAATGAACAACATCGCAGGGCGGGGTCTTGGCCCCACCGTATAAAACGGACATTCTTATCGGCGGCAGCAAGCCACCGCCCTACAATCCTCATATGTCATTGCGAAGGCGCGTAGGGGAGGGTCCGGACCATCCATTTCTACTGTTTTGTTTTTTTAAAAATATGTTGCGCTGGAGGCATTTTTATGTTATCATAAATATGTAAAAGAAATTCCATAAAGGAGATGCAGCCACTATGATCTCATATAACGAGAGAAATATGCTGTCTTGCGTTGCGCCACCTTTCGACACAATGCTTTTACCACTTAAATTCTCTGAACAAAAGCACGCAGGATAGATCGAAAAGATCTTCTGCGTGCTTTTTCTATTGAATGGAGAATATTTATAGTTTTCGTTGTCATTGCGAAGCCAGTTCGCAAACTGGCTGTGGCAATCTCTTAACTGATTTGTCTCTCTTTTTTCATTCTTGTGTGTAGTATATATGAAGACGATTCTATAAAGGAGAGGAAACGATGAGAAGATCAATAATTATTCTGCTGGCAGCAGGAATGCTAACGCTGTCTGCCTGCACACCGGCGCTGCAGCCTGACAGCACCACTGCCACACCGGAGACTACCACCGCGCCGGTAGAAACAACTGCTCCGGAGGAAACGACTGCACCGGATACCTTATCCATCGAGGACTGCCTTCTGGATGACCGTGAGCCCCTCTCTTATGAGGAGTTCTTCTCAGAGGATCACAGTATTCATGGCTGGTATGCTGAAAATATGCTCTACGGCTGGCTATATCCCTATGAAGATACGCAGATACTGTGCAGAGTATCCCCTAACTGGAATGGTAAACTTATTGTTGAATCCGACGCTTTTGACGAGGTGTATACGGTTCCCTGCAAACAAGATCTTTCCGATTACAGCTATCTTGCTGCTGACGGGAAATTTGCATATTTGACAAACAAAACTTCTACCACTGTTATACAAGTGGAGCTCCGCACCGGAGCAGTGAAAGAATTGGTCACTGCTGAAAGCCTTCTGCATGTCTTTGTTTGCGCTAGAGATCTATTGTACTATGCGGCGATAGAGGGAGATGTCATCTCCATCAATCGGCTCTATATCCCAACAATGCAAAATGACTGTCTGTATGATCAGATTTCCGCTGATATTCCGCTGGATTATGTAGGCTTTTCTATGCATCGACCTACCAGTACTTTGGGTGGTGTCGTGTGGGAAACAATGAATCCGGAAATGATGGATCTGCTGAAAAAGGAACTTTATGATCCGAACAGTCCCTATCGGTCACATGAGCATATCGCGCATTTATGGGAAGAGGAAGATCCTCTGGATGACGGTAGGGATATGATCTGGCTGATGGAACTGCTGCAGGAGGATTATGGTGTTCGTTCCAGGATCGAATTTACCTATGATCCTAAGGATGGCACTCTTTCACAGCGGAAGGGTATTGTAGACAGCTGCTGGACTGGCACTGTATGGGGTCACGATCACTTTGCGCCGGAATACACCACAGTGGCTGACCCGGTGCTGAACATTGGCGATTGGGAGTATCTTGCGGATAAAAGCCCGACCAACGCCGATTCAGATAGTTATGCAAATGCTGAAGGGGAACCGGAATATGAAGCTGTCCTGTATTCTGACCGGTTTGGTCCCGATCAGCTGTATCTGAAAGAGAGCGGAAAGCTGACACTTGTCTCGGACGAAACTTTCACAGATATATGCAGAACCAAGCACTATATCTATGGCATCACCGCTGACAACACCTTGTTAAAGATCAACTGGGAGACTGGAAAAACCGTTACTCTATACACAGCAAAGAACGGAAAGCTGGACAATATGGTTTTCACGGAGGGTTATCTGTATTTTACCGACGGAGATCAGTTGATTGAAGCTTATATCCCAATGTGGAGATATCGTGTGCTGCTTGAGCATCCCTATATTTCTTACGTTACAGTGGCAAACCGCGATACAGATCATATGTCCTTTTATATCAGGCGCGGATTGGCGGAACGAGCATTTATATATTGCCCGATAACAGAATCCCTAATAGAAACTGTACCATTTCCGTAATGCATTGCTCGAAAAGGAGTAAAAAATGAAACGAGTATTGTCTTTAATCGTTATATTGTCCATTGTGCTGGCACTGACTGCCTGTGGCACCGGTGTGGGGACAGTTTCCGGTCTGGTAGTCAGTCGCACGGGTGGCCCCAATTACTTTTTTGAGATGACCTGTGAAAACGGCAAGAGCTATGCCTTTTTAGTTACCGAATCTACTGAACTGATCTACGAAGATAAGGGGCCTTATGCAGCCTGGTACTCAGAAGAGAACCCTTGGGGAATCTTCGGCAGCGGTGTGCAGGTCACAGTTGTCGCTGGAGAAACTGCCGAAAGTGTCAGCACCTATGTAGATGAATGTGTGGAGGGCTGGTATTATGCAGAAAAGGTGACAGTTACAGGCTTTAATGAGGATTACTTTAGCGTAAATGATAAGCCGGTCATATACCTCTACCCGGAAACAACCACCGATGTGGAAGTTAGATTGGATTATCAGGGACAGTTGACCTGTACCTATCCTGCATATAAAAATGGCTGGCATGTTACGGCGCAGCCGGACGGTACTTTAACGGATGCCGCCGGTAAGGAATATAACTACCTCTACTGGGAAGGCATAACACCTGCAAAGTATGATTTTTCAAAGGGGTTTTGCATTGCAGGTAAGGATACCGCAAGCTTTTTGGAGACGGCGTTGGCACAGTTGGGCTTGTCCCGGAGGGAGGCAAACGAGTTTATCGTTTACTGGTTGCCTTTGATGGAAAAGAATGGCTACAACCTGATCTCCTTCCAGAGTGATATTTATACCGATAGTGCCAAGCTGGAAATCTATCCAAAGCCGGATACTCTGATCCGGGTCTTTATGGCTTGGAAGAGCCTCGATGAGCCGGTACAAATCGAGCCCCAATCTTTGGACAGCCCAGAACGGAGAGGCTTTACAGTGGTAGAATGGGGCGGCAGCTTCGTCAGCTGAAACGGATTTATGATCAAAGTAAAAGTGCGCTGACCTATGTGGTCAGCGCACTTTATACTGTCATTGAACAACCAGTCCGCAGACTGGTTGTGGCAATCTATGGCATATCCCTTGTAGGGGGCGATGCCCACATCGACCCGCTTTCTTAGTGCCGCATAGGAAGCAGCTGCTTTTCAATCAGTTCTGCCAACTTATCCAGTTCCTCAGCCGTTGTTTCCCGGGAAATAGACACCCGGAAAGAACCGTCTATTACTTCAGACGGCAGCTTCATTGCAGTTAATGTGTGGCTGCGGTGTCCTTTTGCACAGGCTGAGCCTGCAGATACGCAGATCCCGGCATCCTGTAAAACATTGATGCTGTTCTGGGTAGGCAGACCGGGAATGGAAAGGGAGAGAATATGCGGTGCATCGTGAGCGCCGTTGATTTTCAATCCGTCAAGTTTACATAACTTTTCGATCAGATCGTTCAACAAAGCCTTTTCTTTTGCGGCATCCTCCCGGAAGGTGGCAGCGACTGCATTGCAGGCGGCGGCAAAACCGAGGATCGCCGGCGTGGCTTCTGTGCCGCTGCGATATCCGCTTTCCTGTCCGCCGCCCAGCAGCAGAGCAGGGAAGGATTTTAACCGGGGACTGATATACAGCGCGCCTGCGCCTTTAGGCCCGTGTACCTTGTGAGAGGAAACGGAAATCAGGTCCGCGCCCAGCGCCTTTGCCTGAAAAGGGACTTTCAGAAAACCCTGAACAGCATCTGTGTGGAAAATGGCATCCGGGCAAATGCGATGGGTCAGCTTTGCCATTTTGTCGATGGGCATCACTGCGCCGGTCTCATTGTTTACCATCATAATGCTCACCAAAATGGTATCCTTGCGCAGTGCAGCTTTTAAGCTTTCTAAAGTGATTCTGCCCAGCTCATCCGGTTGCAGATAAGTAACCTCAAAACCTTGCGCTTCCAGTTCTTTCATTACATTCAGTACCGCAGGATGCTCAATGGCTGTGGAAATAATATGCTTATTCTTCTTTCCAAACCGCTTGGCAGTGCCAAACAGCGCCCAGTTGTCAGCCTCTGTGCCACCGGCGGTAAAGAATACCCGGTCCGGCTCTGCACCCAGAGCAGCAGCTACCTGCTGTCTTGCCTTTCTCAGCTTTGCGGCGGCGTCGATACCAAATTCATACAGAGCGCTGGGATTGCCCCAACCCACAGTCAGTGCGTCCGTCATTGCTGCCACCGCCTCCTTGCAAGGTCTGGTGGTGGCGGAATTATCCAAATAAATCATAATCTCGTTGTCATTGCGAACCAGTGCACACACTGGTGTGGCAATCTCCTTTAATAATTGTCATTGCGAACCAGTGCACAAACTGGCGTGGCAATCTCCAGGTAGCGGCTTGCGGATCCGCACATCGTAGGGCGGGGGCTTGCTCCCGCCGTTAGAGGCGGTGTATAAACTATTTACCTACGCAGAACCGCTCAAAGATCCTTGCGGTAATATCCTCCCGCACCGTAGCACCGGTAACCTCACCCATAGCCTCCATGGCAGCCTCCACATCCGTCAGCACCGCATCGGGAGTTAACCCCAGCTGCAAGCCCTGCAGGCAGGAACACATAGCGTCATACGCTCTGCGGATGGCGTCATATTGCCGGGCGTTGGTGAGCACTGAGCCGTCACAGGGGGCGCTGCCTGCAAACATCTCGTCCACTGCATCTGCAAGCAGATCGAGTCCCTCTCCGGTTTTGGCACAGATGGGAATGATGGTCGTAAAGGGCAGATCACTGGGTACGACCTTTTGCCCAACATCCGTTTTGTTGATCAACGCAATGGTGTTTTTTGCATCCAAACACACATCAATGACCTTGCGGTCATCTTCGTCCAAGCTCTGAGAGCCGTCGCATACGAACAGCACAAGATCGGCATCCTCCACTGCCTGCCGGGAGCGCTCTACACCCATAGCCTCGATCTTATCCTCCGTTTCCCGGATACCGGCGGTGTCGATCAGCCGCAGCCGGGTGGAGCCCAGCATAACTGTTTCTTCCACAGTGTCCCGGGTAGTGCCTGCAATTTCCGTAACGATGACCCGCTCAAAGCCTGCCAGAGCGTTCAAAAGACTGGATTTGCCCACATTGGGTTTTCCTACGATGGCGGCAGCAACACCTTGCCGCAGAATGCGTCCTTGTCCATAGGTCTGCAGCAGGTCGTTCAGCGTTTTTGCATTTGCCCGGAGAGAGGCTGTGTAATTTTTCAGCTGAAAATCCTCGATATCCTCGTCAGGGTAATCCAATACTGCATGGAAGTGGCTGCAAAGATCTGTCAGATCGTGATAGACCGGCGCAAGCTTTTTCTGCAACACACCACCGACTTGACCGGCGGCATTGGCAGCGGCATCGGCAGTGTCAGCCTCGATCAGATCAATTACCGCCTCCGCTTGCGTCAGATCCAATTGTCCATTTAGAAATGCGCGCTTTGTAAACTCGCCCCGACGGGCAGGTCTTGCGCCTGCAAGATAAAGAGCCTCCAGTCCGGCAGCCAAAACAGCAGGGGAGCCGTGGCAATGGAACTCCACAGTATCCTCACCGGTGTAGCTGTGGGGAGCCCGGGAATACACGGCCATACATTGGTCGATGGCGCGCCCTTGCTTGTCACAAAGCGTGCCCAGCATCAGCTTCCGGCTGGGCGCATCTGATAAGGACTTGCCGCTATTTAATGTAAAGACCTTGTCTGCAACAGCAGCGCAGCCTTCACCGCTCAGACGCAAAATGCCGATGGCACTGATCTGATTGCCGGTAGAGACCGCAGCGATAATATCGGACATAGCAGTTTTGCTCCTCTGTGCATTGATACATTACAATATAGCATAAACCCACAGTAAAAGCAATTGTGCAAATATTTATGAAAATTATGGGAAAGCTATGGCGAGGTGAGCCGATGGAACTGAAAAAATACCCCGGTGAGATGACAGATGAAAATGTAAGTGCTATTTTCCGGGATGCTGCTGACTTTATTCGTCGTCAGCTGCGCTGCGGAAAACTGACGGTGTATGCCTATGCCATTGACGGTTTGATCGCGGCGGCATATGCATCAGACTATATATTTAAGCCTATCACCCAGGATCTGAGTGCAGATACTATGGAATCGCTGTACAAAAAAGCAATGGATGGCAGCATCTATAACTGCGTGGCAGTGCCTTGTAAGGATTTGGATCAGATCGCATTTTTACTGGTCAACGGCTTTTGCGTGGTTTTGTTTCCGGGCGTTGGCGCGATCGGCTTCGAGGTAAAGACGCCGGATAAACGCGGTCCTTCTGCGCCGGAGGTGGAAAACACCGTCAAGGGCGCAAAGGATGCTTTCGTGGAAACGGTGCGTTCCAACACCAGTTATATTCGCAGGCATCTGCGTTCACCGGAGCTGCGGATCTATGAGACCCAGGTGGGAAGGCGAAGCCTGACCAATGTGAGTGTTGTTTGGCTGGAGGGGATCACAAATCCTGCGTATGTGCAGCGGATGAAGCAACGCTTGTCGAGCATCGATATTGACGGACTTCTGTCCCCGGCGGCGGTGGAGGAGTATGTGACAGGCACCCGGAAAACAGCCTTTCCGCTTTTGCAGTATACAGAGCGGACAGACCGCTTTTGCCAGGGAATACTGGACGGCAGAGTAGGACTTTTGGTGGACGGACTGCCTTTGGGTTACCTGGCACCTGCGGATCTGATGTTTCTGATGGAAAGTCCGGAGGACCGGGGTAGAGATTTTGTGGGCGCATCCGGTGTGCGGATCTTGCGTTACCTTGCATTGCTGACAGGACTTTTGCTGCCGGGCATTTATATTGCATTGGCGACTTTCCACCAGGCGGTGATACCTATGCCACTGCTGCAAAGCATTATCGACAGTAAAGCGTCTGTGCCGTTTTCCACAACTGCAGAAATTTTAGGTCTGCTGGTGGCATTTGAGCTGCTGCAGGAATCCGGTGTCCACCTGCCACAGGCAATCGGACAGTCTGTGTCGGTTATCGGAGGCATCGTAGTGGGAACAGCGGCAGTGGAAGCAGGACTGATCTCACCTGTGGCGCTGATCATGGTCAGTATTTCCGGTGTCTGCGGTTTTGTGCTGCCTAACCGGGATCTTGCCAATGCTGTGCGTGTGTGGCGGTTTGGAATTGCCGTTGCAGCATCCCTTGCAGGTATATGGGGCGTTGGTGCGGGCTTGCTGGTGCTGTTGATCCACCTGCTGGGACTGAAGTCTTTAGGAATCAGCTATCTGTCCCGAACTGGCTCTGTTGTGCGTATGCCTCTTAACAGAAGCAAATTCCGTCCGGCAAAACTAAAACCCCAGGACAGGAGAAATCAAAAATGAAACGCAGCATAATCTATATTGTAATATGTGTACTCACCTTACTGATCCCGGTGGAGCGTATGGATATTGCAAAGCTTCGTCCGGTGCAGACAGTGCTTTTGCAAAAACAGGGTGATATCGTAGTCATTAGCACAGACACACAGGACATTGGACAAGGCACGACTGCTTTGCAGGCACTTGAAAATATGAAGGAAACAGCGTCGGGGGTCATCTACCTGGATACAGCAGAGTATCTTCTGATATCAGAAAACGCAGTCGATCAGGTGCAGCAGCTGCGTTCCCACCTGAAGGAGTCGGTTACTTTATACCAATGTGAGGTTGCAATTGATACAAAAGAGGTGTCCCGGTATTTGGATATTCACGGAAAAGGACCAAAACTGAAAGCATGGAAAGCAGGAGACAGTTTGCCGTTGTTGAAGGAAACCGGCGGCAGATTCATTTTGTTGAAAAATTTTCAAAATAGTTATTGACAATTAAGGATGTGTTTGCTATTATAACCGAGCGCTTCCGACAGGGGGCGCAAAAGTATGCCTCCGGGCGCAAGAAAAATGTTGAGAAAGCGTAAAAAAGTTCTTGACAAGGATTGCGCTGTGTGGTATATTAATCAGGCTCTCCCAAATTTGG
>JAZNQK010000050.1:0-18258 GCA_045590135.1 Faecousia sp.
ATACAGTTTGACCCGGCGGAAGGCTTAGCCCTCCGCCGGGTCCTGCTTATGAGAGAGGAAACCTCGAAATCAGCTCTTTTTCTTAAATACACTGAGGATCTTACCGCGGGTCGTGGGGATCACAAAAATGATTCCCACTGCAGCTGCAACCACCACTGCTCCGCTGGCTACGATCCAGGGCAGCAGCTGGGCATTACTCTTCAGCTTGGCAAGCCTTGCCTCTGCCGCCACCAATACATCATAGTTGGTGACCAGCACTTTCTGTGCATCATCCAGCTTGTCATAAGCCTCACGGGCATCCTGGATAGCAGCTTCGGATTCCAGCGTGACCTCGCCGATGGCATCGATCTTCTCGATAACCTTTTCCACAGCCTTCTGCTTTGCCTTCAGCTGGGCGATCGCAGCTTCCGCTGCGTTCAGCACATCAATGTTTTGCACCATATACTGCTCCTGGGCAGTCAGCTTCAGGAATGCGGCACGGGCATCGCGGATGGCCTGCTCTTTATCCAGTGTGACCTCGCCGATGGCTTCGATCATCTTCTCCACACGCTCCGCCTTCAGCTCACTCATCCGGCGTTCAGCCAGGCGCATAGTATCGTAGTTGGTGATCTTCAGCCGGCGGTCCATACTCATGGCATTGTAGTTTGCACGCATTTCTGCCAGGATGAATTCCTGATCGATGGTGACCTCACCCAACGCATCGATCATAGCAATAAGGACCTTTTCCTCAGCCTTTTCCAGGACCTTCAGGTTGTTTACCAAGCCTCTGTTGGGAGTCTTCAGTGCCATATATGCCTGACGGGCTGCCTTAATGGTCTCATAGTCGTCTGCTGTGATCTTGTCGGGATCAGGCAGTGCATCGATCATATCCTGCACGATCTTTGCCTCAGCCCACTCTTCTTCCGTAGGATCCAGCTTCAGTACACGCAGCTCATAGCCTGCGGTAAGGTAGTACAGATGTCCGTCATCACCGAATGTGATACTTGTGGGGATCTCCAGCACGCTGTTGAAGTTCTTCAGCAGCTGGGTGTAATCGGAAGTATCCTGGGTATTGACCTTTACCAAGCCACCAATGCGGTCAAAGGCAACATACAGATAACCATTGCCATCAAAGATGATGGGTCTGGGGAACCAGGCTCTGGACTGGTTGGCGTAGTAAGTGGTCTTTGCGAAGGACAGCTCTTCCTTAACAGTGAACTTCAAGGTCTCGGGATCGAAGGTCATAGAGAACAGTGTCTCAGACACGCCGCCCCAGAACAGAGTTTCCTCGGAGTTGGGATCCAGGGCAAGGCTCTGGATAAACTCAGGCCTGCCAAGACCGGAGATATAATTGGTCAGCTTGCAGGTAGCGATGACCTTGCGCTGTGCCACATCATAAACGAAGATGCAAGCCTCGATGTCGCTGCGCTTGGTGGTAGAAGTACCGCCGTGGACAGAGCCGGTACCGTAGAGCAAGCCGTCCTTGTAAATCAGATTCTGAATGGTCTGGTAGTCCACAGTCCCCTTGAAGCTTTCGTTGACACCGTCGCCATCCTGATCCGCGTTGAACAGGCTCTTGAAGTCCTCTACCTGCAGCACCTTGCCGGTGGATTCCTGTGTCCATTCGGTAGCAGTCCAGAACTGAGGTGCTTCTGTATAGAACACCTGGTCGGGGTTGGGGCCTGCTGCCACCCAGGTAAGACCGGTCTCTAAGTCATACCAGGCGATCATACCGCCGTGACGGTAAACATCCGGTGTGGTACCGCAGAAGATCTTGTTCTCACCGTAGGTCATCGTATGGATACGCGCCTGATTGAACACATCATCATTGAGGCGGAACAATGCCTGAGACTGACCGCCGCCAAAGTCCACCTTGGTCAGCGTACAGGTATTGTAGTTGCCGGCATACAGTGTGCCGTCCACCCAAAGCATGGAGTCCACCTGGCTGCCGGTGGTGGAGTAGGTACGAACCATATCTCCGGAGACGGTATCCACGACCCACACATTGTTGGAGTCGTAGCAGCCCATATACAGCTCACCGGAGCCGGGCTTACCGTTGCACAGGGAGCGCAGGCCGGAGCCTTCGCCGGAGCCTTCCAGCACCAAGTTTTCTCTGGTCTTGATCACACCGGCTTCCAGATCCCAGAAGAACAGGCCGCTGGTATCGGGGTTGCCGTAGGTCAGAATGGTCATATCAGACAGGTCTTCCATACCGGAAACGAAGTTCTTGCCGGTAAAACGCAGACCGGTGGTGGCCTTTTCGAACTCGCCGCCCACAGGGGTCGCCTTATTGGTGGCAAGGTCAAATTCACACAGACCGTAAGTGCTGGTAGTAAAGTACTGCTTGCCGTCGATGACCTCGGAAACAGCACGGGTAATGTTGGCTTCGATACCGAAATCCTCGCCGCTGACAAAGGTCATGGTCTCGGGGTCCACAACCATCATACCCATATTATGGTTAGCGCCGCAGCCTACCACATAATCGCCTAAGAAGTCGATGGTGGTCAGGTAACGGATATTGTACATTCTGTCGGAGACATCCAGTGTGCCGAGGAGTTCGCCGGTCTTTGCATCCAGCTTGGCAATGTAGTGCTTGGCATCGCCGTGGATAGCCGCATACACAAAGCCGTCCTTTTCGTTGACTGCGCCCACGATCTTGCCGTCCTCCAGGGGTTTGCCGTAATCAAACCACTCTTCCTTCTGGATATCAAAGCCCATTATATGGCCTAAGTTACCAGAGCCAAAGTACATTCTTCCATCGGAGCCAATGGCTGCAGCGTAGAAGGAGGAAAGGCTGCTGCCCTTATACTTATAGGTGGTGCCAACACCGGTACGAATATCGTACTTAAACAGGTGGGAGCCGTCGCCTATCACCCAGATGTTGCCGTCACTATCCACAGTAGTACCACGGGGGTTGCCTACGCCGGTATAGACCTCGTCTACCTGTGTCCAGGCATTCAGATTGTAAATGTACATCCGCTTGCCGTAAGCAGGCACTGCCAGATAGTTGACACCGTCGACCTCGGCCAAGCCGCCGTGAACACCGGGCTTATACTGGTTGGCAACTGCGGGATTGACAACAACGCCCACAGGCATTCCGTCATTGCTGTCCTGCTCCTGATACGCACCGATACGCTTTGCGATCAGCCGGTCCAGATAGATATAAGTGGTGGTCACATCATTGGCAGTGTCTGCGGCATCGTTGCCGTAGAAGCCGATGATGTACTCCTTACCCTCCTGGAAGGCGAAGGTACCGGTACAGGAAACATACTTCATACCGCTGGCACCCTCGAGCTCATAGGTGGTGGTCATCACGGGTGCCCGGGCAAAGGCGTAGCTCATATCATTATAGGTCTCGTACTGGGTTTCCGGTGCCTCGATAATGTAGACCTCACCGATCTCTGCAGCACGGACATGGGAGTTCAGGAAATGGTCCAGCGTCAGCTGATAGGTGCCGGTGCCGGGGGACTTGATGCGGATGCCGAAGTAAGTGCCGGACTTACCCATACCTACATTCAGGTAGCCGTCTGCGAAGTTAACAGAGCCGGAAATATATTCATACTTCCAGTTCTGAGAGCCGTTATCGTAATTATATGCGATCTCATCCCGGACATTTTCATTTGTGGAGTGCCACAGGTACTTGCCGCTATACTGCTCCATATACAGCTGATAGACAGTGCCGCCGGCAGCTGCGTCGCCCTCACCGGGGTTGGCAGTTGCCTCGCCCACCCGCTTGGTGACCAGCTGGGACAAAAATGCGCGGACAGTGCCGTTCTTGGCATAGTCGTCATCGCCCAGAACAAAGACCACGATATAGTCCTTGCCCTCGGTAAAGCTATAAGAACCGGTAATTTCAGCGGTAGAATAACCGGTGGTCTGGGTATCCTTGAAATTAGCAACAGCAATGCTCTCGCGCTTGAGCACCACCTGATTGATCTCAGCCTTGGTATAAAGCTCCTTCTCCGCCGGGAAGATGTAGATCTGACCGGTGGTAGCCGCCTGCTCGTGGTTACGCATACAGTACTTCAAGGTCACATCATACTTACCGGTACCGGGAGACTGGATGCGCACTGAGAAGCTGTTAGCCTCGCTGGTGACGACCTCCAGATAGGGATTGGACTTGGCAAACAGGGAGTAGCTGCTTGCATTTTCCAGCTTCCAGCCGTTCTTATTAAAGGCTGCAGCCACCTCTTCTGTGACGATCTGGGCGCCGTTCAGTGCCGGGTCGCCTTCCTCACGGAAGTGGTTCAGATACTGACCTGCATACTCCGGTAGATACAGGTTATAGATCTTGCTGCCCTTCATGGGATCTTCCGGTGCCTCTGCGGTCTTGGTCAGGGTGATGTCGTTGATGTAGGCACGCAGGGTCTGGGGCTTACCGTCCACACCGTCGCTGACACCGAAGGCGATGATATACTCCTTACCGGCATAGAAAGTAAATTCACCGGATGCGGAAGCTGTGCCTGCCTTATCGGCTGCATAGGTGGTGGTAATTACCGCCTTTTGCTCCTTGATGGCATTGTTGAGCATAGCGCCGGGATAGGAATCCATTGTTGCTTCGAAAATGAAGACATTACCGGTCTTGGCGGCGCCTGTATTATTGGTAACGCTATGATTCAGTGTCACCTTATAAATGCCGTCAGCCGGCGCTTTCACCCGGAACGCATAGTAGTTTGCCTCACCCAAAGTCAACTCCAGATAGCCATTTTCCGTCATATTGGCAATGGCTCCGGAGGTCTCTGTTTTCCACTTCAGCTGATCATAAGCCGCTAAGAATTTATCGTTAACGATGCCGGCGCCGTTCAGCGTTGCATCCCCTGCCTCACGCCAGTGAGTCAGGTAGTTGCCGGCATAGTCGGGATGATAGAAAACATATGCATTTTCCTTGGTTGCAAAATTCTTGGGAGGCTCAGGGGGATTGAGAATATCATCAGCAGGCTTCTGGGTCTGTTTTAACAGCAACTTAGAGGCATACAGATAAGCATTGTTATTGGTATCTGCCTTCTTCTGTGAACGCATTACAAAGATATAATCCTTACCTGCTTCAAACTCATAATAGAATTTATCGCTAACATAGCCCTTTTGATTTTCTTCCTCGGAGCACATATCCACCTTGGTCAATGTTGTTGCCGTACCAAGGGCAGTCTTAATTTCATCCACAGTGTCATACTCAGCCGCAGCAGGCAGAATATAGATGCCAGCCTCGGCTGCGCCTCTGGGACGGGCGCCGTGCTCCAAAGTGATCTCATACCAGCCTGCACCGGGAGACTGGATCTGATAAGCAAACCACTGGCCGGAAGAGTTGGGCATTTCCAAAGAGTTTGTATTCTTATTAAAGATCGTGCCGGGGCCTACTGGTGCGCCGTCACGGATGCCATCATAGCCGTACTGGAAGCTTGTCATATAGAACTTCCACTTCAGCTGATCATAGTTGGCTGCGATCGCAGCAGCACTGTCTACCAGCTTCGTGCCATCGTTCTTAAACATAAAGTCATAAGCTGCGTCATAACCCTCGGGAACGGTGACTTCGGGAACGGTTTCCTGGGGAGAGGTCGTCTCATTGGGAACTGTGGTCTCCTGCGCAGCAGTGGTTTCCTGGGGTACAGTGGTTTCTTCCGGGACTACCGGTGTTGCCGTCAGCTTGGTGGCATACATAAAGGCATTTGCATTTTCCAGGCTCTTCACCTGGGATTTAAATACCAGAACATATTCCTTTCCTGCCTCGAAATTGTAACGGAAAGCATTCGTTCTTACACCGGTGGTATTTTCAGTGGAAGAATACCAATTTGCAGTACCGGCGTATGCTTGTGTGCCTTCGGTGTTGTGGTTACCCACAGCTGCATCGATCTCTGCAACTGTATTGAAGCTTTCCGTTGCTGGCAGAATGTAAATACGGCCCACGCTGGCACCGCGGGGACGAGCGCCGTGCTCCAGTACCAGTTCATACTCGCCTGCACCGGGAGACTTGATCTGGAAAGCAAACCAAGAGCCTGCAGTATTCTGCATCTCCAAAGCGTTGACATTCTTGTTGAACATCGTACTTCTGCTGTAACCGTAGTCATTATCCGTCAGGAAAAACTTCCAGTTCAGGGTATCATAAGCTGCAGCGATCGCATCGGCGTGATCCCGCAAAAACTCATTGTTATTCAGGTACATAAAATCGTACTCTGCCGGCTGTGCCTGGCCGGGGTTAACAGGCTTCTTCTGCACTTCCAGAGAATTGATATAGCCGCGCAGGGAAGAATTTACGCCATCCGCACCATCGCTGAAGCAGAACACTGCCAAATATTCCTTGTTTGCCTCAAAGGTATACGCACCGGCTGCGCTGGCTGCCGCAGTCTGGGATGCTGCGTAGCTAACCGTCACCACAGGTGTCATAGACGCAGTCATCGTGCGCAGGTTGGCAGAAGCGTATTCGCCGAAGGTAGCCGGCGCCTCAATGATATACATAGTACCTTCAGGCGCAGCGCTGGCATGGGTATTGGTGTAATAATTCAGTGTAACATCGTAAGTACCTGCGCCGGGAGACTGCAGGCGCATAGCATAAGCATTACTCTCGCCCAGCAGGATATACACGAAAGGATTACTACCATCGATCTGGGCATAAGAAGCCGTTGTCTCCGGTTTCCATTTCAGCATGTCATATGCCGCTGCAATATCTGCATTGACCGTTGCCCAGCTATAGTGGGTCAGCATATTACCTTTATACTGCTCCTGATAGAACTGATAAGTAATTTTATTGCCTCCGTCAGGATCTCCTGTGCCGGCGACAGCCAGTACGCTGGGAACTGCCAAAGACAGCACCATCACCAGAACCAGCAGCAACGACATAGTCCGCTTCAAAAAGTTGCTCATAGCTTTCCCTCCGTGTTCTGAAAATTGGAAATTTTAACAAATTCCCTCAAGGTTTTCTGCAACATATTATTCGATACATACATTATAATAGAAAATTTGAAAAGGGTAAACCTACGAATTGGATACCTTCGGCTGTTATTTTAGGGATTTTGACCGCAGAATTTCTACCTATCGTAGAGTTTTGCAAAGTATGCCAAACACCACCGCACCCACAAACCGCCATATTCCGGTTCGACGAACAGCACACCCCCCACTGTCATTGCGAACCAGTGACCGAGTCACTGGTGTGGCAATCTCCCGGATTATGCGCATTTTTCAGGAGATTCCCACGCCAGTGTGCGCACTGGCTCGGAATGACAGTTTAAATATATCTGCCCGCCAAACTAAAATTTGATTTTTCGAGAAAGATACCGGCAGCTGATATTTCAGCTGCCGGTATGAGATTTATTTTTCGGTAAATGCGCCCTCGCCGCAGCCGCCGTTTCTGTGCTTCATCTGCAGCTCCTGATTTTTGATGGTCACTGTGGTGCAGGGAGCAACGGAGTTTGTGATGAAAGCGTTGGAGCCGATCACCGAATCCCGTCCGATCACCGTATCACCACCCAAAACAGACGCACCTGCATAAATGGTCACATTGTCCTCGATGGTGGGATGACGGCGCTTACCCCGCATTTGCTGACCGCCCCGTGTAGAAAGTGCGCCCAAGGTAACGCCTTGGTATATCTTCACTTTTTCGCCAATGACTGTGGTCTCACCAATGACGATGCCGGTGCCATGGTCAATGAAGAAATACTTGCCGATGAACGCGCCTGGGTGAATATCGATACCGGTAACGCTGTGGGCATATTCGGTCATCACTCTGGGAATCATAGGCACGCCCAGAGTATACAGCTCGTGGGCAAGACGGTACACGGTAATGGCAAACAATCCCGGATAGGCATAGATGATCTCTGCCATAGAGGTAGCTGCCGGGTCACCGTCATAAGATGCCTGCAAGTCCGTCTGCACTAAGGCGCGCACCTGGGGGATCCGGCTGAAGAATTCCAGGCAAACATCCTCTGCGTGAGATCTCGCCTGCTGGGGTTCCTCCCCTGCCTCCTGAAATACCAGCGTCAGCTGCCGGGTCAGATGATACATCACATCCTCAATGCGCACACTGAGATTGTGCTTTGCATTGTAGATCCTGTGGTTCTTTTCTAAGAAATATCCGGGAAATACGATAGCGCGCAGCTTTTCGATAATATCCACGATCACTGTCTTATCAGGTCTTCGCACCCGCTCCAGCCGGTCGATATCTCTGCCGGTGCTGTAGTCAGATAGGATACTGTCCACTACGCTTTCGATCTTTGCTTCAAAAGCGGCCATATGCATCCGTCCTTTCATACTTTTTAAGTTTTATATCATATTCATTTTTTTGTGTCAATATTTCTGTTGCAAAACCTAAGAAAAACGGGTATAACTAAAGTAATACGGAGGTGTTTTCCATGGAACACATTTACACATCCATTCAGCAGCTCATAGGCTCCACGCCGCTGTTGGAGCTGACTGCCATTGAAAAAGAAAAAAACTTGTCCGCCCGGCTGCTTGCCAAATTGGAGGGAATGAATCCCGCCGGCTCTGCCAAGGACCGGGTGGCGCTGGCTATGCTGCGCTCTGCCGAGGAAAAGGGGGCGCTGCAGGAAGGCTCTGTGATCATTGAGCCTACCTCCGGCAACACCGGCATCGGCATTGCCGCCGTGGCGGCTGCCCGTGGCTACAAGGCGATCATTGTTATGCCCGATTCTATGAGTGTAGAGCGCCAGCAGCTTCTGAAGGCCTACGGCGCCCAGGTGGTGCTGACCCCCGGCGCATTGGGTATGCAGGGCGCGATCGACAAGGCAAATGCCCTCGCCAAAGAGATCCCCGACAGCTTTATCCCCGGGCAGTTTGAAAATGAAGCTAACCCTGCCATCCACAAAGCCACCACCGGACCGGAAATCTGGCGCGACACCTGCGGCAATGTGGACTTTTTCGTTGCCGGCGTAGGCACCGGCGGCACCATTACCGGTGTGGGTTCCTTTTTGAAGGAGCAAGACCCCAATATTCAAATCATTGCCGTAGAACCTGCCGGCTCTCCACTGCTGAGCCGGGGTATTTCCGGCAGCCACGGACTGCAGGGTATCGGCGCGAATTTCGTTCCGCCGCTACTGGATCAGAAAATTCTGGACGGCATCATTACAGTTTCGGAGGAGCAGGCATACACCGCCGGCAGGCTGCTGGCAGTGAAGGAAGGTATCCTGTGCGGTATTTCCTCCGGTGCGGCTTTGGATGCCGCCATCCGCATCGCCGGGCAACCGGAAAACGCCGGCAAGACCGTTGTGGTAGTGCTGCCGGACTCCGGGGAACGGTATTTGTCTACACAGATGTTTGCCGGAGAATAAATTCTGATTTGTAGAGGAGCACACCCCACATTGTCATTGCGAAACCAGTCCGCAGACTGGTTTCGCAATGACAGTTTAGATTTTGCGGCTCGTCGTCAAACTGAAATCCGACCGCATTAAAAGAGCAGGCTGCTAATTGCAACCTGCTCTTACATTTTATATCACTCTTGTCCACTCGGAAATGATCAACCCGGGGATCATCCAGATCAGCTGATACAGGAACATATTGCCCGGTGTCAGCAGCTGTCCCGCTCCCAGAATCGCCAGAACGAGCATCATTGCAATACCTACACTGCCGCCTAAAATATGGACCACAGTGCCAAGCATACTGGCGGTCTTCAAGGATCTTGCGCCGGTAACGCCATAGGCAAAGGGCGCTAAGCCCTCAGAGGTAGATAAAAGCACGGCATCCCCTGCGCACTGATGCCGGCGCAGCTGCTCACGCACTTCCTGCTCGGGCAGCTCCAGCTTTTTGGGCTCTACGCCAAATTTACCCTTGATAAAGCCGCGCGTCAGCACAAAGTCACTTTCCGCAAAGATGGGACGCAGACCCCGGTATGCGCACAAGGTGGTAATGCCTGCAGAAGCGCCACGGGTCTTGTCATAAGTCACCGCAAACAGTCCGCAAAGCTCGCCGTCAATGGCGATGCATACCGCCTGCCCTACCCGGATACCCTCGGGCACTTCCACGCCCATATTGGCCAGGAAGCCAAGGCTTCCCACCAACACCGGCTCGCCGCACACTTCGCCGCCGATGCCGCCGTCGTAGGAGCGCAGGTTTTCCGCTGTGTAATGTACACCGTTGCGGCTGTCCAGCAGCTGGGTGAACAGGCTCACCAGACCGCCGCCCTGGGCGCTGATCAGCGCCGTGCAATACGCCACGATCTCATCCGGCTCTCGCTGGGAGAAGAACTTAACGCCGTTCATTTTCACTGTGCCGGCAGGGAACAGATCCTCCATCGTCAAGGGAAATACTGCCTTTTTGCTGAGCTTTTCCACACCGGACCAACCGCACAGAACGCTGCCCAGCTTATGCAGCCGCCGCTGCAATATTGCCAGCGGACGCGTGTAGCAAATGAATGCCGTTGCAGGCATTGCCGCCAGCAGTGTCACCGCAAACACCCGGATACCCAGCCAAATGCTCTGCAGCACAGCCGCTGTGATACCCACTGCCAGGCTCAGACACAACGCCACCAGCGCGTAAGTGCCGATGATCTTTTCCGGCTTTGCCTCCTGGCCATAGGTGTTCATAAAGTCCTCCACCTGTCCCTCGCCCCGCAGAAGACCGGTCCTTCCGTCAAAATAGTCTTCCTCTGCAGTTACACTGTCCAGATGGGTGGCCTTGCGCATAGTGTCCAGCTGATCCATATCCGCCTTCCGGCGCTGGAAGCTGCTCCACAAGGACATACACACCTGCAGGCTGAAGGCTGCGCAGCAGGGCACCTGCTCCAACTGCAGGCACAAAATACCGTCGGCAACGCAGGCAATAAAAGTAAATGCCAGCAAAGTGTTCAAGGTAAAGCGCTTATGCAGCAGATCCGTAACACCGTCGATCATTTGGAAGCTGCCCAGCACCGCAGAAAGGAGCATTGCCAGAAACTGTCCAAATACCATCAGTCGCATCCGGTTTTCCGGTACCATACCCAAATGATACATACCCGTTGCCAAAGCGCTGATCAGCACAATGATCAGACTGAAGAAAATGGCGATCTGGAGCTTGCCTGTACCCTTTTCCATCAGGTTGTAATACAGCTTTTCCGGGCCTGCCACCAGCTTGCGCTTCAGCTCTCTCAACCGGGAACGGGGATGGAACAGGATGGGCTGGGGAGGCACATACTCCGCGATGGGTTGCTCATACTCCGGCTCCCAGCCTTCAGTAAACGCCTCTTTTTCTGGTTGCTGGGGAGCATATTCCTGCACTTCTTCCTCCACCGGCTGGGCATTGCGCACCTGACCGCGGACATTATCGATGGCATCCAGGCGGATAGTCTGCTCCATAGGCTCATCGGCGATGGGCGCGGCAGCTGCCTGGGCAAAGATCTCCTGATCCAACACCGCTTCTTCCGCAGATTCTTCCATATCCTGTGCAATTTCCACTTCCGGCACTGTCTCCGGTTGGTCGGAAAATTCTTTCATTATCTCATCCAGGGTAAATTCCTGGAGATCCTTCTCGTCCATAGTATCCTCCTATCCAAGACGCTGACGCACTGCCTCATAGAGCAAAACCGTTGCTGCCGCAGAGGCATTTAAGGATGTGATATTGCCTTTCATGGGGATATGCACCGTAACATCGCAGTTCTTTCGCACCAGCTGACTCATTCCGTCACCCTCTGAGCCGATAACGATGGCTGTTGGCCCGGTCAGGTCTGCCTGGTACATTGGTACAGAACCTTCCGCCGCTGTGCCGAAGATCCACACACCCATTTCCTTCAGCTGGGCAATGGCATTGTTGATGTTGGTGACCCGTGCCACCTTCATATACTCCACCGCGCCGGCAGCTGCCTTTGCCACCACCGCTGTCAGACCCACGCTGCGGCGTTTGGGAATGATCACACCGTGAGCGCCGGCACACTCAGCACTACGCATAATCGCGCCTAAGTTATGCGGATCAGACAGTTCATCGCAGATCACCAGTAGGGGCGCTTCTCCACGGTCTGCCGCCACTTGCAGCAGATCCTCGATGGTGTAATACTCTCTGGCTGCTGCCAAAGCGATCACACCCTGATGGGCGCGGGTGGTGCTCATGGCATCCAGCTTCCGGCGGTCCACCGGCACCACCACAGCACCGGCTTCCTTTGCCTGGGCTGCGAGGCGCTGCAAAGACCGATCTGTGTCACCGGCAGCAATAAACACCTTATCAATCGTCCTGCCGCTGCGCAGCGCCTCTGTCAGGGCATTTCTGCCCTCCAGCTGACCTTCCGTCTCCTCGGGTCGCTGGGCGCGATCGTTGCGCTCCGGACGATCGTTGCGGCGGTAATTCTCTTTCATAATGCTTCACTCCCGTTTGTGTTCCGGCCCAAAGGGGCATACTTTCACATATACTTGTTAACATTATAACAAAAAGCTTTTCATATCTCAACTGCTATTTTTACCGCTGACAAATTCCGGTTTGACGCGCTGTCGCGCAAATTGAGAATTGAGAATGGAGAATTGAGAATAAAGGTATTTCCTCCGGAAATCATTTAAATAGTTGCCGTAGGCAACACAATAATTCTACATTCTCCATTCTACATTCTACATTATTTCAGTTTGTCGAGCAGATACATCTGCTCGACAAACTGAAATTTGACGGTATTTACAGAAAGTTTACCGGCAATTTGCATTTCCTTCATTGCAGGAACTGGAATAATATGTTATGATTGATAAAAATCAAAATTATGCCCAAGGAGGCCTTATATATGGATCAAAATCAAAACAAGCACAATGACCCCAAAAACGGCAAACCCAAAAGAAACATATGGGTCACATTGCTGATCACCGTGGGTATCGTCTTGCTCATTTCCTCGTTATATAACGCAGTCATCAACAGCCAGTATACAGAAACCACCTATAACGATTTCCTGAATGCAAAAAATGAAGGACAGCTTTCCGAGGTGGAATTTACCTACGACAGGATCATCTATCAGACCAAAGAGGAGGCCGGCAAGCCCGCTTCCCAGCAAGCTGTTTTCTATACCGGTCTTCCCTCCGGCGGTGACAAAATGGCGCTTTTTGATGAACTGGTGGCTATGGGTGTTACCGTCAACGAACAGATCGTGGAGGATAACTCCACATTGATCATGATATTGTCCTATGTGATGATGTTCGGTCTTGTATTTTTCGGTATGAATATGCTCTCCAAGCGCTTTAGCGGCGACGGTATGATGGGCGGCATCGGCGCCAGCAAGGCAAAGATGTATATGGAAAAGCAGACCGGCGTTACCTTTAAGGATGTTGCCGGACAGGATGAAGCCAAGGAATCCCTGCAGGAGATCATCGACTTCCTCCACAACCCCCAAAAGTATGCCGACATCGGTGCAAAGCTGCCCAAGGGCGCGCTGCTGGTGGGCTCTCCCGGCACCGGCAAGACCTTGCTTGCCAAAGCTGTGGCGGGCGAAGCCAATGTGCCGTTTTTCTCCATTTCCGGCTCGGATTTTGTGGAGATGTTTGTGGGCGTGGGCGCGAGCCGCGTCCGGGATCTGTTTCAGCAGGCTGCCAAGGTCGCTCCGTGTATCGTCTTTATTGACGAGATCGATGCTGTAGGCCGTTCCCGGGACTCCCGCTACGGCGGCAACACGGAACACGAGCAGACCTTGAATCAGCTTTTGGGTGAAATTGACGGCTTCGACTCCTCCAAGGGTATTGTTTGCCTTGCCGCCACCAACCGTCCGGAGATCCTGGACAAGGCGCTGCTGCGTCCGGGGCGCTTTGACCGGCGGATCGTGGTGGACCGTCCCAACCTGCAAGGTCGCTTAGACACCTTGAAGGTACACACCCGGAAAATTAAGCTGGCAGAGGATGTTGACCTTAAGAAAATCGCGCAGGCCACTGCCGGTGCGGTGGGCGCAGACCTTGCCAATCTGGTAAATGAAGCCGCCCTGCGGGCAGTCCGGCATGGACGGAAGGCTGTAAATCAGGAGGATCTGCTGCTTTCCTTTGAAACCGTCATTGCAGGCGCAGAGAAGAAGAACACCGTCCTGACTGAAAATGAAAAGCGTTTGGTCGCATACCACGAGGTAGGTCACGCGCTGGTGTCCGCCTTGAAAAAGGACAGCACCCCCGTCACCAAGATCACCATCGTCCCCCATACCGACGGTGCTTTGGGTTATACCCTGTACCTGCCGGAGGAGGAAAAGTACCTGTCCACCAAGGATGAGCTGACCGTAGACCTTTGTTCCCTGCTGGGTGGCAGAGCGGCCGAACAGGTGGTGTTCGGCACTATGACCACCGGCGCTGCCAATGACATTCAGCGCGCCACCGACCTTGCCAAGAAAATGGTCACCCTTTACGGTATGAGCGATGCTTTGGGTATGATGGCGCCGGCTGCGGTACAGCATCAGTATCTGGAGGGCAATGCCTATTTGGACTGCTCCCAGGAGACCTCTGCTGTGGTAGACCGGGAAGTAAAGAGCATTTTGGAAAAATGCTACGAAGATGCCCGGCAGCTTCTTTCCGACAATCGGGCACTGCTGGACGAGATCGCGCAGTATCTGCTGATCAAGGAGACCATCACCGGCGACGAGCTGATGGCATTCATCAAACCGGAAACCGCACCGACAGATCCGGAAGAAACAGCACAAGCATAAATACAAAAAGAGCGTGTTTTGCAACACGCTCTTTTTGCAGCAAATTCCGGTTCATCGAACAGCCCCCCCCCGTTGTCATTGCGAACCAGTGCGCACACTGGTGTGGCAATCTCCTGAAATAATGCGCATTATCTGGGAGATTGCCACGTCGCGCCAAGGCGCTCCTCGCAATGACAGTTTAGTTTATACCGTTCGAAAAATGAAATTTGGCTACTGCACTTCGTCGCTGGGCATACTTTCCAGCATAGGTCGCAGCCATTTGCCCTGTTTGGGATCGATCCGCTGCCACTTATGGCCGTTATAGGATAAGAAGCTGTCGCTGCGCAAATAATAAACATTGCGCCTGCCGTCGGCATATTCCACCGTGATCTCGCCGCTGGAGCCGTCCAGCCGTTCCGGATCCACGCGCGTTGCACCCTCCTGCTTCAAAAGCCGCAGATACATCAGCACCGCACGGATCTTTTCATCTTGTATATAGCTGCGCTGCAGCCGGAGTTTCCCCAAAGCATAACTGGCACTAACTCTTTTCACGATCTGCAAGTTCGGCGCTGTTTGCGCCGGCTGCTGCTGACGGCAACCACAGAGCAAACAGATACTCAGTATCAAAATTGTAAAAAATTGCCGTCTTTTCACTGCACAACACCTCTGTCCATAGCGTGTGCATTGACTCAAAAAATATGGTTAGAAAAAATACAAAAAACTGTCATTGAGAGCCAGTGCGCACACTGATTCTCAATGACAGTAAAAATTACTTTTTATAATTCGCAGTTGCCCACGGTTCTGGGGAAAGGCAAGACATCGCGGATGTTGCCCATACCGGTCAGATACATCACGCAGCGCTCAAAGCCTAAGCCGAAGCCGGCGTGACGGGCAGAGCCGTACTTGCGCAGATCCATATAGAAGCCGTAGTCCTCGGGGTTCATACCCAGCTCCTCGATGCGGGACTTCAGGATCTCATAATCGTCCTCACGCTGAGAGCCGCCGATGATCTCGCCGATGCCGGGCACCAGGCAGTCCATCGCCGCAACGGTCTTTCCGTCGGGATTGAGCTTCATATAGAAGGCCTTGATCTCCTTGGGGTAATCGGTAACAAACACAGGCCGCTTGAACACTTCCTCTGTCAAATAGCGCTCGTGCTCGGTCTGCAGGTCGCTGCCCCAATGAACGGGATACTGGAACTTATCGTTGCACTTTTCCAGGATCTCAATGGCCGCGGTATAGGTGATATGACCGAAATCGGAACTGACAACATGGTTCAGTCGCTCCAGCAGACCCTGATCCACAAACTGGTTGAAGAATGCCATCTCCTCCGGCGCGCGCTCCAGCACATAGGAAATGATATACTTGATCATATCCTCGGCAAGACGCATATCGTCAGAAAGGTCTGCAAAGGCGATCTCCGGCTCGATCATCCAGAACTCTGCGGCGTGGCGGGTGGTGTTGGAATTTTCTGCCCGGAAGGTGGGGCCAAAGGTGTAGATGTTCTTAAACGCCATAGCGAAGGTCTCGCCGTTGAGCTGGCCGGAAACCGTCAGATTGGTGGGCTTGCCGTAGAAGTCCTGGGAAAAATCTACCTTGCCGTCCTCAGTCTTGGGAACATTGTTCAGATCCAAAGTGGTGACCTGGAACATCTCGCCTGCGCCCTCACAGTCAGAGCCGGTGATCAGCGGTGTATGGACATAGACAAAATCCCGGTCCTGGAAGAACTGGTGGATGGCCATTGCCGCCAGAGAGCGCACGCGGAACACCGCCTGGAAGGTGTTTGTCCGGGGACGAAGATGCGTGATGGTGCGCAAAAATTCCATGGAGTGACGCTTGGGCTGCAGGGGGAAATCGCCGGTGGACGCGCCCTCTACCTCCACGCAGGAAGCCTGAATTTCAAAAGGCTGCTTGCTGTCAGGCGTCAGCACTACGGTGCCGGTAACGATCAGCGCAGCGCCGATATTGATCTTGGAAATCTCCTGAAAATTCCCGATGGTATCATTATAGACCACCTGAACCGGATTAAAGTAAGTGCCGTCATTCAGCACGATAAAGCCAAACTGCTTGCTTGGACGGCGATTGCGCACCCAACCACCGATACGCACTTGCTTATCCGCATAGGCAGCGGTATTCTTAAACAATTCACGAACAGAAATCAGTTCCATAAAACTTCCCTCTCTTGCTAAATATGGAAATATAAATGTAAGTATACGCTAATTTTACAGTTTTTACAAGGGGTTACCGCAAATTTTTATAAGCAGAAGCAGCAGCGCCATATGCGCCGGGTAAAACAGGTAAAATGTCCGCTGCAGCGCCCGGGATTTGGTAAGCCTTTTTCCGGAATACAAAGCGATGGGTGCCATTGCTCCCATTGCAAACAGCTGCAGTGGAATCGGTACGCCCCAAGGGCGGATGACCACAGAATCCATATACAGCTGGATCAGCAGCAAGCCTGCCGTCTGTAAAAGCAGCGCACTGCGCTTGTTGTAGGTGAGGATAAACAGCGCCACCGTCAGAATGCCTGCCCCGGCATAGTCGGTGCGTAAAAGCTCCGCAAGGAAATAAAAAGGCACAATGACAATGGGCTTGCACAAAGGGTTTTGGACCTTTTCCATAAGCATCGCCATCACAAGACCCAAAAACAGCGTGAGCAAAACATTCTGTCCGGCAAAAGTAAAGCCACCATAAAAAAGAAGATCGAAAAAAGGCTCTGTGATCACAGCACATAAACCCAGACGCAGTAAATATTTTCTATTGTTCCGGGTATGATAAAATCCCTGGCATAAGGCAAAGCAAAACAGAGGGAACGCGATCCGTCCAATGGCGCGCAAAACCATCCAAGGGTAGACTGTCGCGCCGATATGATCCAAAAGCATTGCCATACAGGCAAGCCCTTTCAAATGCTCGATGCTTAGGCACTTATGCTTCATCGGTGTTCCCTCCCTTCCTTTTCCCGGAGTATTATAGCACAAAGTGCAGATTTTGCCTATGTTTTTTATAGATTTTACCCCATTTTGGCAAAGGTGTAAAAAGTTGTTGCAAAACAAAAATCTTCGTGTTATAATACGGCGTGTGTCCATTGCCGGGCGCTAACATTGGGATGTCGCCAAGCGGTAAGGCACCAGACTTTGACTCTGGCATTCGTAGGTTCAAATCCTGCCATCCCAGCCAACGACCCGCTAGCTCAGTTGGCAGAGCAATTGCCTTTTAAGCAATGGGTCTGGAGTTCGAATCTCCAGCGGGTCACCAATAAATACCCGGAAAACGGCTGTTTTCCGGGTATTTTTCTAACTTTTTTGTTGTAAAAATAGAAACAGTCTTTGACTTGCTGATAATTTGCTGACAACCGCAAAATTCCCTCCTTATGACAGCTATATTATGGCACAGAAAACCCTATTGTCTATTAATTTTTCCAACAAATAGAAAAACAACCCCTCCCCGGATGATTAGTCCAGAGAGGGGTTGTAGCTTAATAGCCGGTGTTTCCGGTCTTTTCGTGCTGCGTGCCGAAGTAGAACGACACCACCATAGAAATGATGATCATCACATTATCGGCGCTAATGGTGCCTTTGAGGGCAAGTACCGCAAACACGGCAATCACCACAAGGGTTACGATAGTCTTGACCTTGATCAGACCCGCGATATTTTTCAAAATTTCCATATGTATACCTCCGTTAATTTTTAGAACCGGGTTTGTGATAAGCCTTCAGATCCCGGATGTCGTGTTCTGCCTCATT
>JAZNQK010000051.1:0-2751 GCA_045590135.1 Faecousia sp.
CCGATGCCGTAGATATAAGTCAGCGCAACTTCGATCCGCTTCTCGCGGGGAAGGTCAATACCAGAAATACGTGCCATATTCTTTCAGCACCTCCTATTAGCCTTGTCTCTGCTTATGCTTGGGGTTTTCGCAAATTACCATAACGCGACCCTTGCGCTTAATGATCTTGCACTTCTCGCACATGGGTTTAACGGACGGTCTTACTTTCATACTGTTTAACCTCCAATAGAGATATTCTCTTGTTTGTTACTTGCTTCTCCAGGTGATCCGGCCTCTGGTCAGATCATACGGAGACATTTGAACGGTTACCTTGTCACCGGCCAAGATCTTGATAAAGTTCATTCGGAGCTTGCCGGAAATACTTGCCAGAACGATGTGTCCGTTACCGATATCTACGTTGAACATAGCGTTCGGCAGCGCATCTGTTACGATGCCCTCAATCTCGATTACGTCGTCTTTTGCCAAAGCGCATTAACCTCCAGGTTATTACTTAAATAAGCCAAGTCTCTTCGTAATTCGCTGTTGAGCACCTTGTCGCCGGCGCGAAGCTTTTGGGCGACTCTGGTCTCAGAGCGAAGGACCTTTTTCGCGTGTTTACGCTTCTTTTGCTTGGGTTTCTCAATCGTTTTGTCTTTGCCGTTTACCAGCCGGAGATAGGTTTCGTCGAAAGACAGTACATAGTACAGCTTTCCTTGATCCCGTCCCGCTGTGGATACGACTACATCCGCAATTGTTAAATCCGATAAATCAGGGTCCATAATTAAAGTCCTTCGGCGACGGTGAGTATTTCCGGCTCCCCGTCGGTGATGAGTACAGTATTTTCATAGTGGGCAGATAATTTTCCGTCTGCAGTCACCGTTGTCCATTTATCCTTGAGGATCTCGACTTCAAAGGTGCCTGCATTGACCATCGGCTCGATCGCCAGGGTCATACCGGGAAGTAATCTGGGTCCACGACCGGGTGCGCCGTAATTCGGCACTTCCGGCTCCTCGTGTAGCTGTGCGACAACGCCGTGACCCACGAAGGAACGCACAACAGAAAAACCGTTAGACTCCACATACGTCTGGATGGCGTGGGAGATATCGGACACGCGGTGTCCTTTTTTGGCGAAGCGGATGCCTTCAAAAAAGCTTTGCTTCGTCACATTAATTAGTTTTTGGGCTGCGGCATCAATTCTGCCGCAGGGATAGGTTGCAGCGCAATCTCCGTGGAATCCCTTGTAGTAGGCACCAACATCCACCGACACGATATCCCCCTCTTGCAGCACATATGTGCCGGGGATACCGTGGATCACTGTGGAATTTACGCTGATGCAGCTGCTTCCGGGAAAGCCGCCATAGCCCAGGAACGACGGTTTTGCGCCCTGGCTCACGATAAAATCGTGGACAGCTTTGTCAATCTCCTTCGTGGATACGCCCGGTCTTACCATTTCCCCTGCCAAGGCACGGGCTGCCGCGGTAATTTTACAGGCCTGGCGCATACACTCCAGTTCTTGTCCGTTTTTGATTGCGATCATACCTGAACCCCTATGGCCTTCAGGATATCCCGATTCGCATCCTCAATAGGCTGATTACCCTCCACCATCAGGAGCTTGCCCTGCTTGGCGTAGTAGTCCTTCAGCACCTCTGTGGAAGCGTGGTACACTTCCAGTCGGTTGCGAACAGTTTCAGGCTGGTCATCCTTACGGGTAGCAGTCTCGCCGCCACACAGATCACACACGCCCTCCACCTTGGTGGGATTGGCAACGATGTGGTAGCTGGCGCCGCACTTAGTGCAGACACGGCGGCCGGTCATACGGCCTTCGATGACGGCGTCATCGATCTCAATAGATACCACATAGTCGATCTTGATGCCTCTTGCGTCCATTGCCTCAGCCTGGGCCAGGGTGCGGGGCACCCCGTCCAGGATAAAGCCGTTAGCGCAATCGCTCTGTGCCACACGCTCCTGCACGATACCCATAATGATATCGTCAGAGACAAGCTGGCCAGCGTCCATCAGGGATTTCACTTGTTTGCCCAGCTCGGTGCCGTTACGCATAGCCTCGCGGAGCATATTGCCGGTGGAGATGGAGGGAATGCCCAGCTTCTTAATGAGAAGCCCAGCCTGTGTGCCCTTACCTGCACCGGGGGCGCCTAACAGGATCAGATTCATTTTACTTCCTCCGATCAGTCTAAGAAGCCCTTGTAGTGACGCATCAGCATCTGTGCCTCCAGTGCCTTCACCGTCTCCAGAGCAACGCCCACAACGATGATGACGGAGGTACCGCCGATTGCCAGAGATGCCACACCCTGCATCAGGTTGCCGCCGATGATGGGAAGCAGAGCCACGATAGCAAGATAAACAGCACCGAAGATAACGATCTTGTTGATGACCTTCTTGATGAAGTCAGAGGTGGGCTTGCCCGGGCGGAAGCCGGGGATGAAGCCGCCGTTCTTCTTCAGGTTGTTGGAGATCTCCACGGGATCGTACTGGATGGTGGAGTAGAACCAGCTGAAGAAGAAGATCATCAGACCGTACATCACTGCGTAAGCCCAGCTCTGGGAGCTCCACAGGTTGTCATACCACCAGTTACCCTTACCCACGCCGATGAAAGCGCAGATGGTAGCGGGGATGCTGGTGATGGACTGTGCGAAGATAACGGGCATAACACCGCTCATTGCCACCTTGATGGGCAAGTTGGTGTTCTGACCGCCGTAGACCTTACGGCCTACAACACGCTTTGCATACTGAACCGGGATGCGGCGCTCTGCA
>JAZNQK010000052.1:0-8862 GCA_045590135.1 Faecousia sp.
CATTATGACCCGTATTTTGGACATCTGCCAAAAATACGCCCATAATTTCTCCGCCCAAAGCGGCAATCTGCTCTTTAACGGCGCAACAGGCCTGGGCAAGACCATGCTCTCTGCCTGCATTGCATGCCACGTGGCGGAAAAGGGCTATTCTGTAGCCTATGAAAGCGCCCAGCATCTGTTTGCCAAGCTGGAAAAGGACCGCTTCAATCCCGACGAAAACAGCCACGCGCAGGTACAGCAGCTTTTGGACTGTGACCTGCTGATCGTAGATGACTTGGGCACAGAAATGCCCGGTAATTTTGTCACCGCCGCCCTTTACAGTCTGGTCAACGACCGGCTGCTGAGCCGTAAGGCGATGGTGATCTCCACCAACCTGAACATCGCTGAGATCGCCCAGCGGTATTCCCCGCAGATCGCATCCCGGCTGCAGGGCAGCTTCAAGGGTCTGACCTTTGTGGGACAGGATATCCGTGTTCTGAAAAACCGGGGGTTTTAAGATGAAGCCGTGCATCATTTTCGATCTGGACGGCACACTGCTGGATAGCCTGCAGGACCTTTGCAACGCTGTCAATCACACCTTAGCGCAGTTCGGCTATCCGCTTCGCACCTTGGAAGAGGTGCGCACCTTTGTGGGTACGGGCGCGCGGAATCTGATCCGCTATTCCCTGCCGGCGGGCAGCACGGAGGAAACCGTTGACACCGTCCTTGCCGCCTATCAGGTATACTACGCCCAGCACAGCACGGATCTGACCAGGCCCTATCCCGGCATTTTGGAGGCTCTGGAGGAGATCCGCAAGGATTATCCCATTGCCGTTGCCTCCAACAAGCCGGATATTGCCGTAAAGCCTCTGTGCAAGCAATTTTTTGGAGATATCTATGCTGTGGGTGAGACGGCAGACTGTCCCCGCAAGCCTGCGCCGGATATGATCCTGCGTACCATGGAAAAGCTCGGCTGCGATGCGTGCGTATATGTGGGCGACAGCGAAGTGGATGTGATCACCGCCAAGGCAGCCGGTGTTCCCTGCTTAAGTGTTTTGTGGGGATTCCGGGACAAGCCGTGCCTGGAGCGTGCCGGCGTGGAGCATTTCTGCGACAACGCGGCATCCCTTCCTCAAAAACTAAAGGAGATCCTTTATGGCAAATGAGTTTTACGCCCTTTTGGGCCGAATGCGTTACATCACCCGTTGGGGTCTGATGCGCAATACCTTTTCTGAAAACATTCAGGAGCATAGCCATCAGGTGGCTGTCCTTGCCCACGCTTTGGCGCTGATCCGTCGGGAAATTTTGCATTTGGATGGCCCGGACCCGGACAAATGCGCCGTGGCTGCGCTGTATCACGATGCCTCTGAGATCCTCACAGGAGATCTTCCCACCCCTATTAAATATTACAACCCGGACATTAAGGATGCCTACAAGCAGGTGGAACGGATTGCAGGGGAGCGGCTGCTGGATATGCTGCCGGAGGCGCTGCGCAGCAGCTACGAAAAATGGGTGCTGGAGGAGGATGAGAGCGTTCTTGCCACAGTCAAGGCCGCCGATAAGCTCTCTGCCTACATCAAATGCATCGAAGAGCAAAAGGCAGGCAACACGGAATTTGATTCTGCTGCACAGCAGACGATGACTGCTTTGCAAAAGCTTTCTATGCCGGAGCTGGATTGGTTTATCAAAGAATGCCTGCCGGCATTTGCATTGAATCTGGATCAACTGTAAAAAACGAGGTGCGCTGCACCTCGTTTTTTTTTGCGGCGAGCCGCCACCAATTCGCACATACTTGTGCAGTAATCGTTACGCATCCGGATTACGCCCGATATCTTTCTTGCGGATGTGAAATTCCGGTTTAGCGGGCAGTATCCTCTAAACTGTCATTGCGAGCCAGTGCTCACACTGGCGTGGCAATCTACAGAAATAACCGCACGCTTTAGATTGCCACAACCAGTCTGCGGACTGGTTTCGCAATGACAACGGGGGTTAAACCGCCCGATAAACGGAAATTTGACGATTGCGTATATTGTGTGGTATAATTTTTTCAAATCCAAGAAGGCGGTGTTTTTATGGAAAAAACAAAAAGATCCTCCAAATTTTGGCTCTCTCTTGTGATCTTCAGCCTGGTAGGTCAGGTGGCCTGGGTCATGGAGAATATGTATTTCAATGTGTTCATCTACGAGATGTTTAACGCCAGTGCCCAGGCGATCTCCGTCATGGTGTCCGCCTCTGCCATTGCCGCCACTGTCACCACACTGCTGATGGGCGCGCTGTCCGATAAGGTTGGCAAACGCAAGCTGTTTATTTGCGTAGGCTATCTTTGCTGGGGCATCTCCATCTGGAGCTTCGCTCTGATTCGTATGGATGTGATCAGCGCGGTATTCGGCTCTGCGGTGAATGCCGCCACGGTGGGCATCACTTTGGTAATTATTATGGACTGCGTAATGACCTTCTTCGGCTCCACCGCCAACGATGCCGCCTTTAACGCGTGGCTCACCGACTCCACCGATTCCTCTAACCGGGGCGCAGCCGAGGGCATCAACGCTATGATGCCCCTGATGGCGATTTTAGTAGTCTTTGGCGGTGCGATGCTTTTAGACCCCAATAGCAGCAGCTACTGGACCATATTTTTCGGTGTGATCGGCTCTGCCGTTCTGCTCATCGGTATTTTAGGCTTCTTCCTGATCGAAGAGCCACAGGTCAAAAACGAAGGCAATCAAAACTATTTTGCAAACATTTTCTACGGCTTCCGCCCCCGGGTCATTGCAAATAACAAAAAGCTGTATATCACCCTGGCAGCCTACGCCGTATTCGGCATTGCCATTCAGATCTTTATGCCCTATCTGATTCTGTACTACACCGTCAGCTTAGGAATGGATAACTATGTTCTGATCTTTGCTCCGGCTATTATACTGTCCGCTGCCTTTACCGCCTTTTACGGCAAGGTCTATGACCGGAAAGGCTTCGCCACCGCTATCGTTCCCGCCATTGCACTGCTGATGGCAGGCTTTGTGGTGCTCTACTTCTTCCGCAGCACAGTCTCGGTATTTTTGGGAACGCTTTTGATGCTCTGCGGCTACCTTGCCGGTATGGCTGTGTTTGGTGCCATGCTCCGGGATCACACCCCGGAAAATAAAGCCGGTATGTTCCAGGGCCAGCGGATCGTAGGGCAAGTGCTGATCCCCGGCATCATCGGTCCCGCCATCGGCGCTGCTGTACTGAAAAACGCCGAGACTATCCTCAATTCCGACGGTACCACTTCCTTTGTTCCCAATGAAAACATCTTCCTTGCAGCATTCATTGCTGCCATCGCGATCTGGCCGGCAATGCTGCCGCTGCTGAAGAAGAAATAAATTCCGTTCATCGCGCTGACGCGCAAGTTGACAGTTGACAATTGACAGTTGATAGTTATGGTATTTCCTTCGGAAATGATTTTAATAAGTCCGCAAAGCGGACACCGAAACTTTCAACTATCAACTTTCAACTGTTTATTGCTTGGGCGGAGCGATAAACTGAAATTTGAAAGGAGCCTTTTATGCTTCGTACTTTATACACGCCCCGGGGAGAGCAAATGATCGGCCCAATGTCTGAAAAGCCCTGGAATGTATACCCCCGACCTCAGATGCGCCGGGATAGTTATGTAAACTTAAACGGCAACTGGCTTTTCCGGGTCAGCGATGATCCAACCGTGCCGGAAAAGGTGGCCGACCAGCAGCTGCCTCAGCAGTATCCCTATGGCATCAAAGTGCCCTTCTGTCCGGAAAGTGTGCTGTCTGACCTGCATATGCAGATCCAGCCGGGCTCCTGGCTCTTTTACTTTTACCGGGTGCGGCTGCCGGAAGGCTTCCGCAAGGATCGGGTGCTGCTCCACTTAGGTGCTGTGGATCAAATTGCAGATATTTATGTAAACCAAAAAGAGATGCTCCATCACGAGGGCGGCTATGAGGCCTTTACCGTGGACATCACCGACGCTTTCACCGGCGACACCTTTGATCTCGTGATCCGCTGCTATGACGATCTGAAGGATCAAACCTTCCCCTATGGTAAACAGACCTTAAACCGGGGCGGTATGTGGTACACCCCCGTGTCGGGTATCTGGCAGTCGGTTTGGCTGGAGAGCGTGCCGGCGGAATATATTCACCGGCTAAACATCGAAAACCGGGGCGCGTCGGTGACGATCTCCACCGAGCCCGCGCTGGAGGGAACAGTGCTGCTTGCCGGACAGGAATACCCCCTTGTAAGCGGCAGCGTTACCATCACACCGGAAGCGCCCCACTTCTGGAGTCCAGAAGACCCCTTCCTCTACGATTTTGCAGTGGAAACGGCGCAAGATCGGGTGGAGAGCTATTTTGCCCTGCGCACCTTAGAGACCAAGGTTATTAACGGTATCCCCCGGCTGTGTCTCAACGGCAAGCCTTACTTCTTCCATGGACTGCTGGATCAAGGCTACTGGCCCGACGGCTTGCTGACCCCTGCTGCCCCGGAATGCTATGCAGACGATATTCTGGCAATGAAAAATTTAGGCTTTAATATGCTGCGCAAACATATTAAAGTAGAGCCGGAGGAATTTTATTATCAGTGTGACAAGCTGGGTATGATCGTCTTTCAGGATATGGTAAACAACGGCGATTATTCCTTCTTCCGGGACACCGCCTTGCCCACTGTTGGTATCCAAAAACGAAATGACCGGAAGCTGCACCGGGATGAAAAGACCCGACAGCGGTTCATTGACGGTATGAAAGCTACGGTGCGACAGCTGAAAAATCATCCGTGTATCGTTTACTGGACCATTTTCAACGAAGGCTGGGGTCAGTTTGACAGCGACAATGTCTACACCCTTTTCAAGCAGCTGGATGATACCCGTTTCATCGACAGCACCTCCGGCTGGTTCCGCCGCAAAAATACCGATGTGGAGAGCCTGCACATTTACTTTGGTTCTTGGGATAATAAGCTTAAGGCTTGTGGTAAACCCTTGGTACTCAGCGAGTTTGGCGGCTACGCTTATGCCGTGGAGGATCACATCTTCAATCCGGACAAGGCCTATGGCTATCGCTCCTGCAAAAGCGAGGAAGATTTCCGTCGGGATTTGGCTGCCCTTTATGAAGAAAGGGTCATTCCTGCGGTTTCCAAAGGTCTTTGCGCAGCGGTATACACCCAGGTATCCGATGTGGAAGACGAGATCAACGGTCTGCTCACCTACGACCGGAAGGTCTGCAAGGCAGACCCGGAAGTTATGCGCGCCATTGCCAAAAGACTTTATGAAGCTATTCTTTAATAAAATGACCGCCCGGAAAAATCCGGGCGGTCACTATTTTTTATTTGCTTACTTTTGCCAGCTTTCTTTCTTCCTTGGTGCGGAAGAATTTTTCCAGCTCAGGCACAAGGATCATACAGATCAGTGCCGCGGTGAAACCGCCGTTATACAGGCAGAAACCGCCGTGGAGTGTGGGCACAGAGGTCACCAGCAGGTAGTGCATCACAGCTGCCACAAAACCGTACCGCCAGCCGTACTTGTCGGCAATGGGAGAAAGACCGTTGGCGTAGCACAGACCCACCACGATGGCCTGGGCATTGATCTTCAATACGAATGCGCCGCCCAGCAGCGGAGAGATCCAGCCAAACACCACCGATGCTACAAAGTAGCCCAGCATAATAGGCCACACATTACCGGGATGCGAGCCGGAATTACATGTTGCCAGCATACAGAAGATGATGCCGAAGGTAATACCATTGAAGGTTGCGCCGATGAGGTTATAGTAACCTAAGATGAACAGGCCAAACACGCCAACATTCATCAGGAAAGTGGCATTACCGTAAGTAGAAGAGAAGTTGTTAACCAGCGCAGGGTCAGAAAGCAGACGCCAGTAATCCTTGGGTTTGCAGCCGAGGATAAAAGCGAAAACAATGCAAAGGCCAAACACCACGCCGCAGAAGATGTTAACAGTCATCTGAGATGCCACCTGCATACTCTCAGGTGCAATGTCAGACAATGCCTTAGGCAGGGAGACACCTAAAGTCTTATATAGCGTAGCATTCAGGAAAAACGCGGTCATACCCACAGGCAGCGCTGCGCTGTACAGGTCGAAGCCCTTGTGCACCTTGGGGGAATGGGCAAGACCGGCAGGCAGGAAAAAGCCGATAACAAAGCCTACAAGCAGGGCAAGACCCAGACCCAGCCAGTTAAAGCCCACGACCTCTGCGTTGGGATAGCGGATCAGCAGATCTGTGATCAGGGGTGCGATACCGGTGGAAAAGAGCATAGCGTTTACAAGACCGCCCATTTTCTCTTTCTTCACAAGGCCGTAGATCACAACACCCAGCACTGTGGGCCAGATATTAAGAACATTGATGCCCCATGAGCCGAAGCCCACGGTCAGTACCACCGCCAAAGTGGACACATTGTTGGGTGTACCCTTAAACACCAAAAACAACGCCAGACTGATCAGTCCGATCAGGCCCATATTCAGGAAAGTCGCTGCATAGCCGCCCATTGCAAAGTAGTTGGCAGAGATTTTGTTGGGCTGGGACAAAATATTCCACAAACCGGTAAACATACTGCTCCGATCGGGCATACACACAGCCGCCACCAAAAAGCACAGACTTATGAAGCCAAAGAACAGCTTCAGAAAGCTGCCTTCCGATAAATTCTTGATCTTTTTCATAGGACACCTCTTGTTGATTAAAATCTGGGCAATCCGAGCCCAAAGTGTTCGAATTGCCCAGACGGTCGGCGAATCTACTTTCCGCGCTCCCCTGTGGTTATCCACCTTGTCCGTCAGTCGCGCGGAAATATTATTAACTTCAGATCTTCTCAGCAGCTTCCACAACATGCTTCATCAGCACAGTGGTGGTAACAGCGCCTACACCGCCGGGAACGGGGGTGATCGCTGCAACAATGGGCTCGACCTCATCGAAAATAGCGTCACCGGACATACCGCCCTTGCCCTTGGATGTGATCTTCTCGGGATTCCAGTTCATGGAAACATCGATCACGATCTGGCCTTCCCGGACATAGTCCTTGGTCAGGCTGTTCAGCACACCGGCAGCAGAAATAATAATGTCAGCTTCGCGGCAGACAGCAGCAGTATCCACAGTCTTGGTGTGGCAAACGGTAACGGTTGCGTTCTTACCCATAAGCATCATAGCAGCAGGCTTGCCAACCACCAGAGATCTGCCGATAACCACAGCGGACTTACCCTTGCAGTCGATGCCATAGTGATCCAGAATTTCCATACAAGCGGCGGGCGTACAGGGTGCATAACCCAGATCCAGGCCCTCAAACACACCGGCGTTACTCATGTGGGTCATGGAGTCCACATCCTTCTTCGGTGCCAGGCGGTTGCAGATCTCGTCCTGATCTGCCTTCAGGTGCTTGGGCAGAGGACGGAACATCAGCACGCCGTGAACGGATGCATCCGCATTGACTTCGTCGATAACCTGCAGCACTTCTTCCTTTGTTGCGGTCTCGGGCAGGATGTAGTTCTTAACAGCAACACCCACTTCCTCAGCACGCTTGGTAGCACCCTTCTCATAGGAAAGGTCAGAGGGGTTCTCGCCCAGACGGATAATGCCCAAAGTGGGAGTAACGCCCTTATCTTTCAAAGCAGCGGTGCGACTCTGCAGCGCAGCGACCAGCGCTTCATTGACTTCTTTACCCAATAATTGCTTTGCCATAATTTTACCTCCAAATCAATTGTAGAGAGCGGCGCTGATCACACGCCCCCCCCAAGCCTCCCTTGTGTAAAGGGAGGTGGCCCGCAGGGCCGGAGGGATTGACAATCCCCCAGTCAAAAATCAAAGATTTTTGCCAGCCCCCTTTGCACAAGGGGGCCTATTTGCATTTACACGCCGAAGCCGGCCTTGACGGAATTAAAGATCTCGTCAGCCATTGCGCCGTATTTTGCCAGCATACCCAGTGCCTTGGCGTTCATTTCTTCAGCGACCTCGCGGTTCTTCAGGGTCTTGGTGTTGATGAACACATTCAGGGAAGCAGCCTGCAGCGCAGCCTTGCAGCACACAGCGCCGCAGCCAGCATCGGAAACAGCCAAACGGCTACCCTTTGCGGCAAACACGCTGATGTACTCGATAGCCTGGCAGCACAGCTCCATGATCTTCATAGGCGTGGAGCAGGCGATAATAGTAGCTTCCTCCATGACCGCATCCCGGTTGGGATCGTCCTTGGGAATGCCGTATGCTTTAGCCAAAGGCAGGAAGTTGACTTCGTCAGCCTCCACCAGATCCAGCAGTTCCTTCTGCAGGGCATCACATTTACCCTTCAGCTCAATGATCTCAGCCTCCACCTCGGCATACTTCTTCTTGCCGACAGTCAGAGAGCCAACCATATTACCCAAAGCAGTGCCGATAGCGCCTACCAAAGCAGCAGCGCCGCCGCCACCGGGAGCCGGCGCGTCAGATGCCAGAACCTCCACAAACTTGCGGCAGGTTTCCATTGTCATATCCATAATATTTTCTCCTCATCTTGGAATTGTAGGGCGGGGGCTTGCTCCCGCCGGACGGAATCCGTCATGCACGGCGGGGGCAAGCCCCCGCCCTACATTTGGTTGATTCCACATACCCCAAAAGCAGAGGCGGAAATCCGCCTCTGCTAATGGGCACTACAAAATTAGAACAAGCCGGATACCTTACCGGTTTCGACATCAACATCGACACGACGGTATGCGGGATCAGCAGCAGTACCGGGCATCATGGAGATGGTGCCGGCCATGGGGCACAGGAACTTAGCGCCGCCGTACTCCAGAATGTCGCGGATGGTCAGCTTCCAGCCGGTGGGAACGCCCTTCTTGGTGGGATCGTCAGACAAAGACAGGTGGGTCTTAACCATCATGGTGCAGTAGTCAGCGTACTTGGGATCGGACTCAA
>JAZNQK010000053.1:0-31982 GCA_045590135.1 Faecousia sp.
AGTTTTTGAATAATTTGCTTCTAGCAATATTACTCAAGAATTTTCGTTGGCTGTTAATTCGATTTCTCGAAATCTTAAACAATCCATTTATTGTCCAAGGTGTTCTTGTTCGTCTTTGCGTTATTCAATTTACAAGGTACAGAGTTTGCTGACCTCCAGGCGTTGCCTTTCATCGGACAGCTTGCCTATGATACCATTTTCCATTAGGTTTGTCAATAGTTTTTTTCGATTTTTTCCAGAAAAATTTCCGATATTTTCACATTTGGAAAATTGGCGCTTTTACCAGTAATTTTCGACACTTCCTGTACAAATTCACCAATCCGGTGCAAGACCGGCTGTAATGTCAGAAAGGGCATCCGCTGCATCTGCCAAAGCGTCATCTCGGCACGCCATATCTCCAAGACTGACCATACCGCACAGCCTGCCGCCCTCCACCACCGGCAATCTGCGGATCTGCTGAGCGCCCATCAGATGGGCTGCCACGCCCACCTCCATATCCGGCGACGCATAGCGCACCTGCGCTGTCATAACATCCGAGATCTTGGTGTCTTTAGGTGATCTGCCGGTGGCAACGCAGCGGGTCACTAAGTCCCGGTCTGTCACCATCCCCAGCAAGCGCTTATCCGGTGTGCACACCGGCAATGCACCAATATTGTAGCGTGTCAGAGTCCTTGCTGCTACTTCCACACTTTCTCCTGGAGACACGCTGACCACCGACGCTGTCATAATGTCCTTCAGCTTCACGGAATTCCTCCTTCCATTTTCCGGCGATAGAAGAAGTTTTGCCCAGGCAAACGCTTTTTATACATTATAATATTATACATTTCTTGATTTCTGCGTCACAGGATGGTATTATCAGACATATTCAAAAAAGGAGCAACGATCATGCACAGTTGTCTGAAAGGAAAACGCATCGCCCTGTTCGGTGCCAGCGGTGGTATCGGAAGCCAGCTGTGCCGTTATATTTTGCAGCTGGGCGGCACATTGATCACCGTGGATCGTAACCCTGCCAAATCAGCAGCCTTGCTGGAAGTGCTGCAGTCTGAATTTCCTGACAGCCAGATCACGCCCCTGCTGGCAGACTTGGAGGAGCTTTCCCACATAAAAAGGCTGTGCGATGAATTGATCGCTTTGGATGTGGATGTGCTCATCCACAACGCCGGCGCGTACAGCATTCCAAGAAAGCTGTGCGATACCGGTCTTGACAATGTATTTCAGATCAACTTCTTCGCCCCCTACTACATCACAAAACGGCTTTTGCCGCATTTGGAGCGAAAAGGCGGCCGCGTTATTGCCGTGGGCAGCATTGCCCACAACTATTCCAAGACCGACCCGGAGGACATCGACTTTTCCACCCGCAAGCAGGCGAATCTGGCTTATGGAAATGCAAAGCGGTATTTGATGTTTGCTCTCCACGAACTGATGAAGGAGTGCCCCAATGTCGGCTTTGCTCTGACCCATCCCGGCATCACCTTCACCAACATCACTGCCCATTATCCTGCATGGCTGTTTGCCATCATCAAGCATCCTATGAAGGTGATCTTTATGCCTGCCAAAAAGGCTGCTCTTTGCATTTTGGAGGGTCTATTCCAAGATACACCGCCTTACCGGTGGATAGGGCCTTATTTATTTAATGTATGGGGCGCTCCCCGGTGCAAGACTCTGTGCAGCGCATCCGCTGAGGAGATCTGCCGCATCGACAAGACTGCCCGGGTCCTCTATGACCGGATCGAAAATTCATAAAAATAAAACTGTCATTGTGAACCAGTGTGCACACCAGCTCGCAATGACAGTTTACTTTTTTCTATTTTTGTTCCTTTACCGTTTCCAGGCGCTGCGGGAGAACAAGACCAAGATCGGGAATATCTCCAGTCTGCCCGCCAGCATATCTGCGATCAGCACAAATTTGGAAAGATCACTGAATGCGCCGAAGTTACAGGTGGGACCCACTATCTCGATGCCAGGGCCGATATTATTGAAGCAAGCCAGCACCGCCGACAGGTTCGTCCCAACACTAAAGCCATCCAGAGAGATCAGCAGGCAACTGACGATCATAAGAAATACATAAGCTACCAAATAGGCGTTGGTATTGGAAAGGACCTTTTCATCAATGGTCTTTCCGCTGGAGCGCACCACCATCACCTTCCGGGGATTCAGAGCCTGCCGAATATTCCTTCGCAGGCTCTTCCACAAAAGCAGCACCCGGGCGCACTTGATACCGCCGCCGGTAGAACCGGCGCAGGCGCCGATCACCATCAAAAGCATCAGTATCGCTTTGGAAAACTGAGGCCACTGGTCAAAGTCTGTCGTGGAAAAACCAGTGGTGGTCATTATGGAGGACACCTGGAAGGCCGCGTGCCGCAGACCCTCTCCCAGGGTATTGTAAAGGGGCAGTGTGTTGCACACGATCAGCACCACAGCTGTAGCAGCTACGCCAATGTAAAGCCGCAGCTCCTCATCCCGGAACACCGCCCGCACCTGGCGCATCAGCAGCAGGAAGTAGCAGCTGAAATTTACACCAAACAGAAACATAAATACTGTGGTCACATTCTGTAAGTAAGGACTGTAGCTTGCCATAGAGTCGTTTCTTACACCAAAGCCACCTGTGCCGGCTGTGCCGAAAGCAGTACACACCGCATCAAATACAGACATTCCGCCCAAAAGCAGGAAGATCACATTCACCACTGTCAATCCTATATATATAAGGTAAAGGATCGTAGCAGTATTGCGCATTTTCGGTACCAGCTTGCCCACATCCGGTCCCGGGCTTTCTGCCCGCAGAAGATGCATAGTAAAGCCTTTTTCTCTGCCGTCCACCTGGGTCACTGCCAGCAAAAATACCAGCACGCCCATACCGCCTACCCAGTGGGTAAAGCTGCGCCAATACAAAAGTCCTTTTGACAGGCTCTCCACATCGCTTAAAATGGAGGCGCCTGTGGTGGTGAAGCCTGAGACGGTCTCAAAAAACGCATCTATAAAGCGGGGGATCTCTCCGGAGAACACAAAAGGAAGACAGCCTAAAAGACTGAGCGTCACCCAGCTTGCCGCCACGCAGACCATACCGTCCCGGGGTCCAAAGGGGCGGTTTTCTTTGCGGCACAGCACAAAAAGGATCGCCCACACTGCAGCTATGATCAGCAGAGTCAGCACAAAGCTCTGCGCCGCGCCATACTCACCCAGGCTTAGGCTGATAACAATGGGCACAAGCAAAAACACGCCTTCAATGGCGACGATCCGGGCTATAAATTTACCTATGAGTTTATAGTTCATAATCTATACCTTTAGGCGAAAATATCATTGATCTGATGCAGCACGCCCCGGCCGCTGGTAACCACCACCACGGTATCTCCCGGCAGAAAGCTGCTTTCACCGGTGGGCAGCTCCGAGGTCACGCCCCGGGTGATGCTGGCGATCAGCACATTGGGTCGCAAGCGCAGCTCTTTCAGCGGTTTTCCGCAGTGTTTTGTGGTCTCGTCCACCAAAAATTCCACCGCCTCTGCCTGTCCGTCAGCAATGCTATGTACAGAAACCGCAGCGCCCGTCTGATTCTCCATCGCCCGGACATAGCGGACGATATCGTTACAGCACAGCTCCTTGGGGCAGATCACGCTGCCCAGCTTCAGAGAATCTGCAATGTCCATATTCACGCCCCGGCTCAGCTTGGTAATGACCTGAGGCACCCTGTGACGGTTGGCATAGAGGGATATGATCATATTGGTCTCATCAATGCCGGTGCAAGCCACCACTGCATCGCAATCCGCAATACCCTGGCTGTCCAGCAGCGTTTGGCTGCTGCAGTCGCCCCGGATCACAGAAACTTCCGGCAACAGCTCTGCCAGTTCCACGCAGCGTTCCTGCTTTTTGTCGATCAAAGTAACGGCAATGCCGTCCTTTTCCAGCATTTGCGCCAGATAGTAGCTGACTCTGCCGCCGCCGCAAAGCATCACCTTGCGCACCCGGCGGGTGATAATACCTAAGTTTTTCAAAAGAACTGCCAGTGTGGAAGTAGGTGCGGTGACAAAGAGCCGATCCCCTTCCCGCAGCACAAAATTACCGCTGGGTGCAACAGCCTCGCCTGCGCGAAGTACCGCGCAAACCAGCACCTTACACTTGACAACACCACTTAACGCAGAAAGCGCCACATCCCGCAAAGGACTTCCCGAATCGATCCGCAGCTCCACGATCTCTGTCAGGCCTTTGGCAAAGGTATCCCGGCGCAAAAAGCCGGGGAATTTCAAAAGCCGCTCGATCTCTCTTGCCGCCTGCTTTTCCGGGTTTACCGTCAGAGACAAGGGGAAAACATAAGGCATCGTCAGCACCTGCGCAGCATATTCCGGCGTGCGAATGCGGGCAATGGTATGCAGCTTTTCGTTCAGTCCGTGGGCGGTCATACAGCTCAGAAGATTCACTTCGTCAGCATTGGTAGCTGCGATCAAAAGGTCCGCATCCCTGACACCGGCGCGCAGAAGCACCTGAGTCGCTGCGCAGTTTCCCTCTACCGCCATTGCGTCATACCGCTCCGCAATGCTCTGAAGGATCGCGTCCTCCCGGTCAATGATGGTCAGGCTGTGTCCCTCTGCTGCCAACTGCCGGGCAAGGGTCTGGCCAACCTTGCCACCGCCTGCAATGATAATATCCATAGCCGCCTCCAAGTTTTGTGGTCTTTTCGTTATATAATAGCACTTATTTCCCCTGCAATCAACTGTTTTTACATAGTCTTATCCGGCGCTTAGCTTATCTTATCCGTAAGAATCTCTCTTTTATCGCAGAGCTGCTGGCACTTGCGTTATGATAAGTTTCCCTCTTTGTTCTCGCTTTTTCGCATACGCAAGTAGTTGGGCGGCATTACTTGCAGTATGCCAAACATATGCGATCAGGCAGTCCGTGTGGTCCACCATATACCGATTAGCCCGCACGATGGCCAGTTTGTGTGGGACGGTCTCCATACCCGGTGGATAGAATGTGCCGTCAAACCCCTGTGGCAGCACAACAGGTCTTTCTGCAGGATGATATGGGATCAATCGCAAAAGTACGATCTGCGGATATCGTTTCTTTGCCGCTCTAACCGCTGCAGCAGCCAAGCTGTCAAATCTTCCGTAACTCCCAACTATAAATTCAGTTACTCCAAGTTGCGTAATATGTTGTTCTACAACAAGCTCCAAGTCCGGAAAAATATCTTCCGGCGCATCTCTATGCCCAATAAAGAAACAGCTTTTCATACTTAACCCTCCTTATTATAACATATTTTATAACATATATTTATTGTCAATTTCAAGCATACAATATGTTATAAAAGGGGGTTGTGTTTATGGAAAATGATAACTTGATCGTTAAAACCAAGCGTCCCAAAGGCGAAGATGGATACAAAACCTTTTCTATTCGCATAAAAGAAGAAACCGTCAACAAGATTGATGCAATCTCCGCGCAAACAGGTCGCAGCAGAAACGAATTGATTGGAACTTTTTTAGAATACGCTGCTGACCGGTGTAAGGTTGAAGGCGAATAAAAACAGGCAGGCTGTTCCTGCCTGTTATTTATTTCCATATTGTTTACAATCTGTTTTCAGGATGGTCATTGACAAGGGTCGTATGCAGGTGTCATAATAGTGGTAGAATTATTATGGGTTGTTAGCGTCTGTACGGGAAGGAAAGGAACGATAGCTATGCTCGAATTAAAGAACATTCACAAGGACTATCCTGCCGGTGACGGCAAGGTCCATGCGCTGCAGGGTGTCAGCCTGCAGTTCCGGGAGTCGGAGTTTGTATCCATTTTAGGTCCCTCCGGCTGCGGCAAGACCACTATGCTGAATATCATCGGCGGTCTTGACCAGTATACCCAGGGCGATCTGGTGATCAACGGCCGTTCTACCAAGGATTTCAAGGACAGGGATTGGGACAGCTACCGCAACCACAGCGTTGGCTTTGTGTTCCAAAGCTACAATCTGATCCCCCATCAGTCCGTTTTGCAGAATGTGGAGCTGGCGCTGACCTTAAGCGGTGTTTCCAAGGCTGAGCGCCGTCGGCGCGCCGCTGCTGCGCTGGAATCCGTAGGTCTGGGTGACCAGCTGAAGAAAAAGCCCAGCCAGCTCTCCGGCGGACAGATGCAGCGTGTTGCCATTGCCCGGGCACTGGTAAACAATCCGGACATCATTCTTGCCGACGAGCCCACCGGCGCACTGGACACCGAAACCAGTGTACAGGTTATGGAGATCCTAAAGGAAGTTGCCAAGGACCGCCTTGTGGTAATGGTCACCCACAACCCGGATCTTGCAGAAAAATACTCCACCCGCATCATTCAGATGCTGGACGGCAAGATCACCCACGATTCCATGCCCCTGAGCCAGGAGGAAGTCACCGCCTATCAGGCTGCTGCGCAGGCGCGCACCGCAGGCAAAAAGCGGGAGAAAAAGCCCTCTATGTCGCTTCTTACCGCCTTTGGTCTCAGCCTTAAGAATCTGTTCTCCAAAAAAGGACGCACCACCCTGACCAGCTTTGCCGGCTCTATCGGCATCATCGGCATTGCGCTGATCTATGCTGTTTCCCAGGGCACCACCACCTATATCAACACGGTGCAGGAGGACACCCTTTCTTCCTATCCTCTGACCATCCAGGCATCCCACACGGATATGAGTACCTTGATGCTCACCTTTATGGAAAGCGCCCAGTCTGCCCATGACCATGAAAAGGACGCCATTTATTCCAAGCCTGCCGTGTATGATATGCTGAATGCTCTGAATAATCTGGAGTCCACAGAAAACGACCTAGCATCCTTTAAGGATTTTATTGAGTCTGCCCACGCTGATCCGGAGCACCCTCTTTATGAGGCGATTTCCGGTATCCAGTACGCTTACGATCTGCAGCTGCAGGTCTACACAAAGGATGTAGACGGGCAGGTCATCGTATCCGATACTATGGCACTGATGCAGGATCTGATGGCAGAGTATATCGGTATGGATATGACCGTTATGACCCAGATGGCGCAAAACAGTCCTATGGCAGGCATAATGAGCTCTATGGGTGGCGCTTCCGGTGTCCGGCTGTGGCAAGAGCTGCTGCCCGGGGATGACGGACAGCTGATCAACCCCCTGCTCAAAAAGCAGTACGATGTGATCTACGGCGAATGGCCCAATGCCTACGACGAAATCGTTCTGGTGGTAGACAGCAACAACGAGCTGGACGATATGACGCTGTACGGCTTAGGTCTTAAGACCGAAGCAGAAATGGACGCCATTATGCAGGCTGCTGTGGATCAGCAGACCATCGAGGTGGACACCTCCAGCTGGACCTACCAAGAGATCTGCGATATGGAGTTTAGGATCGCCCTGCCTTCTGCGTGCTACACCTACGATCCCAGCACCGACACCTATATCGACCTGCGGGAAACAGATGCAGGATTGCGCTATCTTCACGATAACGGCACAGCCTTGAAAGTGACCGGCATCATCCGCCCCAACGAAGATGCGGTATCCGCCATGCTTTCAGGCTCTATCGCCTACACCAACGCATTGACCGAATATATCATCACCCAGTCTGCAGATGCCGCTGCTGTGAATGCCCAAAAGGAAGACCCCACCACGGATATTTTCACCGGTCTTCCCTTTAAGGAGAATACCGGCTCTGTCAGCGACCAGGAAAAGGAAGCCTTCTTCCGGGACCATCTCAGCAATTTGGATACCGCCGGAAAGGCAGCCGCTTATATGGCAATGCAGTCCATACCCAGTCAGGAGCAGCTGGACACTATGGTGCAGGATGCTATGAAGGATATGACACGGGCGGATATAGAAGAGCAGATGATCCAGGCGCTGACCCAGCAAATGGGCATGAACAAAAATGATATCACTGACTATATCCAGGCAATGCCTGACGAAGAGATCACCGGCTTCTTCCAGGAAATGATCGCCGAGCAGATAAAAATGCAGTACGCTGCCCAGGTTCAGTCTCAGATGGGACAAATGACTGACGATCAGCTGGTCCTCCTTTTGGAGCTGGATATGGCTATGGAGCGCTATTCCACCGAGCAGTACGCGCTCTACTATGACGAGGTTTTAGAGTTCTCGGAATCCTCTTATGAAGACAATCTGGTGGCGTTGGGCTGCCTGGATCTGGATGAGCCTGCTTCCATCAGCCTGTATGCCGCCACCTTCGAAAGCAAGGATACGATCGAAGCCGCCATTGAAGAGTACAACGAAGGTGTGGAGGAGCTGAAAAAGATCCAGTACACCGATTATGTGGGACTGATGATGTCCTCCGTTACCTCCATTATCAACGCCATCACCTATGTGCTGATCTCTTTTGTGGCGATCTCGCTGGTGGTATCGTCCATTATGATCGGCGTGATCACCCTGATCTCCGTGCAGGAGCGTACTAAGGAGATCGGAATCCTGCGGGCCATCGGCGCGTCCAAGAAAAATGTTTCCAGTATGTTTACAGCAGAAACTGTGATCATTGGCTTTGCCTCCGGCGCGCTGGGCGTGATCGTGACGCACCTGCTGTGCTACCCCATTAACGCCATCGTGCTTTACTTCACCAACATCCCCGGCCTGCAGGCATATCTGCCACTGCCCACCGCGCTGATCCTTATCGGCGTCAGTGTTTTCCTGACGCTGATCGCCGGTGTGATCCCATCCAGAAGTGCTGCCAAGAAAGACCCTGTGATCGCGCTTCGCACAGAATAATAAGGAGTTCATCATGGACATCAAAACTATGATCCGCCAATTGACCAGCTTTTCGATCCCCTGCCCTGTGGAGGAAGTTTATGCAAGCGGGTTATCTGTCAAGTATGACGGCAGCCGCGCTGTGATCGCAGCGGACACGATCCCCGCCAAGGCCAGAGGCTATCTGCTTCTGACTAAGGCGATTCAGGAGGGTAAAACCCAGCTGAATATCACGCAAACTGCAGCTTTCAAGCTGATCGGCCCGATGCTGGATGTATCCCGGGGCGGTGTTATGAAGGTCGAATCCGTTAAAAAGTATCTGGACTATACCGCCGCGCTGGGTATGAATATGCTGATGCTGTACACCGAAGAAACCTACGAGGTAGAAGGCTATCCTTTCTTCGGTTATCAGCGTGGCCGTTATACCCTGCAGGAGCTGCAGCAGATCGATGACTATGCCTATTCTTTGGGCATTGAGGTCATTCCCTGCATTCAGACCTTCGGCCATTTGGAGCAGTTTTTGCGTTATCCCACAAGTAACGATGTAAAAGACAGTGCCTCTGTGCTTCTTGTGGGGGAAGAAAAAACTTATGAGCTGATCCGCGCCTGTGTGGCCACTATGCGCAAGGCTTTCCGCTCTGACCGCATCCATATCGGCTGCGACGAGACCCGGGGACTGGGTCTGGGAGAGTATCTCAACCGAAACGGCTACCGGGACCGCTTTGAGATCTTCAATGCGCATCTGGAAAAGGTGACTGCCATCTGTACGGAATTCGGCTACCGTCCTATGATGTGGAGCGATATGTATTTTACCCTTGTCAATGCCAAGGGCGCAGAAGATTATGCACCGGAATTGATCGTGCCCCAATACGCTGTGGATGCTATGCCCGATTGCGATATGGTTTTCTGGGACTATTACCATACCTACAACGATTTTTACCGTATTAACATCGAAAAGCATAAAAAGTTTAACCGGCCTGTCCTTTTTGCCGGTGGCATATGGACTATGGACGGTATGCTTCCGTATATGACCCACACCCATAACACTATGGTTCCTGCTATGGAGGAGTGCCTGCGGGGCGGTATCGAGGAAGTAATTATCACCCTGTGGGGCAATGACGGCTGCGAAACCAGCCATATGCTGGGTCTGCCAATGATGCCACTGTTCTCTGAATACTGCTGGCTGGGCAACGACTGCACCAAAGCCGACATTTGGGATATGTCCCAATACCTGTTTGGTATGACGGAGGAACTTTCCAACGCCGTCAGCAGCTTCTTCTTTGATTATGACGGTGCAATCCGGGCAGGCAAGCATATCCTTTGGAGCGACCCGCTGATCAATCTGCTTTTCCAGGATTTCGATATGGAAATGGGTAAACAGTTGTTGCAAGAGGGTTTGGAAATTTTTGAAAAGTATTCCCAGCATCCGAATATTGAATATTTTAAGGCCGTATTCCAATGTTGCCTGGATAAGTGTAATATCCACACACAGCTGCGGGAAAAGTATTTGGCCGGCGACAAGATCTGGCTGCAGGATTTTGCAGATCAGGTTATTCCCCGGTATGTGGCAGACTTCGAAAAGCTGCAGCAACTCCATTACGATTCCTGGCATACCGACTACAAAACCCACGGCTACGAGCGAATTATGTACCGCTATGCCGGTACAATTGCCCGTCTGCGCTACACGGCACAGCTCATCCGCCGTTACCTTGCAGGTGAGCTCAGCGTGATTGAGGAGTTGGAACCGGAGGTGCTGCATACCGGTCTTCCCAAATGGTTCTCTGCCCAGGATTTTATGTATATCTCTCCCCATTAGAAAATCCTTTATGTGTTTTCCCGTCCGGCGCAATAAAAATGGACGATTTTCCTATTATCGTCTTTACTTCCCTTGTTCACTGTGATAAGATAATTTATATAATTACAAGTGTTTTCTCGACTGATATGACACCAAATACCACATTTGTACATTGGAGGGCCCTATGAAAAAACATATTTTATGCGCATTGTTGATCGTATGTGTCGTCTGCTTGCTGACCGCCTGTGGCTGTGAGCACGAATGGCTGAACGCCACATGTACCACGCCTTTGACCTGTGCAAAGTGCGGCGAGACTGTTGGTACAGCACAGGGCCACAACTGGAAGGAAGCCGACTGTGAAGAAGCGAAAACCTGCCTGACCTGCGGCATCGTAGAAGGTGAAGCAGCCGGTCACACCTGGGTAGACGCTACCTGCACTGCAGCAAAATACTGCTCTGTTTGCAAAGTATCCGAGGGCAAGGCCGCCGGTCACGCCTGGGGCAAGGCCACCTGTACCGAGCCCAGAACCTGCAGCCGCTGCAAGGTCACCGAGGGTAAGCCTGCCGAGCATAAGTGGACCAGCATTAACGATCCCGAGCCTCAGTCCTGCACAGTCTGCGGCGTTCTGAGATCTGACCTCATTAAGTACCCCGAGCATCAGGCACTGGCGCAGGAAGCAGCCGATCTGCTGCTGGAACCCCTGCTGAGAGACGAAACATCCATCACCCTGACACAGGCCTACGGCGGCTATCTGCGGGACGAGGACACCGGAGCAAAGACCGATAAGATCATGATCATCCTTGAAGTTTCCGGTAAAAACAGCCTGAACACCAAGCCTACCGAGTATGTTTTCGCCTGGTATAATGACGCCGGTTATCTTTCCTATCTGGTGACCCCCGAAAAGAAGCCGGATATGTACACCGGTGAGTTCGTGCTGGAGTATAAGCCCGAGCTTCCGGAAATCGACGATTAAGCCGCACTGTTAAACCATAATAAAATCACCGAAATGCGATGCATTTCGGTGATTTTTTTTGCATTTTTTAAAAGATGTGCTACAATAATTAAAAAGAAAGGGGGGTGCCTATTTATGAAAAAACTGATCTGTCTACAGTTGATCATTTTTATCATCCTGTCCGGATGCTGCCGTGCGCCCCATACTACCCCCGCGACCCAGCCGCCACAGGAAATGCTCAATACTACATCTGCCACAACCTGCACCATAGGCAGTACAGAAGGATCCGCTGCAGCTGAAACTGCGGAAGTAACCACCGCCCCGGAAACGGAATCAACAGAAACTACCACTGTACCCGAAAGTGCTCCGGAAACCGTGGCAACCACCGTACCCGTAACGCAGTTGCCTGCGGAAAGTCAGGAAACCACCGTACCGAAGCCAGCGGTCTGTCTGCACGCAAACACCGTCACCATCAACGAAAAGACTGCCACCACCGAGAGCGAAGGCTATACCGGTGACATTGTCTGCAATGTCTGCGGCGCATTTCTCTATGCCGGAGAATCCACACCAAGGCTAAAGAGGATGCTTACCTATACTTCCCCCAGCGGTGTATCCTACACCGTAGAAGAGGGCACGAACATCAGCGATTATACGATGAAGCTGAACAGCTGGACAGAAACCCATCCTTATGCCGCTATTGAGCAGGAGGTTTTCTATCTGTGTAATGTAGCCCGGGAAAAATACGGTCTTTCCCCGCTCAGTTGGAATGAGGATGCCTACTGCTTCACCAAGCTCCGTGCGCAGGACTGTTTCACCCTATACGATCATATTCGCCCCAACGGAGAAAAGTGGAATTCCGTATATGAAGATCACGGGGTATTTTTGTATTGTATTAACGGCGAGAATCTGAATCAGGCAAGCAATTGTACCGCGCGACATATTTCCGATACGCTGCTTATGGCAGATATGATCTTTGGCAGCTGGATGGATTCCCCCGGACACCGGGAAAACATTCTGAAAAGCACCTATACATCGGTTTCTATTTGCGTTCTGTGGTCAGAGACCGAGGAGGTTTGCTATGTAGCGCAAAACTTTTTTGGATATTAAAAAAGCAGAAGGGGTGCGTTTTGCAACGCACCCCTTGCGTTTACTGACGCTTGTGCTATTGCGTTTTACCGTCAGGCAGCAGCTTGCATCAGTTGGAAAATTTGGGCGGCTGCACCGGATTGCCGGCAAAGGCATTGGGCCCGGGATCTGACAAAGAGAAATACATCTTCGCCGCCTTGGTAGTACCAAAATCCTGATTGGAGCCGGAATTTTGCACCGCATTGAAGGCATCCCGGAACATCTGATTGTGCGCCTCTTCCCGATTCAGCAAAAAGTCGATGGTCTCGCGCACTCTCTTATCCTGAATCTGGCGGTACAAATATTCATATACCACCTTTGCCCGCTGTTCTGATGCAATGTTGCTCAGAAGATCCGCGCACAAATCGCCGGTTACCGTCACATAATCTGCTGTCCATGAATAGCCGGAGGCATTGATGAGACCCGGATTCAAGCCTAAGATCACATGGCTTTGTATCTCCCCTGCGCTGACCCGGCTTGCTTCCACATCGTGACCGTTGAGCAAATTGATGGTTTGCGCCACCATCTCCATATGCCCCAGCTCCTCCGCCGCAATGTCCAAAAACAGATCCTTGATCTTCGGATCCTTAATACGAAAGCTTTGGGACATATACTGCATAGCCGCCTTCAGCTCGCCGTTGCCACCGCCCAGCTGCTCCTGCAGCAGCGCCGCATACTGAGGGTTGGGCCGTTCGATCCCCACCGGGTGAAATAACTGCTTTTCGTGCTTAAACAAGCACACCACTCCCTTCACGCATTGTGATATGCTTATTCTTCCATTTTCTTCCGGGAAATATACATCTGCCGTCCCTGCATCCGAAAATGCAAAGTCAAAACCTCCGGCCGGAGGTTTTGACTTTTTCGATATATTGCTTTGTAATTCGATATTTTTGCTTATTGGTAAAATCGATATATTTGTGTTTTCCCGAACACAAATACAAATTTTATTTTCCGGGATTGCCGGCGGTATCCGAGCCGTCACCGGTCAGCCCAAGGCGCGCCGCTGCGTCCGCGCGCATTTTGTATTTGAGGATCTTGCCTGCCGCATTCATAGGGAAGCTGTCCACAAACTCAATATACTTGGGTACTTTGTGCCGCGCCATACTTGCCTTAATGTAGGCGGTCATCTCCTCCACCGTCACAGAACCGGGCTCTTTCAGAATAATGCAAGCCATAATTTCTTCGCCGTACTTTTTATCCGGCACACCGATAACCTGCACATCCTTGGTCTGGGGGTGGGTATAGATAAATTCCTCGATCTCCTTGGGGTAGATATTCTCACCGCCCCGGATGATCATATCCTTCAGTCTTCCGGTGATCCGGTAGTTGCCATCCTCGTCCTTACAGGCAAGGTCACCGGAGTGGAGCCAGCCGTCTGCATCGATGGTGTCTGCCGTTGCCTGGGGCATTTTGTAGTAGCCCTTCATAGTGTTATAGCCCTTGGCGCAGAACTCGCCGTTGACACCGGGGCCTACTTCCTCGCCGGTCTCCGGATCAACGATCTTGCACTGGACATGGGGGAAAGCGTATCCCACCGTATCCGTACGGACTTCCAAAGAATCCGTCCAGGCGCTCATGGTATTGCCCGGGGCGCACTCGGTCTGTCCGTAGACACTGACGATACCGTACATATTCATCTCATCCGGCCGGGCAGCCCGGCGCATCAGCTCCGGCGGGCAGCCGGCACCTGCCATAATACCGGTACGCATATGGCTAAAATCCGTCTTGCGGTAATCCGGGTGATTGAACATGGCAATAAACATGGTAGGAACGCCATTAAAACAGGTGATCTTCTCCTGATTGATACAGGCCAAAGACGATGTAGCGGAGAAATACGGCATAGGGCACATAGTCGCGCCGTGGGTCATAGAGGAAGTCATGGACAGCGTCATACCGAAGCAGTGGAACATAGGCACCTGGATCATCATTCGGTCAGCGGTAGAAAGTCCCATCCGGTCACCGATACATTTGCCGTTGTTTACCACATTATAGTGGGTGAGCATAACGCCCTTGGGGAAGCCGGTAGTGCCGGAGGTGTACTGCATATTGCACACATCGTCCGGACGGACGGCGGCTGCCATTTGGGCTACCCGCTCCCGGCTGACCAGCTCGTATCTTGCCATAGCCTCGTCGAAGGTCAGGCAGCCGGGCTGCTTGAAGCCTACGGTGATCACATTGCGCAAAAACGGCAGCTTTTTGCAGTGCAAAGGCTCTCCCGCCTTAGTAGTGGCGATCTCCGGGCAAAGCTCGTTTATGATCTGCGCATAGTTGGAATCCAGGCAGCTGTCGATCATAACCAGGGTATGGGTATCGGATTGACGCAGCAAGTACTCTGCCTCGTGGATCTTATAGGCGGTATTCACCGTGACCAGCACAGCGCCGATCCTTGTGGTTGCCCAGAAGGTGATATACCAGGCAGGCACATTGGTTGCCCAGATCGCCACCTTGGAACCGGCCTTGACACCCATAGAGACCAAAGCTCTTGCAAACCGGTCCACATCCTCCCGGAACTGGGCATAAGTACGGGTATAATCCAGCGTGGTATACTTAAAGCAATACTGATCCGGGTACTCCTCCGCCACCCGATCCAGCACCTGGGGGAAGGTCAGATTGATGAGCTCGTCCTTTTTCCAGATATACTGGCCGGTGCCGTCGTGGTTGGGATAAAGCTTTTTCTTCATACCCCGGGTAGAATGGAACCGGGCCATATAATTCACAAAGTAAGGGAAAATGATCTCCGGGTCCTGCAGATCCTCCAGCCACTCCGGTTTCCACTCCAAAGAGATAAAACCGTCGTAGTTCACGCTGGACAAAGCGCGCATCACATCTTCAATGGGCATCGTGCCCTCACCGATGAGCTGATAGGTGCCTGTGTCATCAGAATCCCGCAAATGCACATGCCCTACATAAGCGCCCAGGTTTTTGATGGTGGCATCACCGCTTTCACCAAAGTCCCGGTAAGGATGGTGTACATCCCACAAAGCGCCCAAATTATCGCTGGCAAACTGATCCAGCACAGCGCGCAGTCTTGCAGTATTGGCGTAAATGCCGCTGGTTTTCAGAAGCAGAGATACGCCGCACTTTTCCGCAACCGGCGTCAGCTGCTGCAATGCATGCAGAACGGTTTCCTCGTTATCCTGCAAAGCACAGGCTACAACATATTTCACCTGTGCGTTTTTGGCAATTTCCATAAGCTGTGTCAATGTGGCCACAGCATTGGGATCGGCAGAAAGATCGCAGGATGTATCAAAGCAAGGGATGCTCAGCTTCTTTTCCCGCAGATCACGGACAGTTGCCGCCGTCTGATATGGATGGAAAGGACCGCCCTTTGCCAGCATATCGTCGAACTTGGGCAGATTATATACCTCAATACCGCCAAAGCCCATTTCCAATGCTGTTTGGGTCATTTCCTCCCAGGTCAGATCCGGCCAGCCGCGGGTAGAAAAGGAAAGCTTCATACTTCTTCCTCCTCGTATACGATCTTGTTCAAAGCACTCAGGTAAGCATGGATGCCGGCGGCTACGATATCCGTGGAAATACCCTTTCCGGAATAGACCTTGCCGCCGCTGCGGAGCTTCACCACGGTCTGACCCATAGCCTCCCGGCCTTCTGTAACTGCCTGCAGCTGGAAATCGACCAGTTCATAATGACAGCCGGTAATACTTTCAATGGCAACAAACGCCGCATCAATGGGACCGTCGCCAATGGACACGCCCTCCAAGGGCAGGTCATTTTTAGTAAGCTTGATGTGGGCTGTGGAGGAAATGGTATTGCCGGAGGTGATCACAAAGGTATCCAGCTTATAAGTAGGCGGCACCTGCAATGCAGCAGAGGCAATAATGGCATCCAGCTCCTTGGAGCTGACCTGCTCTTTTTTGGAAGCGATCCGCTGAAAAGCGTCAAAAACCTTTACGCAGTCATCCTCAGACAACTCGTAACCCAGCTGCTCAGCCACTTTGGCTACCGCTGCAATATCATCGTGGGCAGTCAGATAGACGCCGGAATCTGCATGGGGTGCAGCCAGCATAGCGCCCTTGGTCTTTCCCGCCTGGCAGATCTGACTCACGCGCTCCATGATCCGGCTCAGCTGTGTGGTCTGAACGGTGCTGACAACACCCAGGCTATCCCCTCTTACGCTCAGCAGCTTTGCAATGGCTGCAAGGCTTGCTGTGTCAATGGGATAAGCCGCTGCCTTCAGCTCGGTAACGCCTTCGCCAATGGAAGCTATCGCGCAGGCATCCGCCATAGCCAATGCATTGCAGCAGGACACACCCACATCCACCGTTTTCAGCGCAGGGGCTGCTTCGTAGAGCTTTTTGATAAACGCAGAAAACTCAGCGCTCAGCATAGAGCCGGCGGTATCGCAGATGGTGACGGTGGTCGCGCCGGCATCAATGGCGGCGCTGACTGTCCGGGCAAGGAATTCCGGGTCTGCCCGGGTGGCATCATCTGCCAAAAACTCCACATCCGCGCACAAGGCCTTGCAGGCCTTGATGGTATCGACAATGGCTGCGTACATAGCATCCGGCTTCTTATGGAACAGATACTCCATCTGTACCGCGCTCACCGCACCGCACACCTGAAGCCGGGGATGCTTTGCCTGCTGCAAAGCCGCCCAGACCTGGGCAGGACTTTCTGCCGTTAACTGAACAGGAACGGCAACGATACTGCTATCCACCGCTGCCGCAATGGACTTGATCCGCAAACTGTCGATGCGGGCATTGCTGATACCTTCCAGCTCAATGACCGACACGCCCAGCTTGTCCAGCAGCTTGGACAGCTCGATTTTCTCCTTAAAGGACAGGCTGAAACCATCGGCAACCTGCTTCATTGTTACATCGGACAGCTTGATCTTGTTCATAGTGTACAACTCCTTATTATAAATGAAAAGTCCCTGAGATCTTAAGGATCTCAGGGACGAATTTGTATTCGCGGTACCACCCTGCTTATCCTCCCGGGGGAGAATCACTCATCGGACTCCAACAAGCCCTATCCCTGTAACGGGGGAATCCGGATCTCATTACTTGCCTGCGCTTTCACAAGATCGACTCAGGAATCAGATCGCCAAATCCTACCGCACCGGCTCGCACCCTCCGCCGGCTCTCTGGAGCTTTAAGGATAAAGCAAATTTTCCGTCAAAGTCATTAAAATATTGGTGAGTATATTTAAGCACAAAGGTCTGCGCTTGTCAATAGCCACAATTTGATTTTTCCATTCTTGTGTGTTTTTAACAAACAGATAACGCAATATCAGACATTTCTTTGACAAAAAGACATTTGACTTTTCCTGGCGGACATGTTAGAATGTTCCCAATATAGAAAAGCTGTGACGAAGACGGTCCGGCAGACCAAGCTTACAGAGAGTCAGCGGTTGGTGCAAGCTGACAGATTGGTGCCATCAGACCCATCACTTCCGAGCTGAAGTGCCGAGCAATTGCCAGGTGCTTTCGTTTGCCCGCGTTAAGGGATAGCGCTTATTGGAGCGCGAAGTGGCAGCCAAGGCTGCAATTTGAGTGGTACCGCGGGTTCATAATACTCGTCTCAAGAACTTTGTTTCTTGGGGCTTTTTTATTGCCATTTCACATTCAGAAAGGAGATTTCTTATGACCAACACAAATACCTCTACCCAACTTATGGACATTGCCACCCGTATTAGAGGTATGCGGGAAATTCTGGGCTACAGCATGCAGAAAATGGCTGAGCTGACGGAGGTCTCAGAGGATATCTACCGCCAGTATGAAACCGGCACAGTAGATCTGCCCTTTACCTTCCTGCATAAGTGCGCCAAGGTTTTTGGTGTGGAGATCACCGTTCTGTTGGAAGGCCACAGTGCAAAGCTCAGCGGCTATACCGTTACCCGCCGGGGCAAGGGTCTGGTCACTGCCAGCGAGGATGGCATTACCATCCAGGATATGGCACCTATGTTCCGCAAAAAGCTGGCGACCCCCTATTGGGTCACCTATAAATATTCTGAAGAGCTTCAGGATAAGCCCATTCACACCACCACCCACACCGGTCAGGAATTTGATCTGGTGGTCAAGGGCGCTATGCGCATTAAGATCGGTGACCATGAGGAGGTCCTTAGGGAGGGCGACAGTATCTTCTATAAGTCTTCCACCCCCCACGGTATGATCGCCATCGACGGTCAGGATTGTGTGTTCCTGTCTATGATCATGGCATCCGATACCACGGATCAGCCTCTGTATATCGGTCAGAGCCATAAGGGCAAGCTGGAGCAGAATCTGCTGTGCAACAAGTTCGTAAACGCTTTGGAAGACGAAAACGGCATTATGCAGGGCGTTACCTTCTCGGACGAGGATACCTATAACTTTGCTTTTGATACAGTAGATGCCATTGCCAGAAGAGAGCCCGAAAAGCTGGCCATGGTCCATATTTCCAATGATTTGACAGAGCGTCGCTTTACCTTTAAGGATATGAAGGATGCAAGCTCTCAAAGTGCCAACTACTTTAAGAGCCTGGGCATCAAGCGGGGCGACAGAGTTATGCTGGTGCTGAAGCGCCACTATCAGTTCTGGTTTGCCATCCTTGGCTTACACAAGCTGGGCGCCATTGCCATCCCCGCCACCAACCAGCTGATGGAGCACGATTTTGTATACCGTTTCCAGGCTGCAGATGTAAACGCAATTTTGTGTACCGCAGACGGTGATACCGCAAAGCAAGTCGAGCTGGCAGAAAAGACCGCCTCCATCAGCCTGACCAAAATTCTGGTAGGCGGCAGCCGGGAGGGCTGGCACGATTACAACGAGGAGTACGGCCTGTTCAGCCGCCGTTACCAGCGCACAGAGGATGCGCCCTGCGGCAGTGATCCTATGCTGATGCTCTTCACCTCCGGCACCACCGGCTATCCCAAGATGGCTACCCATTCCTACAAATACGCTCTGGGTCACTATGTGACCGCCAAGTACTGGCATCTGTGTGAGCGAGACGGTCTGCATTTTACCATCTCCGAAACCGGCTGGGGCAAGGCTCTGTGGGGCAAGCTCTACGGTCAGTGGCTCTGTGAGGGCGCTGTCTTTACATATGACTTTGACCGCTTTGACGCAGAGAAGATCCTGCCTATGTTTAAGAAGTACAATATCACCACCTTCTGCGCGCCGCCTACTATGTACCGTTTGCTCATCAAGCAGGATCTGAGCAAATACGATCTTTCCTCTATCCATCACGCCACCACAGCCGGTGAAGCGCTGAATCCGGAAGTGTTCTATCAGTTCGAAAAGGCTACCGGCCTGCGGATCCACGAAGGCTTCGGTCAGACCGAAATGACCCTGGGCATCGCCAATCTGTACGGTGCTGACATCAAGCCCGGTGCTATGGGCAAGCCGGTTCCCGGTTACGGCATCGATATTGTGGATGCCCATGGCAATCCGGTAGAAGACGGTGTCAACGGCGAGATCGTTATCCGTACCGATCCCAAGCCTACCTGCGGCGTATTCCTTGGTTACTACCGCAATCAGGAAGCTACCGATGCCGTATGGCACGACGGTATGTATCACACCGGCGATGTAGCATGGCGGGACGAAGACGGCTACTATTGGTATGTGGGCCGGGCAGACGATGTGATCAAATCCTCCGGCTATCGGATCGGACCCTTCGAGATCGAATCTACCATTATGGAGCTGCCCTATGTTTTGGAATGTGGCGTATGTGCTGCTCCTGACGAGGTTCGCGGTCAGGTGGTAAAGGCCTGCATCGTGCTGGTCGAAGGCACAGTCGGCACGGAAGAACTGAAAAAAGAGATCCAAAACTATGTCAAGCAGCATACCGCGCCTTATAAGTATCCCCGGATCGTGGAATTCCGGGAATCGCTGCCTAAGACCATCAGCGGAAAGATCATCCGTAACAAACTTTGATTATTGCGGATTTTCAGCAAATATAAGGCCGTCAAATATTGACAAGGTTTTATATATTTTAGTATAATAGTTGGATACCTCACTTCGAGATTGGAGAACACACTATGGATCAGAACACAACGGCAATGGAATATAAGATCCGCCAGATCGCCGAGCGTATCCGGGAGCTGCGTCTTATTACGGGCTTATCTGTAGAAGAAATGGCACAGCGCACCGGTATCAGCGTTCAGGAGTACGAGCAGTGCGAAGCAGGTAATCAGAATTTGAGCATTGCATTCCTGTACCGCTGTGTGCTGATCTTCGGCGTGGACTTCAGCGATCTTCTGGAAGGCCGCAGCCCGAAGCTGCGTTCCTATGCCCTGACCCGCAGAGGCGAAGGTCAGCGGATCGAAGAGGCCCATCATATGATCGGCTACAACTTAGCCCCGGATTTCCGCAACCGTATCGCGCTGCCGCTATATATGAAGCTGGCATACCGTCCCGGCGCGGAGCACGAGGCTATCGAGCTGGTGACCCACGAGGGGCAGGAGTGCGATATCGTCATCCGTGGCCATATGAAGATCCAGATCGGTGCAAACACCGAAATTCTCCACGCCGGTGACTGTATCTACTACGACTCCTCCACTCCCCACGGTATGATCGCCGTGGATGGCGAGGATTGCGCATTCTATGCCATCGTGCTTTCCAATTCTGCCGCCCGCGAGGGTGAGCAGGCGGCAGCGCTGTCCAATGCGACCCCCCGCAGAGTGGCGGATACGCAGCGGCGTATTTACCATGATTTTATTATCCCCACCGAGGAAAACGGCATCCTGACCAAGATTGCATTCCAAAACGAAGAAAAGTTCAACTTTGCCTTTGATGTTGTGGATGCTTTGGGTGAGCGTAAGCCGGATAAGCTGGCAATGCTCCACATTTCTGAGGACGGAACGGAGCGGCGTTTTACCTTCCAGGATATTAAAAAGGAATCTGCCAGAGCCGCCAACTACTTTAAGAGCCTGGGCATCCAGCGTGGTGACCGGGTGATGCTGGTGCTGAAGCGCCACTATCAGTTCTGGTTTGCCATTCTCGGCTTGCACAAGCTGGGTGCAGTTGCCATCCCTGCCACCAACCAGCTTCTGGAAAAGGACTTTACATACCGTTTTGCCGCCGGCAATATCAAGGCTATTCTTTGCACCGCCGACGGAGATGTGGCGCGATCTGTAGATGAAGCAGCCATCAAAAGTCCGGGTCTTCAGCATAAGATCCTTGTAGGCGGAAGCCGGGAAGGCTGGCGCAACTTCAACGAAGAGTACACCATGTTCAGCAGTCATTTCGCCCGTACAGAGGATACTCCCTGCGGCGCAGACCCTATGCTGATGTTCTTCACCTCCGGCACCTCCGGCTATCCCAAGCTGGCCGCCCACAACTATAAGTACCCCCTGGGTCACTTTATTACCGCAAAATACTGGCATCAGGTGAATCCCGACGGACTGCACCTGACCATTTCTGACACCGGCTGGGCTAAGTCCTCCTGGGGCAAGCTCTACGGCCAGTGGCTGTGTGAGGCAGCTATTTTCGTCTACGACTTTGATCGGTTTGACGCAGAAAAGATCCTGCCTATGTTCGCAAAATACAAGATCACCACCTTCTGCGCACCGCCTACTATGTATCGAATGCTCATCAAGCAGGATATCTCCCAGTACGATCTGTCCTCCATTGAGCATGCATCCACTGCAGGCGAGGCGCTGAACCCCGAGGTGTTCCGTCAGTTTGAAAAGACCACCGGTCTGAAGATCATGGAAGGCTTCGGTCAATCTGAAAGCACTCTGGTCATCGGTAACCTTGCCGGCGGCAGCCACAAGTTCGGCGCTATGGGTAAGCCTGTGCCTCTTTACAATGTGCAGCTGCTGGACATCGACGGGAACCCCGTGGAGACCGGTGAAAGCGGCGAGATCTGTATCGACATTTCCAAGGGTCTGCCCTGCGGCCTTGCCTATGCCTATGAAGGCAATCAGGAGGTCACTGACGAGACCTGGCGCGATGGCTGGTATCACACCGGCGATCTTGCCTGGAAGGACGAGGACGGTTTCTACTGGTATGTAGGCCGCGCTGACGATGTGATCAAGTCCTCCGGCTACCGGATCGGACCCTTTGAAATTGAAAATGTCATTATGGAGCTGCCTTATGTCCTGGAGTGCGGCGTTTCCGCAGCCCCGGACGAGGTCAGAGGCCAGGTGGTCAAGGCCAGCATCGTGCTGGTAAAGGGCTTCATCGGAACCGATGAATTGCGCAAGGAGATCCAGAACTATGTAAAGAGCCGCACGGCTCCCTACAAGTATCCCCGGATCGTGGAGTTTAAGGAGAGCTTACCCAAGACCGTCAGCGGTAAGATCATCCGCAAGAAGTTATGATGATGGAACATAAACGACTGACGCTGTTTGCCGGACATTACGGCAGCGGCAAAACCAACATTGCCGTTAACTATGCGCTGATGCTGGCAAAGGAAGGAAAAAAGGTTTGTATCGGAGATCTGGATATTGTGAATCCGTATTTTCGTACAAAGGACAGCCGGACACTGTTGGAAGCGGCTGGGGTCGATCTGATCTCACCCCAATACGCCAACACCAATGTGGATCTGCCGGCTTTGCCTGCGGAGGCATACCGCCTGGTGCAGGATAAAAAAACCTATGCCGTTGCAGATATCGGCGGCGATGACCGGGGTGCTTATGCCTTGGGCCGCTATGTGCCCGCCATCAAACAGGAGCAGGATTACGCTATGATATTTGTGGCTAACTTCTGCCGTCCCCTGACCCGCACCCCGGAGGACGCCCTGGAGGTTATGCGGGAGATCGAGGTTGCCTGCGATCTGCCTTTCACCCATATCGTCAACAATACAAACTTAGGTCCGGAGACCACCGAACAAACCCTGCTGGAATCTTTGGACCACGCAAACCGGCTAAGTGCCCTCAGCGGCTTGCCCATTGCGTTTCACAGTGCTGAAAAAGCAGTGGCACAGGCGCTCTGCGGCAAGCTCAGTAATGTATTTCCCCTGCAGCTGCAGGATAAGTATTTTGAAATACCCACCTTGTAAGGAGGAATCAATATGGCAAAACTCACTTTTAACACGGATCTGTGCAAAGGCTGCGGTCTGTGCGTGGATGCCTGCCCCAAGAACTGTTTGGCTATCTCCACGGACACCATCAACAAAAAGGGTTATTCCCCGGCACAGATGGTCACACCGGAAAACTGCATCGGCTGCGCATTCTGCGCTACCATGTGTCCGGACTGCATTATCACGGTTGAGAAATAAGGAGGCGCGTTATGGCAGAAAGAGTACTTATGAAGGGCAACGAAGCCATCACAGAGGCTGCGATCCGTGCCGGTTGCCGTCACTATTTCGGTTACCCCATTACGCCGCAGACGGAAATTGCTGCTTATATGGCTAAGAAGATGCCCAAGATCGGCGGTGTTTTCCTGCAGGCGGAAAGCGAGATCGCTTCTATCAATATGGTCTACGGTGCAGCCGCTACCGGCGCCCGGGTTATGACCTCCTCCTCCAGCCCCGGAATTTCTCTGAAGGCGGAGGGGCTGAGCTACATTGCCGGCTCCGATGTGCCTGCGCTGGTGGTCAATGTCCAGCGCGGCGGTCCGGGTCTGGGCGGCATTCAGCCTTCCCAGTCTGATTATTTCCAGGCAACCAAGGGCGGCGGTCACGGTGACTACCGTATGATCGTTTTAGCGCCTGCTTCTGTGCAGGAGATGGCAAGCCTGACTATTAAGGGCTTTAACCTTGCAGATAAGTATCTGATGACTTCTATGATCCTGGCAGACGGCACCATCGGTCAGATGATGGAGCCTATCTCCTTTGAGGATGCGGAAATTGAAGTTTACGAAAAGCCCTGGGCACTTACTGGCACAAACTGCGAAAGAAAGCACAACATCGTCAACTCCCTGTATCTGAAGCCTGACGAGCTGGAGATCAAGAACTTCGAGCGTTATAAGCGCTACGAGCTGGTAGAGCAGAACGAGGCTATGTGGGAAGAGTATATGATGGAGGATGCCGAGTACTGCGTGGTAGCCTTCGGCATTGCATCCCGTGTGGCTAAGAACGCTGTTGTTGCCGCCCGGGCAGAAGGCATCAAGGTGGGCTTGATCCGTCCCATCACCTTGTGGCCCTTCCCCACGAAACCTTTGGCTGCTGCAGCAGATAAGGTTAAGAGCTTTATCAGCGTGGAGCTGAATATGGGTCAGATGATCGAGGATATCCGTCTTGCCACATCCTGCAAGAAGCCGGTTTCCCTCTGCAATCGCTGCGGCGGTATGATCCCCAGTCCGGAAGAAGTGCTGGAGAGCATCCGTAATGCACAGAAAGGAGCGTTCTGATATGGCAGTTGCATTCCAAAAACCCAAGTCCCTGGCAGATGTCCCTCTGCATTACTGTCCCGGCTGTCCCCACGGCATTATCCACCGTTTGGTGGCAGAAGTTATGGATGAGCTGGGCATCGAAGGCAAGACCATCGGCGTTGCCCCTGTTGGCTGCGCGGTTATGGCATACGATTACTTTAACTGCGATATGATCGAAGCTGCCCATGGCAGAGCACCTGCGGTGGCAACCGGTATCAAGCGCTGCCGTCCGGAGAATGTGGTATTCACCTATCAGGGTGACGGCGACTTAGCTTCCATCGGTATGGCGGAAACCGTCCACAGCGCCGCAAGAAATGAGAATATCACCGTTATCTTCGTTAATAACGCTATTTACGGTATGACCGGCGGACAGATGGCTCCCACCAGCCTGCCCGGTCAGGTGACCCAGACTTCTCCTTATGGCCGTGATGTCAACCACTGCGGCTGGCCCATCAAGGTCTGTGAGATGCTGTCCACCCTGGAAGGTCCTGAGTACATTGCCCGGGTAGCGGTCAATAATGTTAAGAATGTGAACGGTGCCAAGAAGGCCATCAAAAAGGCATTCCAGAATCAGATCGACGGCAAGGGCTTCTCCCTTATCGAAGTGGTCTCCGCCTGTCCCACCAACTGGGGTATGACACCCCAGAAGGCGCTGGAGTGGGTGGAAAGCGATATGCTCCCGTACTATCCCATCGGCGTTTACAAAGACCGCACCGCCGCAAAGGAGGGCAAGTGAGATGAAAACAACACAGATCCTCATTGCAGGCTTTGGTGGACAGGGCGTTCTGTTTGCCGGTAAGTTTTTAGCCTACAAAGGCTTAATGGAAGATCTGCAGGTCTCCTGGCTGCCCTCTTACGGCCCTGAGATGCGTGGCGGCACTGCCAACTGCAGCGTTGTCATCTCCGACACCCCCGTGGGCTCTCCCATTATCACCACTCCCGATGTGCTGGTGGCAATGAATCTGCCGTCCTTGCTGAAGTTTGTGGATTCCGTGGTTCCCGGCGGTCAGATCTTTATTGATTCCACCCTGATCGATGCCAAGGTGGAGCGCACCGATGTAAAGGTGCACTACATCCCCGCCACCCAAATCGCCAAGAATGCCGGCTTTACCACCCTTGCCAATATGGTGCTGATGGGTAAGGTAATGAAGGAGTGCGATGCCATTTCCTATACCGGCAGCAAGGAAACCTTAGAAGCATTTATTCCTGCCAAGAAGGCAAACCTCATTGATGCCAACTGCCAGGCTCTCCAGGCCGGCTATGATTACTAAGGAGCGCGATAACTATGCTGGATATTAAAATTACCAAAACCACCCAGCCCCAGGCAAAACCACAGCCGGGTCAGAAGCTGGGTTTCGGTAAGATCTTCACGGATCATATGTTCATTATGAACTACACCGAGGGCAAGGGCTGGCACGATCCCCGGATCGAGCCCTTCCACAACATCTCCCTCTCCCCCGCCGCTATGGTCTACCATTACGGTCAGGAAATGTTCGAGGGTCTGAAGGCTTACAAGAACGAAAACGGCGAGGTGTTCCTGTTCCGTCCGGATATGAATGCCAAGCGCACCAATGCTACCAACGACCGCCTGGTGATCCCGCAGCTGCCCATTGAGGACTTTGTGCAGGCCGTCAGCACCGTGGTGGATGTGGACCGTGACTGGATCCCCTCCGATCCCGGTACATCCTTGTACATCCGTCCTTTCATCATCGCCACCGATGAGTTTTTGGGTGTTGCGCCCTCCAAGACCTATCTGTTTATAGTCATTTTGTCCCCCAGCGGCGCATACTACGAAAGCGGTTTGGCCCCTGTGGGCATCTGGATCGAGGATGAGTATGTCCGTGCTGTCCGCGGCGGTATCGGCTTTGCCAAGACCGGCGGTAACTACGCTGCCAGCCTGATCGCCCAGCAGAAGGCTCATGATGCCGGCTATTCTCAGGTGTTGTGGCTGGACGGCGTGGAGCGCAAGTATATTGAAGAAGTCGGCGCTATGAACATCTTCTTCAAGATCGACGGCAAGGTTGTCACTCCCGCCCTCAGCGGCTCTATCCTCCCCGGCATCACCCGTGACTCCACCATCCAGCTTTGCAAGGCTTGGGGTTATGATGTGCAGGAGCGGAAAATCTCCGCAGAGGAGCTGCTCCAGGCTCAGAAAAACGGCACTTTGGAAGAAGTGTTCGGCACCGGCACTGCTGCCGTTATCTCCCCGGTGGGCAAGCTGCGCTATAAGGATGAAGTGATGACCATCGGCGACGGCTCCACCGGCGAACTGAGTATGAAGCTGTATGAGACCATCACCGGCATCCAGACCGGCAAGCTGCCCGACACCTTGGGCTGGCGCGTTAAGGTTGGTAAATAAAAGTCAAAGGGTGCGTTGCAAAACGCACCCTTTTCGTCTTGATCCTATCAAATTTCAGTTTGACGAGCGGTTTAACCCCCGTTGCCATTGCCACAACCAGTCCGCAGACTGGTTGTGGCAATCTCAAAAATGTAGTTATTACAGTAGATTGCCACGCCAGTGTGAGCACTGGCTCGCAATGACAGTTTAGAGTATCCAGCCCGTCAAACCGGAATTTACCTGTGTGTAACAAAAAGGACGCGTTATAAAACGCGTCCTTTTTTATAGCTTTAAGAATCGGTGGGCGGTTTTCCAGGCGATCTGCTCTTTTTGTTCGTCTGTCAGACGCAGGCGCATCAGGTGCTCTACTTCCCCTACGGGGTCAAACATCGGATAATCTGAGCCATATGCCATACGCTCTGCGCCATAGATGTTGATGTACTTTTCCGGGACGCCCGGCTCCATGAACATCATGGAACTGGAAATATCCATAATGCAGTTGGTATCCTGCAGCTGCTCCCGGGCAGTTTCATACATCGCATAGCCGCCAAAGTGGGCGGCAATGGCATCCAGTCCCGGAAACATATCCAGCACCTTCCGCAGCTTCACCGGATGGGAGTAGTTATACCGCAGATCTCCCATATGCAGCATCACAGGGATGCGTCCTCGGATAGTCTCATACAAGGGAAACAGCCGCTCATCATCGATGGCAAAGCGCTGGGAGTCCGGGTGCATCTTGATACCCTTTACCCCTGCCGCCAGCAGCCGCTCCACCTCGTCTGTCAAGCCGTCCATAGCCGCGTGTACTGTGCCAAAGGGGATAAAACAGCGGTTTTCCTTTGCCCGCTGCAGGATAAAGTCGTTGATATGCTGCACCCTGTCGGAGCGGATCGCCACCGGCAGGATCACATAGCGCTCGATCCCTGCCGCCTTTCCCCGGCTCAAAAGCATACCTTCCGTACCGTCCATAGAGCCGTCGCCGATGCCGTAAAAATCCCTGACGCTATCGGTTGCCTTGCGGGCAATGTCATCCGGGTATATATGTGTGTGGATGTCAATGATCTTCATCTTGGTCGCCTCGATATCTGTTTGCTGGCTAATATTATAGCACGCAACCGGGCAAATGTAAATCTGCTTTCAAGCACTTTTATATAACGAAAACAAGAAAACACCGTTCCTTATGGCAGCTTTCGCTTGCGGAGGCAGGCTTAGTTATTGCTGTATTTTATGCGAATATCACCTGTATCAGTGGTGATTTCGCATTTGCCGCCGGCCAATGTTTTGGAAACATCTACACAGCCTGTATCGGTTTGCGTAATGCACCAAAATCATTACGGAAAATATAATGGTGTAAAAGGGGGTGCATTATGGATAATTTTGTCACAATGGCATTCGCAGCAACGCTGGGCACCTGGCTTGTAACCGCTTTAGGGGCAGCAACAGTTGTATTTTTCAAATCCCCCAATCCTAAGGGCTTGAATATTATGCTTGGCTTTGCTGCGGGCGTTATGATCGCGGCCAGCTTCTGGTCGCTGCTACAACCAGCAATCGAGCGTGCAGAGGTTGCATCCAACCTGCCGGCCTATCTGGTAGCAACAGTAGGGTTTCTGTTTGGTGCCCTGTTTATGTGGGCTTCCGACAAGGCCGTTGCTTTTGCCAGGGCAAAATCAGACAATGTGCCGGCGAAGAGCAACGAGCGGCTACACCGCATCGCAATGCTGATCCTTTCGATCACCCTGCATAATATCCCCGAGGGATTGGCGGTGGGTGTTGCCTTTGGCGCATTGCAGGAAGGCGGATATACAACTGAAAACCTAATGGGAGCAATTTCCATAGCCGTGGGGATCGGCTTGCAGAATTTTCCTGAGGGCGCAGCAGTTTCTGTCCCTTTGCGAAGAGAGGGCTATTCCAGGAAACGGAGTTTCTTCCTTGGGCAGGCATCCGGTATGGTAGAGCCGATCGCAGGTGTGATCGGGGCACTGTTGGTCGTCTATGTGGAGAAGATCCTGCCCTATGCCCTTTCTTTTGCTGCCGGTGCTATGATCCTGGTCGCGGTACACGAGTTAATTCCCGAATGCCAAGAAAACCAAACAGCACATCCTTATTCCGCCACAATGGGCATCATTCTTGGTTTCGCTGTTATGATGCTGATGGATGTTATGCTGGGATGATGTGGGCAACACACCTCTAAATAAAATATCCTTGGGAGAGACTCGCTCCCCTCCCTTCTCCCGCCACAGGCGGCGGTCGGATCGCTTACCACAACGAGCTACGCTCGTCGTTCTCATAACCCGGAGGTCACTTTGAACACTGTATCATAACCAAAGAAAACACCACCCAACGGGTGGTGTTTTCTTTGGCTCGTAGCACCAAAAAAGATATCACGCCTTCCAAACAGCTTTGATGATATTACCGATTTTGGGTGAGGTTCCGTACATAAGAACACCGACACGGTATATTTTTGCAGACAGTATACCAATCCCAAAAGTAGATGCGACTAAAATACCAATAGAAATCGCAATCTCATACCAAGGAACAGTGCTCATAGCAATTCTTGTAAACATTGCCATTGGTGAAGTAAACGGAATGTAGGAACAAACTGTCATCAGAACATTGTCCACGCTGCCGCTGGTCATAGAGAAGATGACCACCATAAAGCCGAACAGGAACAGGAAAGTTACAGGCTGAACAGCAGTATTGATATCCTCCAACTTGGAAACCGTAGATGAAATAGCACCGTAGAGGAACGCATAAATGAGAAAACCGAGCAGGAAGAATACGAGCATATATACAAACAGTTCGGGCGGAATATTGAAGATAGAGTCAATGATTCCGTTATCGCCCCAATAGGACTTATTCACATTGTAGAATACAAGTGCCGAGCCGAAGATAGCAACAAGCTGAACAAGACCTGCCATACAAGCTGCCAAAACCTTACCAAACATCATATTGATGGGCTTAGCGCTGGTGATAAGGAGTTCCATAGCGCGAGAGCTTTTTTCGGTTGCAACACTCATTGCTACCATCTGACCGTAAAGCAGAATGACCATATATAACGCAAAAATCATAATGTATGTATAGAAAAAGTTTTGCATTTGATCTTTGCCAAGGCTTTCTACCTGTGCATCAATTTGAATGCTCATAACACCTGCGGCATCTTCAGCTGACATACCGCCGCCTATCATAGCGTTCATTTGATAGATCTGTTGCAGGACACCTGTTGCAATGTCGGGATTCATATCGTACATCGAAAGATTATCAACATAATATGTGAATGAGGTTGCCCCGTTCATTACAAAAGCACACTCTACATCACCGGAAGTGATTTTGTCCTTGATTACGCTGATTTCCTCATCTGTTATCTGCACATCATAGTCTGTAAAGGATGCGGCAAACATTTCTTTCACCAAATCCGCCTGCGTAGGATCATCTGCCTTTACAAGCATAACGGAAAGGTCTGTGGTGGTATCAGGAGTATCGTCTGATTCAAACAAGGCAATAATCCGAGGGAAGAACATAACGATAGCAATTACCACCATCAAAAAGATGGTTACGCCGACAAACGCTTTGTTTTTAGCATAATTTTTCAGCTCAAATTTCAGTATTTTACCAAACTGTTTCATCGCTTAGTCCTCCTTTGCGGCATCGCCTGCGAATTCTACGAAAATATCGTTAAGAGAAGGTTCAAAGACCTTTACTTCGTCAATATCGTAGTTTTCTACAAGGCGAGTCATCGTAGCTTTCTTTTCGCAAGGATCAGCCAAGCGAATCATCAAGTTGCCGTTTTCCATAACGGTGCAGGAAGCACCAAAATCCGAAATGATTGCATCGGGGATTTCTGTGCGGACAACTAAGCGGTCGCGGGGATAGTCTCGCTTGATATCGTGCAAATCACCATGCAGAGCAACAACACCGTTGTTGAGGATCGCAATGCTGTCGCAAAATTCTTCTATGTAACTCATCTGATGGCTGGAGAACAGCACGATCTTGCCCTTCGCAATCTGCTGCTTAACCACATCCTTTAATAGCATTGCATTGACGGGGTCAAGTCCCGAAAACGGCTCGTCAAGAATAATGATGTCGGGATCGTGAGCAAGTGCGGTTATTAGCTGGATCTTTTGCTGATTACCCTTAGAGAGAGTATCAAGCCGCTTGTTACGGTACTCAGTCATACCGAGACGACCAAGCCAATAGTCGATGGATTCCACGGCGGCCTTGCAACTCATACCTTTCAGCTCTGCGAAATATGTAAGTTGATCGATGATGATCTTTTTCGGATACAAGCCTCTTTCTTCGGGAAGGTAGCCAATACCGATTTTGTTGTAATCGATGGGCTGACCGTCGATTAGCACTTCACCGCTGTTTGCGGGAAATACATCCATCAAAATTCGAATAGATGTGGTTTTTCCGGCTCCGTTTCTGCCGAGCAAGCCAAAGGCTTTGCCACCCTCAGCTTTGAATGAAACTCCGGTGAGGACTTTCTTCTCTCCGAAGGATTTTTCTATGTTTTTGAGTTCCAATACCATTTTTTAACCTCCTAATAAAAAGTGCGCAGCCAAAGCTACGCACCGAAAAACATAGCCTGATCTGTTGCGACACAGTTCACTCCAAACAGGAAATGATATCACCTCAATCAAGTCATTTTCATTGAGGGCGTTTCTTGTCCATCATCTTCCTGGCTTTCAGTAAAATCAAGTTTATACCTTTTTGCGCTTTCTTCTCAGCACAATAGTAACAACGAGCAAAACGACAATTACGCTCATCAAAACAACAAATAACACCAGCCAGGAACGGGGTGGGTTTTCGTTCTCTGCGGTACTTCCCACATCATCTGTTGATTCACTGTCTCCGGTGACGACCGAAATA
>JAZNQK010000054.1:0-3902 GCA_045590135.1 Faecousia sp.
GTGTATAAAAACGAATAAGACATAAAGGAGGAAACTCAAATGAAGAAACGCATAATAAGTCTTCTTTGCGTGATTGTTCTTGTCCTGAGTATGCTCCCTGTTAATGCGCTTGCTGCTGAGGAAAGCGCCGGTACACCGACGGTTTCCGTAGAGCAAATGTGGGGAACATCCGGTCAAACAGTAGAAGAGGACATCAGCATTGCAAACAACCCGGGTATTCTTGGTGGTACCTTTACAGTATCCTGGGCAGAGGGTCTGGAGCTGATCTCCGCAAAAAGCACGGATGCTTTTGATGAACTGAACTATCAGAAGCCCAGTAGCTACAACTCTGGTGGTACCAACTTTATCTGGTACGGCGATTCTGTTTCTGAGGTTCTGAACGGCAGCTTCTTGACCTTAACCTTTAAGGTGGCAGAGAATGCAGATGCTGGAAAGAATCTGGCGGTCAACATTGTTGCAAAGCAGGTGATTGACACCAATAAGCAATCCATCGCAGTTCACTGTGTAAGCGGTGGCGTGCAGGTGGTCGACTATACCCCCGGCGATGTCGACAAGGACAATAAAGTGGAGATCCTGGACGTTATCACCCTGGTGCAGTATGTCTCTGATGACTGCGTCACCAAACCGGATGGCTTTAACATTTCTCTGAATGAAAGTGCCGCTGATGTTAACGCTGACGATGTGATTGATATTCTGGATGTTATTCTGATCTGTCAGTATGTTTCTGATGGCAGCATAACCGATCCCAACGGCTACAATATTACGTTGCTGCCCTCTATTCCCAAGTGTGCGCACACCAATATGGAAGAAAACGCATACAAGGCTGTCAGCTGTACTGAAGACGGCTATGTGAAGCACTTCTACTGCGATGACTGCGGCAAGTACTTTAACAGCGCTGAAGCAACTGTCGAACTGACTTGGGATCAGATCGTTCTGGCATCCGAGGGCCATAAAGAAGTGATCGACGAGGCAGTTCCTCCCAGCTATACCGCCCCCGGTCTGACCGAAGGCTCTCACTGCTCTGTCTGCGGTGAAGTCTTTGTGGAGCAGGAGGAAGTTCCTATGCTCCAGGCAAAGCATCACTCCATTACTTACCGTAACCTAAACGGTGCGGAAAGCCCTGAACCTTCCAGCTATGCAGAGCACGAAGGTCTGTTGGAGATGCCTGAGCCTGCTGCTCCCGGCTATGTGTTCGTCGGCTGGTACACCGCTTCTCAGGGTGGTACCGTTGTGGACTACATCCCCGCAGGTAGCACCCAGGATTACATACTCTATGCACGCTGGGATCTGGTCACCTATAATATCCGTTATTTTGAGGCTCCCGAGAATGACAATGAGACTACCTATACCGTTGAAGATGAGATCTATCTGAACGATCCCAACTGGAGCGGTCTGGGCTTCACCGGTTGGACAGAAGCCAACAACAAGGTGCAGACCGAGATCCGTGGCGGCAAGACTTACTACAAGATCGCAGCCGGTACCACCGGAGATTTGGATCTGACTGCCAATTGGAAGCTGATGCGTAACATTGCAGTACCTGGCACCAACACGCTGATGCTTGCTAAGTACAACCCAGAAACCGAACACTACATCTTTACCTACGAGCTGGGCACCATTGAGAATGTGGTTCTGGAAGAGCTGAACTCCTCCACTCTGGGTCTGTACAGACACACCGGCGCTGGCGACTTTACCCTGGAAATGTCGCAGGAAAATACTATGGAAGAAAGCTTTGCAGATTCCATTACCCAGACTATTTCCAAGTCCATATCTTCTTCTACCGAGTGGGAGCAGAGTAAGGAATGGGCAAAGGAGATATCCAACGAGCACAGCACCCATGTGGATATCAGTCTGGAGATTGGCGGCGACGCTGCTATGGTTAAGGCCGGCATTGAAACTGGCTACGGTTATGCCAATACCAACACCGATTCCTGGGGCGGCACCGAGTCTACTGGCGGCAGCTACGGCGAAGAGACGGAAAACGGCCAGGAAGTCGGTTCCTCCTTCTCCTATCTGAAGTCTATGACCACCTCTTCCGCAGCATCTATTACAATCTGCGGTTCTTCTCGCCACGGTTATTATGACTATGTTCAGGCAGGCAACATCCGTGTCTTCGGCGTGGTTACCTACGATCCCGAAAGCGGCAATGTGTATATGAACACTTACAGTATGCTGGATAATATGCACGGTGTTGTGCTGTATTATCCTGATGTAAACGCTTTGAACAATCCCACCTGCGAGACACTGGAATACAGCATTCCCAGAGATAACATCGCGGAAGTGATCGCCAACAGCTATTTCGTTGAGTATGTGACCAACGGTGTCTATGATGAAGACGGTAACGAACTGGCGGTCAAGGGCAGCATGAACAAGACTCTGCATACCATTGGCGGCGTTGAGAAGCTGGCAAAGAACGAGTTCACCAGAGACGGCTACCTGTTTACAGGTTGGGAGACCCGGGGCAAAGTAGAAGGTCAGGACGAGCTTGTATCTACCGGCACATACACCGATGAGCAGGTAATCAATACTTCCCTGGCTTCCAACGGTGAGGTCGTGACGATGTATGCCCTGTGGGAAAAGATCGATTATACCCTGGAGTACCAGAGCGTCAAGCCCAGTACGGCTTCTACTCAAATCAGCAGTATGCCCAATCCCACCGGCTGCAAGTACGATGAAAATGTGACTCTGGCAGAAGCACCTGTTCTGTCCGGTTACACCTTCGCTGGCTGGTATACCGACAGTGGTTGCACAGAAGGTCACAGACTGGGCGATGCCGGTCAGGTGATCGAAAAAGCAAATCTGACCACAGAGGCCAATGGCGTCGTGAAGGTATATCCCAAGTGGGTCGCCAATACCTACAAAATCACTTTCAATACTAACGGCGGCTCTATGAGTACGACCACTATGAATGTGGTGTTCGACAGCACATATAACTACAGCTCTATGAAGCCTTCTAAAGAGGGCTATCAGTTCCTGGAGTGGGTGCTGCCTGATGGCACAACTCCGTCCAATACCGGTTACTGGCAGACCGCCGGAGATGTGACCCTCACCGCTAAGTGGCTGCAGACCAGTGCGACACTCAAGCTCCGTCAGGGCTATAAGGATGCCAACAAGAGACCTTCTGATTGTCTGGTCACGGACGATGATGAATTCTTTGAATATGTAGATCTGGGCTTTGATCGGGAGGAACTGATCAAGCAGGGGTATACGAAGGTAAGAATCTACATTTCCTTACAGATTTACGGTGATCATCTGGGCAATAGAGACTCTTGGGTCAAACCTTACAACAACAAGACTGGCTCTGCGATGGCTCATTATCGAGCTGACACAGATGATGACGAGTGGGAATGGTATCAACATACATTTGATGCTATCAATATCACCGATTCCGGCTTCTCTGATACCCTGGCATTCTATATGCAGTACGGTGCCGAGGGAAGCGGCGGAGATAACTGGCATATTGGTGATACCACGGTCACAGTTACAGCGATCAAGTAAAACGAAACCCATAGCGTAAAACGGATTAACCCATAGTAAACACCCCGGCAGGCGCAAGCCTGCCGGGGAAAACGATAGCTCCTACGCAATTAACCCCTTAATCCAATGCGCATTCCCTTAAGATAGACACAATATTAAGAGAAAAATACCGCTCAATCTCAAATGCAACCCAAAAAGCAAAGTGCAAACACTGGTTCCTGCCTCTATTTTTGCCAATGGCGAAAATGCATATCGAGCCCTGTCTCCATACCGGATAGAGTAGTCATAGCGGATTCGCTATGACTACTTTTCCTTGACAAATGCACACGGTCGGTGGTTAGGATTGCTCAATAGCGCTCTGTGGAAAGCCTATGCAAGAAGCAGGTGGCAGGTGGAAGGTCTGCGCATCCGCCGGGAGACAGGTTTTG
>JAZNQK010000055.1:0-13497 GCA_045590135.1 Faecousia sp.
TGGGGGATTGCGTTACGGATTCACCTGCAGCTGATGGGAGTGTTGTAAATTCTGCACCACAATCCCTCAGTCAAAAATCAAATAGATTTTTGACAGCTCCCTTTACACAAGGGAGCCTTTGCGCATTATCCAACTGCTCGACAAACTGAAATTTGACAGCAAAACGGCTGGGCGTCTTAAGACGCACCCCCCTTGCCGTTTATTCCGCAAAGGTGGGTATCTGCTCAAGCTCATGGTCCATTATAAAGCCGTTATGTTGCTTGTATGCTGCTGTGATCTTATCCAGCAATCCGTTAAACCTCTGCGGGACTGCATACAGCTGCTCTGCGCCGCCCTCCGGGCGAAGCAGCAGGAAGTAGCCGTTGCCGGTGTAATAGATGTCCATATAGTCTTTTTTCAGCAGCCGGTCCTGGCTGCTCTTGTAAAGGGTCATACCCCAGTACTGTTTCTCCCACATAATGTCGTTATCCGGAAGGGGCTCACTGCGCAGTATCTCTTCTAAGCCCTCGATCTGCCCAGCTGTCAGCTTGTAATACCGATCTTCAAAATCGGCAGCATCTTCATTATAGACCGTAAATTCATAGCACACCATATCCACTACAAAAGGCGCTTTGATCCGTTGGCACAGATCCTCATACAGGGTCTCTTTGCAGTAATATACATTGGTCCAGGGCGCGTGCAGGAAGTTCTTATCCACGCTCACATCCAGGCTCTCCTGGTAGAACACTGTGCTTAACAGCACCGGAACATCCTGTTCTGTAACAAAAACACTTTCAGCATAATCCATTTTCGGATACAGATAATTACAAATCGGCAAAGCCTTATAGATCTCGCCGTTCCAGCTGAGCGTGCCGTGGCCTAAATTGAGGGCCTGGTTGCTGCGCATTTCCTCCAATGCGCTGCAGCCGCTTAGGGAAAGCAGCAGCATCAGAGCAAGGGCAGCAGTCAAAATAACTTTATAGATCTTTTTCATAGCCCATCACTCCAAATTCAGTTTTTTCTTCAGTACATACCGGCAGAACAGGAAATATGCACCGATCAAGGCGGTATACGCCGCGATGCTGCCCCACATACCGATATGGATTGCCTCTAAGGTATATTCATAGAACCAGTCGAACAGCGGCTCCAGGACACCCGCCTCTGTCAAAACCACCGTCAGCACGATGAATACCGTGCCTAAGATCTGGGTAATCATATACAGGCCAAAGTACACACCCACTGCCGCCAGCACCCGGTTTCTCCGGAACAGATGTCCCGCGCAAATGCAGGTATAGTACAGATAGTGCATAAAGAAGCAGGAGATCACCACAAGAAGCAGCGCTTCAATGAAGTAGAAAACGATGTGCGTTACATATTCCGGCTGGATCAGGTGCAGCATATAGGCCGCGGCCTTCCACAATTCAACCAAAACATCACCGGCAGTAATGATCACCACAGAAAGACCCAACACCAGGAAGGAGATCAAGCTGAATGTCACAGCTGTCAGACCCTTAACCCACAGGTGGTTTGCAGGGGTCACCGGCAGGGTGTGGGTAAGATACCCCTCACCGGTAAACATATTTTTATAAAACCGCTGGATGCCGAAAACCACCGGCGCAGCAATGGTCGCTGCGATTGCCACCACATACATAACCGTTGCCGATATAAACAGAATATTATACTGCACAGAATCATTTTCAAAGGCCTGCAGCAGCCGATGCATTCCGGCAACGATCAGCGTGATGCCGTAGATGATGGGCAGCACCCGCAGCCAGGCGAGAAATTCGTGCTTAAACAGCTTCTTTACCATCGGAACACCTCCCGGAACAACGCATCCACACTTTTGCCGTTTTCATCCCGGATATCATCCACGGTTTTCTGCAGAAGGATCTGTCCGTTTTGAATAAAGATCACTTCATCCAGCACCTGCTCCACATCGGAGATCAGATGGGTGGAGATCAGAACGGTGGCCTCCGGGTTGTAGTTATTGATAATGGTGGAGATCACATAATCTCTGGCTGCCGGGTCAACACCGGCAATGGGCTCATCCAGGACATAGAGCTTGGCATTGCGGCTCATTGTCAAAATCAGGCAGACCTTTTCCTTGTTGCCCTTGGATAGGGATTTCAGCCGGTGCTCCGGCGCGATGCCCAGCTTGTTCAGCATCTCATAGGCAAGCTCCGGACGGAAATCCGCATAAAAGTCGCAGAAATACTCCACGATCTGCTTTACCGTCATCCAGGTGTTCAGGTAAATGCTGTCCGGCAAATATGCCACATCTGCTTTGGACAGCGGTCCGGGTGCATTGCCGCAAACGGTGACACTGCCGCTGTCCGGGGTCAAAAGTCCGTTGATCAGCTTGATCAAAGTGGTCTTACCCGAACCGTTGGGTCCTAAAAGTCCCACGATCCTGCCGCTTTCCAGGGTCAGGGAGATGTTATCCAGCGCAAGGACTCTGCCGTAACGCTTGGTAAGACCGGTACAAACAAGAACATTATCCATTGCTATTCCACTCCTTTACCATTGTTTTTGCCTCCTCCGGGTCATAACCCAATGCAGCCATTTTCCCGAAAAACTCCTCTATGGCTGCATCTGCCATAGCACTCTGCATATCCCGGGCAGCGTGGGGGTCCTCTGCCACATACCAGCCTGCACCCCGGACAGAATACAAAACACCTTGCTGCTCCAGCTGCTCAAAGGCACGCTGGACAGTGTTGGGATTGACTCCGGCGCTCAGCGCCACCTCCCGGACACTCATCAGCTTCTTCCCGGGAACAAGCGCCCCCACAGCGATCTGTGCGCACAGCTGCTCACAGATCTGCGGGCAGATGGGGCGGCTTTTGTCTAAATTCCAGGTCAAAAAGGCAACCTCCTTTCAAGCACAAACTGTACTACTTCACTAATACAATAATACAGTTTTGGCAAATTGTCAAGTATTTTTTCAGACAATATAAAAACGCAGCGTGTTGTACAACACGCAGCGTTTGCTATCAATTATCTTAGCCCTTGATGGAGCCGACCATAACACCCTTAACGAAGTACTTCTGAATGAAGGGGTACACACACATAATGGGGGTGATAACGATCATAATGGAGCAGTAACGCACAGTTGCAGCCACCAGCTGACCTTCGCCCTGACCGGCATCCTCACCGGTAACGGAAGCGATCATCTGCTGCAGCAGATGCTGTACAGGATACAGCTCCTGATTGCGGATGTAAATACGGGCAGGCATATAGGCATTCCAGTATGCGACCGCGTAGTACAGACCAATGGTAGCCAATGCAGCCTTAGAGGTGGGCAGGACCAGCTTCAGGAATACGCCGGGGTCCCGCAGACCGTCGATCTCACCGGACTCGATGATCTCCTTGGGGTATGCGATAAAGAAGCTTCGCATAACGATCAAGTTCCAGGTGTTGACCAGGTAAGGCAGGATCATAGACCAGCGGGTATCTGTCAGGCCGAAATTGGAGACAGTCAGGAAGGTGGGGATCAGGCCACCGCCAAAGAACATGGTGATGGTGATCATAACAGAAAACAGCTTGTGGCCGACGATCTTCTGGCGGCTCAAAGCATAAGCAGCCATTGCTGTGGTGATCAAAGACAGCGCAGTACCTACCACGGTATAGAAGATGGTGTTCACATAAGCCATACCAAACTTGCCGTCGCTGAGCATCTGCACATAGGTATCGATGTTAAAGCCGACAGGCCAGAGGCTGACCTCGCCACGCATAACCGGGCCTTTTTCAGAGAAGGAAACGGCGATAACATGGAGGAACGGAACGATGATACATGCCATAAACAGGATCATCACAAGGTACAAAACAACATCAAAGACGCCTACTCTGTTATACTTTGCAACTTTCTTCTTCATTGTCAGTTCCTCCTTTCTTAGAATACGCCGGTGTCGGTGACCTTCTTGGACACCCAGTCAGCGCCGATCAGCATGATCAGGTTGATCAAGCTGGAGAACAGGCCTGCTGCGGTGGACAGACCGTAGTCACTCTGCTGCAGACCAATCTGATACACATAAGTAGACAGAACCTGAGAAACATCGTAAGTAATAGGCTGCTGCAGCAGCAGGACCTTTTCCATAGAAGCGTCCATAATGTGACCGATCTTCAGAATGAACATGGTAGCCACAGTAGGTGCGATAGCGGGCAGCGTAATGGACCACATCTGGCGCCAACGGCCAGCGCCGTCCAGACGGGCAGCCTCGTACAGGCCGGGATCAACGCTGGAAATAGCAGCCAGGTAAACGATGGTGCCCCAGCCCAAGCCCTGCCACACTTCAGTGATCAGGTAGATGGGACGGAACCACTGGGATTCCATCAGGAAGTAGATGGGCTCACCGCCAAAGGCCTTGATGATGGAGTTGATCGCGCCCTGGGTGGGGTCCAGCAAGGAGGTTGCCAAAGAGCAGACAACGACCACAGACAGGAAGTGAGGCATATAGCTCACTGTCTGGGTGATCTTCTTGAACTTCAGGCTTCTGATCTCATTCAGAAGCAGAGAGAACAAGATCGTCACCGGGAAGGTGATCAGCAAGCTCTGGATACCCAGGATCAGCGTGTTGGAGGTAATGCTCCAGAAGCTGGGAGAATTGAAGAACACTTCAAAGTTCCGTAAGCCAATAAAGGGAGAACCTGCCCAACCCTTAAAAATATTGTACTTATAAAAGGACAATGTTACGCCCCACATAGGGACATACTTAAACAGGATGTAGTACAGTAGTGCAGGCACAAACAGTGCAAACAAAAATCTTGTTTTCCAAAAGCGCTTGAAGATATTGTCCTTATGCAGGCGATTCTTCGGTGCTTTTTTTGCTTTTACTGCGGGTGCCGTTGCGTTCATTGCTTTCATAGTAATGTGCGCGCCTCCTTTTACTTATATAGGGATTCTATATGCCGCACGATATGCGCAGCGTATTTACCGTCATTGCAAAGGACCTTGCCTTGCTTCAGTCCCTGCATAAAATCGGTCCACTGCGCAACGAAAGGCGCAGGGTACTCACCGATATCCACAGCCTCTTCCTTACCGTCGCGGTAGATCCGCAACGCACTGCCGTGGATCCTGAGACTGCCCTTGGTCATATGTATATTGATCTGCTCACCCGGGACCATAGCATTGCAGCCGCAGACCGTTACCGTCGCGGTGATCCCGGAGCTAAGACGCACAAAGGCCTGTGCGCCAGCGTCTACATCTGCTTCCTCCGGAACACCAGCATAAATGCATTGTCCGGTGAGGGAGTCAATAGTGCTGTCTGTCAGGAAGCAGGTCTTGTCCAGACAGTGGGCTCCCAAATTCATCCACATACCGCCGCCGGCTGTTTCCTTTTTCAAAAACCAGCGAGGTCGGGAGGGTGTGAAATATTTTGCCGTCCGGTAAAGGTCCAGCATCACGATCCGGCCAAGCTCGCCGGAGTCAATGATCTGCTTGGCTTTTCGGTTTACCTGGATATATCGCTGCACATGGCCGATCTGCAGCAATGCGCCGCTTTGCTCAAAAGCAGCATTGATCCGCTGACAGGATCCTTCCGTCATTGCCATTGGTTTTTCCAGCAGGGTGTGAATCCCTCGCCCGGCACATTCCAACGCGCAGCTTTCATGAAGAAAATGGGGCAGGTTGATAATTGCAACATCCGGCTTTTCAGAATCCAGCATTTCTATGTAGTCGGTATAGGCTGCTGCGCCATACGGCTTTGCAGCCGCTTCGGCACGACCAGGCACTATATCCGCTATTGCGCATAACTGTGAATCCGGATGCTGCGCGATTGCCTCAAGGTGACTTTCCGCAATAATGCCAGCACCAATGATGCCAACTCTGACCATATTTTTTCCTCTTTTCAGGATTCCCTTCACGGGGAATACTCCCCGTGAAGGGTTGTCTTATGGATTATTCGCCGTAGATGCGGTCGTAAGCAGCCTGATGGATCTCCAGCAGTTCCTCCATATGCAGTGCTTCCAGCTCAGCAACATGGTCATCCCATTCGGTTTCCACATCTCTTGCGCCCATAATGAACGCCTGCATGTTGGACTGACACTTATCAAAATACGCCTGATAGTAGGTGTCCCAAGTGTCCTGCTCCTCATCGGTATAGCTGAGGATAGGATCATTGCCATCTGTTGCGGTAAGGCTAATGTTTTCCAGTGCTTCGACAACATTTTCATCAACAGATGCCAGGAAGCCGTTGAAGTCACAGTAACCGTTATAACCGTTCACGCCCAGACCGGAGCCGGGATAGCCCTGGCCGGCATGATCGCTGCCGTTATCTGCAAAGACATCCAGGAACTGCTTGTTGCCCTCGGCATCCAGTTCATAGCTCTCGCCCTCAATACCCCAGCTGGTAATTTCAATGCCCTCGGGGGAGTACAACCAGTCAATATAAGTCAGGATCTGCTCCAGCTGCTCATCATCGATCAGAGCGCTGACCAGCCACCAGCCGCCGCCGCTGATCTTGCCGGTAGTTCCATCGCCGTAAGTACCCATGGGGAAGCAGGATGCGCCGTTCAGTCTATACTCGGGGTTTGCATCGATGGCACCGTTGGTCAGCTGGGGAATACGGTCGACCTTATCGAGTGTGATAAAGGAGGTGTTGCTTGCCAGAGACTCGATCCAGCCGGAGGTATCGATGGTCATGCAGGACGGATGCAGGAGACCTTCCTCATAGAGCTTATTCAGGAAGGTGATGCATTCCTTCATCGCATCGCTTGCGTGAGCAGAGTAGTAGGTCTTGTCCTCGGCATCAAAGTTCATGCAGGTGTTGGTGGTACCCCACATTGCATAGTCGGCACCCCAAAGATCAGCAAAGTTCTGCAGACCTGCCATATTGCCGCTCATAGAACGCAAAACCAGAGGATAGCTGTTGGGATACAGCTCCTTCAGCTTCACTAAAACATCGTAGAACTCTTCCTGATTGGTGGGGAAGGTCAGACCGTTTTTCTCGAAAATGTCCTCACGGTACAGCCAGCCGTAAATTGCAGCAGAACCGGAAAGGGCAACAGGAAGCTGATACATAGAGCCGTCCAGCTCGGTGCTTTCTGCCACCAGCTCGGGGAACTGCTCCAAAACATGCTTTACATTGGGCATATCGTCGATGTACTCATTCCAGTCGATGTATGCGCCCATAGGACCGTAGGCGGGTCCGAAGATCTTGGCGTTCTGATAGCTCAGCGCAGGGATCTTCTGCTCCGCGATCAGGATCTCATACTGATCTCTGGAATCATACTCGTGGATGTTGATGGTTGCATTGATGGTCTTCTCAACTGCCAGATCCAGCCAGGAACCTTCCATTTCCAGGTCGGTGTTGCTGGGAGCCCACATTTCGATGACCACTTCATCAGAATCCTCGTACAGAGGGGCAGTTGCGCCGCCGACATTCACATTGCCGGACTGACCCTTAGTCTCATCGGTATCGCCGTTGCCGCCGCAGCCGGCAAGAACGCCCAGACAGAGAACCAGCGCCAAAAGCAGAGCTATGATCTTCTTCATTTCCGTTTTCCTCTTTTCATAAATAATGTTGTATGCCCGACAAGTATCCTCTCCACACATTGTCAAGCATCAAAGCATAATGCCGTACTTGAATCATACTCCACCCTGCAAAAAATTACAATTGTCAAATTGTTAGATTTTTTCCATTTCGTTTCACAGTTTTTTCATTTTGTTTAACTTATTCCAAAAATTAACTGTTGCGGCACTAATATTTTTCAGAAAATCCCCATTTTGTTCACTTTGCCAGCGGTCATTCTGAATTCTTTTGCCGATACTCCTTCGGCGTCATTCCGGTATACTTTCTGAACTGCCGCAGGAAGGTGTTGCTGCTGGAAATGCCCACCATAGGGCCGATATCACCGATTTTAATGTTTGGGTCCTTCAGCAGCTCCACAGCTTTTTGGATCCGGAAGAGCTGAATGCTGTCGCTTAAATTCATTCCTGTCTTATTTTTATAGTAAGAGCTGAGATAGCTTCGGGACACCCACAGATCAGCCGCCATTTCCTCGCTGGAAAATTCCCGGTAGTAGTTTTCTTTCAGATATTGGCGGATGCGGTTCAAAAGCTGATCCGGCTCCGGTGCATCCGGTGCCTGAGCCTCTCCGATGGACAGTATAAAGTCTGAAACCGTCTCAATATATTCTCTGGCCGCGCTGCACTTGGATGTCAGCGTGTTATACACACCGCTGGCCGCCGCGATCTTCTCAGCGCTGGGAACTTGCTCTGAAATGGCATACACCGCTGTATTTACCATTGCCACGCAGAGGATCTCCATCTGCGCGTGGGTGATCCCCTTTTGCAAATTCAGCCGCAGGATCTGTTCTGCCAGATTCACCGCCCGCTGCAGCTGTCCGCTGCGGACCAACGCATCCAGCTGCTGCTCATCCTGAGGTGGGAAATCAAATTCCAGCAGCTGTTTCCTGGAAAGGGGCAGTGTCAACAGCTGGGACTTATCTGTAACCAAAGCCTGTCGTGCTGTCTCCTGCACCTGGGTATAGACCTCCGCCAGATCATCCTCCGGGCGCAGGACCGGGCTGCGCACCACGATAAACCAGGCAAATTCCTTCTCGTGCTCCAGCCGCTGCATAAACTTTTCCATTGGCGCATCGATCTGCGCGCTGTGGGCCGGCAGGGTGACCCGGGCGGCAAAGCGTCCCGGCTCCAGCTGGAAGATCATTGTGGTATCAAAAAGCTTTTTCAGGGTAACCGACATCATCTCCTGGATGCAGTTTTCCAATTCTGCCCGGGACATACCAAAATTACCCCGGCTTTTTTCCTGATATTGGACCTGAATATATAATATATAGGTATCCGCGTCCTGCTGCTCCTGTCCCTGCTCCACATCCACATAGACATTTTTCAGTCTGGAATGGAGAAAATACTGGGAAAGAGCCGCATCCCGCTGGGCAAGATCCGCTGCCTGCTGTTCCCGGCTTTTCAGGATCTGCTCCAGCTCCTGACGGATGCCGTGGAGGTTTTCTTCCTGCGGAGTTGCGTGCTGGCGCACCAAGCTCACCATCTGGTTTACCGGCGCCATCATATTCTTGACAGATCTGGGAATGAAGATCAGCACCAGTACGATCGCACCCAGTGCGATCCCCAGGCACAGGACGAAATTGTTCTGCAGCAGTGCGGTGGCCTCGCTCTCCGGCAGCAGCTTCACACAGTCCGGTCCATTTCGCACCGGAGATTGCAGCACCATATATTGTCCGCCGGCACCATCCTTTACAAAATCCTCTCCGGGGATGCCATCGATCACAGCTTCCGTATCCGTAGTATATAGAAATGTGCCATCCTCGTCGAAGAAGTAAGTACCGGTCTCCATATAGGTATCTGCATTTCGGCACATGGTGCGCATATCCAGCAACAGCACGATCATGGTTTTCGCGTGCCAACCGGGACTGACCGTCAAAGGCATGAGCATCAGATCCATTTTCTTCCCGTTATTCTGCCGGGTGCTGTACACAGCAGCAGGAAAAAACTGCTTTCCGGCAGTATCCTGAAGCCGGGCTTGCCAAAAAGCGCCATCATAGGTGTCGGATACGCAAATATATTCAAAATAAGATTCAGGCATAATGATGCCGTTTTTGCTGATGATCTGATCGCAGCCATCGAGCATTATAAACCAGGAGTGGATATATGCCTTATGGGAAAGCGCCTTTGTAGCAAGCAGCTGGATCTGCGCCAGGGAGTACATATCCATTCCGTCGCCGTTGTAGGTTTTCAGTTTCTCAATACCCAGCACTTCCACATAGGCGGCCTTGGCATCGTCAAAGAGGTTGCTCATTTCCGCAATGGCACTGCCCATTCGCTCCCGGCTCAGAGACTCCTCCTCTCCTTGTACGGTATTCAGAAGATATGAATACACAAAGAAGTGTCCCACCGACAGCAGCAGCACCGCCGCAAAAAACACCGCCAGAAGCTGGGTATTCAGTTTCAGCTTTCCCAGACGCTTCATCTGCGCACCTCCTAAAAGAATACGCCACGCTCAAGCGTGGCTTTTTGTTTATATTCTCATAATCCCCCCATTTTGTCAAGTTTTCCCCATTTTGTTAACCATCCAAAAAATATGAAAATTCTTCTTCTGTTTACTTCCAAAACCATTTTTTCTGTGTTATACTGTACCAGAACACCACTTTGGAGGGTTTGATCATGAAAACAAGTCTTACTTCCATCACATTCCGCAAGAAATCCATTGCACAGATCGTAGAGCTGGTGCGCACCGCCGGACTGGATGCCATCGAATGGGGCGGTGATGTGCATGTTGCCCCCGGTGATAAGGAGGCAGCTCAAAAGGCCCTTCGCCTCACCCGGGAAAGCGGTTTGGAAATCTCCGCTTACGGTTCCTATTATCGGTGTAAAGCCGATGAAGATTTTACCCCGATTTTGGAAAGCGCCCTGCGTTTGGAGACCCCTGTGATCCGGGTCTGGGCAGGTGCCGGCTTTGCCTTCAGTAAGGACTGTCCGGCACAGGAGCGTCTGCGGATCACAGAAAAGCTTGCCGACAATGTCCGCCAGGCAAAGGAAGCCGGCTGCATCGTGGCTACAGAATACCACGGCAACACCCTGACAGACACTCTTGCTTCCACCCAGCAGCTGCTGAAGGACATTCCCGACCTTTACACCTACTGGCAGCCCCGTACCCGGCCGCCCATCCCGGTGGCGGAAAACATTTCCGATGTGGAGGCTCTGGGCAAGCGGATCGTGAATGTGCATATGTTCTACTGGGATGACGAATGCATCCGCCATCCTTTGAAGGATAATGCTGACAATATTTTGCTGTACCTGCGCGCAGCTAAGCGCTATACCGATGCAAAGTATGCCGCAATCGAGTTTGTTAAGGACGAGTTGGATGAACAGTTGATCGAAGATGCACAGGTTTTGTGTGATTTAGTAAATCGTATATAAGGAGCTTCCTATGATTACCCGTATTTATAATGTTACATTAGTCACCCCGACGGAATTGATCCCCGGCGGTGTCATCGATATGGAAAACGGAAAGATCCTTGCCGTTCACAATGCTGCACCTGCAGATAACACAGGTATCACGCTTTTGGATGGTAAGGGAGCATATGCCATGCCCGGCTTTGTGGATATCCATGTCCACGGCGGTGCCAATGTGGACTTTATGGGCGCGGATCCGGAGCAGGTCCGCGCTGCCTGTGCTGCCCATGCAAAGCACGGCACCACCACTATTTTACCCACCACCGTCACTGCCAAGCTGGATATGACGGAAAATATGATCCGTTCCGTGCGGCAGGCACAGGAGATCACCACGGAGTGCACCATTGCCGGTGTCCATCTGGAGGGTCCGTTTCTGTCGCCCAAGCAGGCAGGCGCTCAGGATCCCGAGGCACTGATCGCGCCCAGTGAGGAAGTGCTTGACCGCTTAGAGCAGGCATGGCCCGGCGGCATCCGCATTATGGGTGTTGCCCCGGAGCTTAGCGGCGGTGTAGAATTCGGCAAGGTCCTTGCTAAGCACGGTATCCGCGCCACCATCGCCCACTCTGACGCAAATTATGCCACCTGTGTGGACGCGCTGGCCAACGGCTATACCGACATCACCCACATCTACTCCGGCTGCTCTATGGTCCACCGGATCAACGGCTACCGCTCCGGCGGTGTGGTAGAGGCTGGTCTTTTGGAGGATGGCTTTACCGTTCAGGTCATTGCCGATGGCAAGCATCTGCCTGCAGAGCTTTTGAAGCTGATCGTCAAATGCAAAGGCGCAGACAAGATATCTGTCATCACTGACGCGCTCTTCCCCGCCGCCGCAGACCTGCCCGAGGGCAGCGTGCTGACCCAGGCAAACGGTATGCAGACCATTTTGGAAGACGGCGTTATGAAGATGCCCGACCGGCAGGCCTTTGCCGGCAGCATCGCCACCATGGACCGTCAGATGCGCAATATGGTGCAGCTTGCAGGCGTCAGTCTTTGCGATGCGGTGACCATGGCTACTGCTACCCCCGCCCGGGTGGCAGGTCTGGATGACCGCAAGGGTTACTTAAAACCGGGGTTTGATGCAGATATCGTGCTGATGGATGCAGACCTTCAGGTGCAGACCGTTATTTCTATGGGGCGTGTAATCTAAATACTATTTGCCATTTTCGACTATTTATTGTATAATAGTGGGGTCACCGACAGGTGATCCCACTTTATCATTTTCGGGGGGATTTTTTATGATCCGTCATTTGAATCCTGTGAGTTTTCAGGGCTTCGGTACCATTTTGCCTGAACGCAAGCACGGCTCGCCTGAGCGCAGCGAGACTGCCAATATGGTGCTCTTTACCCTTTCCACGGAAGACAGCCCGGTTTATACCTGCGCCCAACCGGTTACCATTTCCTGTGGTGAGGGTACGGCGATCCTCTCTGTAGCTGCAAATGCGGCGCAGCCCTACCAAGATTTTTACCTGGATAAGCCTGTGCATTTGTCTGCGGGCATCTGCTTTAGTCTTTCTGCCCTGCGAGGCAGCGCCACCGCCGGGATCGTGGCGCAGCTGCCGCTGCAAAGCTTAGGCAGCCGCACCCGTTCAGAGGATCTTTCCATCCGGCATCTGCTCCATGCAGAAAGCCTTTACACCTTTTTCTACCATGAAAAGGAGCAGGCTTTCCTTTTTGCGGGAGAAGCGCATCCTATGCTGGAGCTGACCTATGTGGATCAGGGCTCCCTTCATTCTGTTGCAGACGGTGTAGACCTGCTTTTGGAGCAGGGGGATATGGTCTTTTATGGTCCGAATCAATGGCATATGCAATATGCCGACATCGGTGTTGCCCCTCGGTATGTGACCGTTTCCTTTGACATTGCCGGCGGCGACCCCTCCGATCTTTATAACCGCAAGATCAAAGCGCCCCAAAAGGCAGTGACCCTCCTGCAGCAAATGCTCCGGGAGCAGGAGCGGATGGACCGTTTCTCCGGAGATATGCTTTTGAGCCTGCTGACCCAGCTGCTGCTGACGCTGCTGCGGGAAACCGACAGCACCGGCCAGCGTCTGCAAAGCTCTCACGCACTGCACAGCGAGAACGATATCATCCGCCGGGCGCAGCAGTATATTACTGAAAATATCCGCAGCAAGCTCTCTGTTCCGTTGGTGGCAAGCAGCGTGGATATCAGTCCCAGCTATCTGACGGCGCTGTTTCATAAGCATTTGCAGATATCCCCCGGTGAGTATATCCGCCGTATCAAGCTTCAGGAGAGCAAGCAGATGATCCGGGAGGATTCTATGAACTTTACGGAGATCGCCGCGGCGCTGCAATATTCTACGGTGCATCATTTCTCCCGGCAGTTTAAGGAAAAATTCGGCATTACCCCCACGGAGTATGCAAAATCCGTACGATAAAGCCAGTAAATTTCAGTTTGACGGTGAGTTTATCTCCGCACCCGTAGGGGCCGATTGAGGCACATCGGCCCCTACGAGAGTGTTCGTCAAACCGGAATTTTACATCCGCAGGAAAGATACCGGGCACAATCAAGATGCGTAGCGACAACCACCGCAGAGCGTGCGCATTGTCTGCGGCGACTCGCCGCTAAA
>JAZNQK010000056.1:0-4182 GCA_045590135.1 Faecousia sp.
CCGGATTCTGACCGGATCACCTCACCATACCAATAAGCAATATTCAGTTGGTTTGCGGGCTGTGACCGTCCAGGCAATCTGTGCAGAAGGGGGAATCCACACGCAGACGGTCACAGCAAAAAAGCTGCAGCAACCCTATACCGGGCCGCTGCAGCCGTTTTTCCGCAACAAAAAACCACAGGTTCCGTACTTGCAGACCCTTGTGTTTTTACCACATTTGAGCAGTTCTCCTGACTAACGCATCATAAGCTCCCACACAGCCTTCTCAGGTTTCCCCAATGACCGACTTTCGTCTTGTGTGGGTGCCTCCACGCATACAGTGGCGGTACCGTCCGGGATTCTCACCCGGTTATCTATTCTCCCGCGGCGCTGTTACCGCGTCCGCAGGCACTCAAACGGAATATTTACTTGCGCCCACAGTATACACCTAATTATTAAGAAAGTCAACCGTAAAACCAAACATTTCCACGAAAATTTACAATTGCCATTTTGCTTGACATACCACCGTTTTACAGCTATCATTTTTCGTGAGGTGTTGTATATGACAGAAGCAGAAATGATCCAATGTGCAATTGATGAAGGGTTTGCTGCGGCAGCAATCGTGGATACTGCGCAAATTGTTTTTGACCCATCCTTCCGTCCGTACTGCGAAGAAAACCTCTGCGGTCAGTATGGTGGAAACTATTCCTGCCCGCCCGATTGCGGCAGTCCGGAGGAAATGAAACTGCGGATCTTGGCACATAAGAAAGCACTGGTACTACAGACTATTTGGCAAGTAGCAGACTATTCCGATGTACCAGCCATCAAGCACGCAAAGAAAAGCCATAATGCTTCCGAGATCCGTGTGGTAAAGAAAATGCGCGAAGCAGGACATGACGGTTTGATCGTAGGTGCCAGCGGCTGCGCTCTATGCACACCCTGCGCCCAAACCCAGGGACTACCTTGTAAATTCCCGGATCTCAAGTATTCCTGTATGTCTGCTTATTGTATCTTCGTCAAAAAACTGGCAGATGCCTGCGGTATGGAATATGACTGTGGAGAGGGTCTGCTGGGCTTATTTGGAATGTATGTATTTGACTAAAAATGTACATATACAGCAAAATAGTACCATAATTTACAAATTGTTCTTGTTTCACGAAAAATGTGTGATATACTAACTATGTTAAAGTTTCCTATGTTTTGCGCTAGCAATCTAAAGTGTCTGATTATTAAAGTTTCCTACCTACTATGGGGATAATTATGCCCATAGTAGATAGGTTTTTTTATTGACCTCCGAAAATGCTTGTGCTAAAAAACTACCTCAAGGCAATCCTAACTTTTATCCCACAAAAGTGCCGAAAATAAAGAAGAAATCCGGTCAGGACTAATTTCCTAACCGGATTTTGTTGGCGGAGTGAGAGGGATTTGTTTGCATTTCTGCCGATGGCAGAAATAAATGTTTGCCTCCGTCGAGCCGTCGGCAGCAACAGTCCACCGGACTGTTGCATTTAATCTTTCAAATCCCTCTCAGGCATAAAAATACCACACCAATTAGGGCAATTTGTCATCCAACAAAGTGAGAGGGATTTGTTTGCATTTTCTATCTGCAGGTGTGCAGATAGAAAATAGAGGTTCCGCTGCGACAGAGCGCAGCGGGCAACGCTCATTCGCGTTGCATTTGATCTTTCAAATCCCCCTCAAAGCCAAAATAAAGACCACCCATTGGGTGGTCTTTATTTTGGCGGAGTGAGAGGGATTTGAACCCTCGCGCGCTGTTTAGACGCCTACTCCCTTAGCAGGGGAGCCCCTTCGGCCTCTTGGGTATCACTCCGAATAAAAGAAATATTCTTTTGTGCCAAGCTATATTAGCATAGCCACAGCGCTTTGTCAAGGGAAAAGGAAAAATTATCGGCAGGAAGTTGTCCTGCCGATAATGTACAATTATTAAAGGGTAATGCCGTCCTTGAATATGGAGATCTCGCGGCAGCCGTTGCGCTCGTTAGCGGTTTCCTCACCGGAGGCTACCCGCAGGATGTAGTCCATAAAACGGTCCGTCATTTCCTCCATAGACACGCCCTCCAGTAAGGGGGATGCGTCGAAATCGATCCAGTTTTTCTTCCGCTGGGCAAGACTCTTATTGGTAGCGATCTTTACTGTGGGCGCAGGTGCACCGGCAGGTGTTCCACGGCCGGTGGTGAAAAGAACGATATGCGCGCCTGCAGCTACCAGATTGGTCACTGCCACCAGATCGTTTCCGGGTCCGTTCAGCAAAGACAAGCCGTTCTTGGTGACTGTGTCGCCGTAATCCAGCACATCACAAACAGGACTCAAGCCACCCTTCTGAACGCAGCCAAGGGACTTTTCCTCCAAGGTCGTGATGCCGCCGGCCTTGTTGCCGGGGGAGGGGTTTTCATAGATCACCTGATTGTGTCGGGTGAAATAGTCCTTGAAATCGTTAATGAGGGAAACCGTCTTGTCAAAAAGCTCCTTAGTGGGGCAGCGGCGCATCAGAAGATGCTCTGCGCCAAACATTTCCGGAACCTCTGTCAGTACACAGCTGCCGCCGTAGCGGATGAGTCTGTCAGACAAGGAGCCGACCAGCGGGTTTGCGGTAATGCCGCTGTAGCCGTCGCTGCCGCCGCATTTGAGGCCTAAGCGCAGCTTAGAGATGGGAACGGCTGTGGGTTTGAACTGGTTGGCATATGCCTTCAATTCATTGATCAGCCGAATACCCTCGGCGATCTCATCATCATGCTCCTGGGTGATCAGGAACTTGACCCGGTCGGGATCCCAATCGCCAAGGACCTTCTGGAACTCGGGGATATTGTTATTCTCGCAGCCAAGACCCAGCACCAGCACACCGCCGGCGTTGGGGTGATTGACAAGACCTTTCAGGATCAGCTGTGTGGTTTTGTGGTCGCCGCCCAGCTGAGAACAGCCAAAGGGATGCTCAAAATACATAGCGCCGGTAAGCTCAGAGAGCTTCTTGGCGATCTTGTTGACGCAGCCAACAGTATTGATGATCCAAATCTCATTGCGGATGCCCACATCGCCGTTCTTACGGACATAACCCTGGAAGGTCAGACCGCTGTCCACAATTTCCGTGGGGGTAAACTCCGGCTCGTAGGTATACTCCAGGTTGCCGCTGAGATTGGTTTTCATATTGTGACTGTGCACATGCTCACCTTTTTTGATGTCGCAGGTGGCGTGGCCAATGGGGTTACCGTATTTTGTAACGATTCCGCCTTGCGGAATGTCCACCAAGGCGTATTTGTGACCGTTACTCAGATCCACCTGCACATTGTCCAGGGGATGAATGATCATACCAGACCCTCCGCAGATGCGTTCATAACGGCATCGGCCAGGAAGCTCAGATCCTCATCCCAGAATGCCTTGTTGGCAAGGATAGTGGGGATGTCGGACTTCTTCATTTCCTCGATGATAGCGGGATCGTCAATGGGGGTGCCGTTCTTGTAGAACTCGATCAGCTTTGCAAAGGACAAGATCAAATACTTGGGCATCTCGTTCTTGCGCTTGATGTACTCTAAGATGGAGGGCAGCACCCGGACCTTGAACTTACTGACGGAGTTCAGGCAGATAGAGCTGCACAGGTGACGGATGTAGGGGTTACGGAAACGCTCCAGAACATTGTTTGCATAGTCCAGCAGCTCTTCCTCAGGCAGATCCAGGGTGGGGATGATCTCCTCAAACAGGCAGCCACGCAGGAACTTGGACATCTTCTCGTCGGCCATGCAGTCGCCCACGGTCTCCAGACCCTCCAGCATAGCGTAGGGGATCATAGAAGTGTGAGAGCCGTTGAGGATGCGTACCTTCCGGGTGCGGTAAGGCGTCATATTGTCAGTCAGGATCACATTCAGACCGGTCTTTGCAAAGGGGAACTCCACGCCGACCTGCTGAGGTCCTTCGATGACCCACAGATGGAACAGCTCACTGGTGTTGAGCATATTGTCTTCATAACCCAGCTCGATATTCTCGCCTCTGGGATAGCCGGTAACAATGCGGTCAACCAGAGTGTTGCAGAAAATGTTGTCATTTTCCACCCAAGCGCAGAAATCACTGCTCCAGCCCCACAGCTTAGCGTAGTCGATAATGTACTGCTTCAAAGTAGCGCCGTTCTTGTCGATGAGCTCGCAGGGCAGGAAAATGAAGCCCTTCAGGCCCAGCTCGAAACGCTTCTTCAGC
>JAZNQK010000057.1:0-17842 GCA_045590135.1 Faecousia sp.
GAGCCAATTCCCAAAGGGGACCCCGCAAAGACAAACAGTCTTTGTGGGGAGAGGAGAAGCCAAGATGTTGTCGGAATTTTCTGCTTGCAGAAAATGAAGCGTTACATCTTGTGCTTTGACGAGGCGTGGGAATCTAATGTACGCATTGCTGTTTTTAGATTGCCATACCAGTGACACGGTCACTGGTCCGCAATGACAGTGAGGGCTGTAACCGGAATTTAACGAAAAAAGTGCGTCACGGTGTGACGCACTTTTCTTTCTTATTTTTGAAGCTTCTGTAGATCTCCGGGGCATATACTGCCAGCAGATACACCAGCACGATGGGCAGCACCATATACATATGCCAGTAAGGGGCAGGAATGACCATTGCAAACAGCGCTGTCAAAGGATTGGTCGGTTCAATGGAGAACATATAATTGGCCTGATACACACCGCCATAGCCAAACTGATTGGCAGTGCACCAGTTGTTGATCAGTACATTGAGAAGATGTACCACCGTGTAGACACCCATGGAGATCGCCATTGTAGAGCCAATGCACCTGGGTTCTTTTTTCGCCAGACCCAAAGCAAACAGCAAGACCGGGATGCCGCATTCCATAATATGAGGGAAATAATAGAAGAAGAATGTCCAGCTGAAAAGCTCCACATTCACCATTTCATAATTCAGTACCAGCGCCGCCAAAGCACCAAGGCACCAAACCAGCAGCAAATTGCAGAGTGTCTTGCTGCGGCTGAACACAGCAAAAGGCAGCGCCAACGCGTTGATGGAGCAAAGGTGCAGCGGCAAATATGCCAGGGGCTCATCCCAAACCAGCAAATTAAAAATAATGGCAGCTATGCCGGAAAAGGACAATATGCCCAGCACCACAGTCTTACACTTTTCAGACCGGTTTCTTAAAATATAATACAGCCCGGTAACCACCGCCACCGCCACAATAAGCGTTACGATATGTACCGGGGTAAAGTTTCCCCACTTCATAGCATTCTCTCTTTCTTCTTTTTTCCTCTTGGTTTTTACCATTTTTTCATCATCGGGTCAATGTTTCCCGGCAAAACCTAAATAAAACTTAAGAATTTGAAAAAAATATTTCCCTTTTTTCAAAAAATCAGTTACAATAGAAAAAACACCAAGGAGGCCGCGTATGCACAAAAAGACCGAAACGGTATTTCATAAGATCCTGCACACATTGGAATTTATTATCGCCATGCTGACGCTGATCGTTTTGATCGGTATGCTGGGACTGGAGCTTTACAAGCTCTATCTGGATGTGGATGTGATGCTGACCACACCGGATTATTTCATTTCCCTGGATACATATCTGCACAACATTCTGACCATCGTGGTCGGCCTGGAGTTTGTGCGAATGCTCATTGATATGACCCCTGCCAACACCATCGAGGTGCTGATCGTGGCTATTTCCCGACATGTTATCCTCAGTCACGACGACCCTATCAGCAATGTGGCTTGTATTCTGTGTATCGCCGGTCTGTTTGCCACCCGCCGCTTCCTGATCCCCAAGAAGGAAATGAAGATCGAGCTTTCCGAAGTGGAATAAACGCAAAAAACAGGGGTGCTTCTGCACCCCTGTTTTTTATTTATTTTTCACTCTGTGTTCTCCCCGGGCGGTGCTGCGCAGGCCGATCTCCGTGCCCTTACACAGCCGCACCATATTCTCCCGGTGCTTATAAAAGATCACCGCTGTTCCCACACACAGAATCAGCACCGCCGGCAGGCTTTTCGTAACAATGCCCATATAAGCAGGGACTGCTACGATCGTGGTGAATGTACCCAGCACCAGATAGTCCGTTACAAGCGTGATGATCGCCACCGCCGCCATTATGATCAAAGCGAGCTTCCAGTTCAGCGCCAAAGTCATACCGATGTAGGAGGCAAAGCCTTTGCCGCCTTTGAATTTTAAGTAGAAGGGGAAAATATGTCCCAGCACACAGGCGATACCGGCCATCTCTGCAATGGCAGGAAGCTCCGGAAACAGCAGCTTTGCCAATGCCACCGCAAGGTATGCCTTGCCGATATCGTGGATGCCCACCAGAATACCTGCCTTCCACCCCATCAGGATCACCGCATTGGAGGTGCCGGGATTTCCGCTGCCGCTGCTGCGCAGATCGACCTTCTTTATCTTAGCAATATAAACTGCCATATTGGAGCATCCCAGCAGATACCCCAGCAGCGCCGCCAGTGCATAGCCCATAGATCCGCCTCCTTAAGTTTTTCTTAATTATAGCATATCTTGGGCATAATGGAAAGAAAAATATTATTTTGCCAGCTTTTGGTATAGCTTCAAGATTCGTCGGGCACAGGCTTCCAGGTCACCACGGGTCAGCTCCCCGGTCTTTAGCGCAGCCATCAGGTCCTCTGAATAGCCGTTGGGCATTTTCATATCATTGCCTGCCTTCACCTCCAAAACCGGGTCATTTTTAATGCCCCAGTCGGTGGTGACCATACCGTCAAAACCCCATTCATCCCGGAGGATCCCTTCCAAAAGATCGCTGCTCTGACTGGTGTGCACGCCATTAATGCAGTTATAGGAACTCATGATCGTCCAAGGGTCAGCTTCCTTCACGCAGATCTCAAAGCCCCGCAGGTAGATCTCCCGCAGAGCACGCTCAGACACCCGGGAATCACTGATGCGGCGATACAACTCCCGGTTATTGCACGCAAAATGCTTCACCGATGCGGCTACACCCGTTGACTGGATGCCCCGGACCTTTGCCGCTGCCATTTTACCGGTGAGCAGGGGATCTTCCGAAAAATACTCAAAGTTTCTGCCGCATAGCGGTGTGCGGTGGATGTTCAGCGCCGGGGTCAGCCAGACGGTCATCCCGTTTTCCCGGACCTCACTGCCGCCGGCTTTTCCCACCTGCTCTATTAGCTCCGGATCCCAGGTGCAGGCCAGAAGTGTTGCGCAGGGGAAAGCGGTGGTAGGAACATTTTCTTCCGGCTTGATCCGCAGACCGGCCGGTCCGTCGGCAGTAGCTGCCGGCGGCACACCCAGTCGCTCCATTCCGGAAAAGCAAGCCGTATTACACACGCCGAAGGCAGGATCACCGCCCATAAAATCACATAGCTCTTCATCGGTAAACTGGGCGATGAAGGCATCCAGGGTGACAGTTTTTCCCACCCGGTCAAAACCCACCGCTTCTTCCGGCGCTTTTTCCCCAATGGGCGGATGCGCCCGGAAGCCGTCCCGCTTTTCGCCGGGAGGAAGCGCCTCAAAGGAGCCGTCTGCCAGCATACGCCGGGAAAGCGCATTGGGTGTACAGCGACTTTGCAGCTGCTGCACCACCACATCATTGTGCAGGTGGTATGTAAAATCCGCCTCAACGGTATCTCTTACAGATGTGCCGATATGGAATGTATAGTCGCCCTGCTCCAGAACATAGGCACTTTTGCACACCTTGCCCAAATCATCAAAGCTTGCCATAGCGCTTACCGGGAAGGAAAGTGCCAGCACCTGGCTTTCACCGGGCGCAAGCAATCGGGTCTTGCCGAAAGCGCCCAGCTGCCGGGCAGGTTTTCCAAACTTGCCTTGGGGGGCGCTGTAATACATCTGCACCACCTGCCTGCCGGCACGGCTCCCCGTGTTGGTAACCGTCACAGCTGCGCATATATTTCCGTTTTCTTCCCGGCAGACAATATCCGTTAGGGAGAAGGTTGTGTAGGACAGGCCGTAGCCAAAGGGATAGTTGACCTTTTGTGCTGCGCCGGGCACCGTCTCAAAATAGCGGTAGCCTACATAAACATCCTCCAAATACTCCACATAATACGCCGAGTCATCAAAGTGTTCGGAGGAGGGATAGTCTTCAAAGGTCTTGGCAAAGGTATCGGCCAGAGCGCCGGAGGGATTCACATCGCCGCAAAGAATGTCCGCAATGGCAAGACCGCCCTCCATACCTGCCTGCCAAGCATACAGTGCGCCCTGGATCCTTTCATCTTTTACAAACCAGGAGGTATCAAGGATACCGCCCACATCCAGAACCACCACGCAGCGGCGGAAAGCCTTTTTTACTCTATCCACCAGGGCTGCTTCGCCGTCGGTAAGATAATAGTCGCCCTTTTTACTGACCCGGTCCCAGCCCTCACCGGAAAACCGGTTAAAGGTGATGATAGCCGTATCGGCAAATTCTGCCGCCGCCGCAAACAAAGCTTCCGGTACCTCCGGCTCGGAGATAAAGATGTCGCGGGTCATCTCCTGGTAGATGATCGTTCTGCTCATCCAGTCCTCTTTATCCCATTGCTCGTAGGACCGTCTTTTTTCTTCTTTTTCCCGCTCCACCCGAATGCGGTCACGCGCTATGTGTTCTTTATAAAAATCCTCCAGAGGTGTAAAAACACGGACCTTACCCTCCTGCTCCTTGAGGCCAAATCCGTCATATACATTGCGCACATAAGCGCAGTGTACATCGCCGCTACCGCTGCCGCCTTTGACATAGGCAACAGATGCCTGTCCGAACAGCGCCACCTTCGTTCCTTTTTCCAAGGGCAGCGCATTTTGCGTATTCTTCAGCAGTACCATGCCCTCTGCGGCAGCCCGCCTGGACAGATCGATATGTGCCTGACAGCCGGTGCATTTTTTTGCTGTGTTTTCCATAAGCCATACCCCTCTACAGTTTTTGGTAAACTTACTTGTATTGTAAGAAATATAATGCTATAATGCAAGTGATAATATGCGTTGTTGTAGACATTTTGTGCACAGAGGTGGATTTATGGCAAAGTATTACCGGGAAAGGAATCCGGATTTCCGGTTCGCCCAATACAGCTTAACGGAGTTTCCTGCGCATCTGCATTCAGAGCTGGAACTGATGTATGTGATGCAGGGCAGTATTATGGCTTATCGAAACGGAGAAGGCTTTTTTCTGACACCGGGAAGCCTTTTTCTTGTCAGTCCCAATCAGATCCATTCCTTTTCCGACAGCAGCCCTGACTGCTACTGTATGACCTTGATCATGCGACCGGGAATGCTGCGTTCCTGTGGCGATACGCTCACAAACATACTTCCCCGGCTGCCTGTGTGTCAGGTAGAAAAAGACGACGCCCTGTTCCGGCTGATGGATATGGCTTACACCGAATACAAGACCCATAGAAATATGGATATTATCCTGTCTATGCTTTCGGCGCTGTTCGGCCTTCTGATCCGCGCACTGGAGTTCAACCGGGAAAACACAGAAAAAAAGAAAAGTCTCCACGCGATCATGCTGTATTGCGCCCAGCATTACCGGGAGGATATCAGCATCGACAGCGTTTCCAAAGCGCTGTTTCTCAGCCGCAGTCACATCTCCCATACCTTCAGCAACAAGCTGAAGATCAGCTTTACGGAGTATATAAACTCTCTGCGGCTTGCAGAGGCAGTCCGGCTTTTGGATGAACGCCACAACACCATCAGTCAGGTGGCTGCACTTTCCGGTTTTCCAACGGTGCGCACCTTCAACCGCGTCTTTCAAAAGCGCTACGGCTGCACCCCCAGTCAATACAGAAAATAAAAGTTCCCCTCTCTGCATTTTGCAGAGAGGGGATTTTGTATTAGATCATGCCTTGGGCCAGCATAGCCTCGGCGACCTTCTTGAAGCCGGCAATATTGGCGCCTGCCACATAATTGCCTTCCAGGCCGCACTCCTTGGCGGCAGCATCCAGATTGTGGAAAATGCCAACCATAATGTTCTGCAGCATACCGTCCACTTCCTCGAAGGTCCAGCTGCGTCTGCCGGAGTTCTGGCACATCTCCAAGCCGGAGGTAGCTACGCCGCCTGCGTTGGCAGCCTTGCCGGGGCAGAACAGAACGCCATTTGCCTGCAGGTACTTGGTAGCCTCCAGGGAGGTGGGCATATTTGCGCCCTCGGCAACTGCCTTACAGCCGTTTGCCACCAGTGCCTTTGCATCGTCAATGAGCAATTCGTTCTGGGTAGCGCAGGGCAGCGCCACATCACACTTAACTGTCCAAACGCCCTTGCCCTCGTGGTACTGGGCATTGGGGCGCAGCTTGGCATACTCGGTCAGACGAGCTCTCTGCACTTCCTTTACCTGGCGCAGCGTTGCCACATCAATGCCGTCGGGATCATAGATCCAACCGGTACAGTCAGAACAGGTAACACGCTTTGCGCCCAGCTGCCATGCCTTCTCAATGGCATAAGTAGCCACATTGCCGGCACCGGAGACCACAACGGTCTTGCCTGCCAGGTCCATATTGTTCGCCTTCAGCATTTCCCGGGTCAGGTACAGCAGACCGTAGCCGGTAGCCTGTGTTCTTGCCAGAGAGCCGCCGTAGCTCAGGCCCTTGCCGGTGAGCACGCCGCCTTCATAAGCGCCGCGGATCCGGCGGTACTGACCGTACATATAGCCGATCTCTCTTGCGCCCACGCCGATATCACCGGCAGGCACATCGGTATCCGGTCCGATATAGCGGTACAGCTCTGTCATAAAGCTCTGGCAGAAGCGCATGATCTCCCGGTCAGACTTGCCCTTGGGATCAAAGTCACAACCGCCCTTGGCGCCGCCCATAGGCAGACCGGTGAGGGCGTTCTTGAAGATCTGCTCAAAGCCCAGGAACTTCATAACACTCAAGTTAACGGTGGGATGGAAACGAATACCGCCCTTGTAAGGACCGATAGAGCCATTATACTGGACGCGGTAGCCGGTATTGACCTGTGCAACACCGTTGTCATCCACCCATGGCACCCGGAACATAAACACCCGCTCAGGGATCAATATCCGCTCCAGCAGAGCCTCCCGGCGATAGACTTCCTCATTCTTGTCGATGATGGGGCGCAGGGATTCCAGCACCTCTTCCACCGCCTGGTGGAACTCCGGCTGACCGGGATTTTTCTCCACTACCCAGCTTTTCACTTCATCAATATAGGACATAATAGATACCTCCCTAAAAATTTGCTTTCATTTTAGCAGATTTTTCTGGGGAATACAACTGTCCGCCACAGAAAAATCCGCACAAAATGCGCTTTTCTTTCTTTTCTCCTTCATAGCAGTTTTCACAAAGGGGCCATCATTCGTTTTTTCTGTCATTCATAAAAACTTTTCTTTACTTTTGCTCCGAATACAAGTATACTGTATGAAAAGGATGTGATAATATGTCTGAAATGGATATGAAGCCTCAGGCGGATACCGCCGCGGAAGCAGAGACTGCAGCAAAAAAGCTCAAATTGACAAAGAATCTTCGCATCGTTCTGATCGCAGTCTTTGCCTGTGTTTTTGCCGTCAGCGCCTACCTTCTGATCGATTACTACATTGACTCCCGGAGAGAAGCGCAGAACTACGAAGAGCTCTCCCAGCAGGTGGACCGGCCCACCCGTCCGCTGCCCGGTGATGAAGGCTTTGGGCAGGACGACAGCCCTCTGGACACCCAAGTGCATTATGTGACGGTGCTCAACAGCAAGACCGGTGAATATGTTTCCGTGCTTCCCCAGTATGCGGATCTATTCTCTATAAATCCGGATTTTGCCGGTTGGCTGCAGATCCCCGGTACAGATATTGATTATCCGGTTATGCAAACGCCGGAGGATCCCGATTACTATCTGAGTCGGAACTTCTACGAAACTGAGACCAACCAGGGTTCTATCTTTGCCGATGGCCGATGCGATCTGCAAAGACCGTCGGAGAACATCCTCCTCCACGGCCACCATATGCGAGACGGCTCTATGTTTGGCTCTCTGGTGGATTATGAGGATAAGAGCTTCTGGGAAGAGCATAAGTACATTTTCTTTGACACGCTTACCGAGACCCACACCTATGAGGTGCTGGCAGTATTCATCTCCTCGGTGAATGCCGGTGCGGACTTCCCCTACTACCAGTTTGTGGACTCAGACGAGGCAGGTTTTGACTCCTTTATCCGCCTGTGCAAGCGATATTCCCTTTACGATACCGGTGTGGATGCGTCCTATGGCGAAAACCTTTTGACTCTGTCCACCTGTGAGTATACTGCCGATAACAACCGCTTTGTGGTGGTTGCCAAGTGCATTGACTGATTTTTAAGTAAGTCCATATCTTAGAGCAGCACGCTATAAAGCGTGCTGCTCTTTTGTTTATTTTCTCTTCTCGTGCTGGGTGCCGAAATAGAAGGATACCACCATAGAAATAATGATCATTACATTATCTGCACCGATGGATCCCCGTAGGGCAAGCACCGCAAAAACTGCGATCACCACCAGCGTGACAATGGTTTTTACCTTTATCAAGCCGGCAATATTTTTCAGGATCTCCATATGTATGCTCCTTTTCTTTATTGAGCTGAGAGGAATCGAACGCCGATAGCCCCACAGCAGCTCTTTCGTTTGTATTTTTCCTTATCTTCCTTGCCTTGCGTCAGCAAGGCTGCGTCATCTGCGCAAAAATCCAAAGCAAAACTTCTTGCTGTGGAGTGCCTTGCAGTTTTCGAAGAACAGCATTTCGGCAAGAGAAGTAAAATTCCGAAGGGAATACCCGTTGGTATTTTCGAGGGATTTTCCGCAGTCTTGGCGGAATGCTGCCTGCGAAAACCTATCAGGGTTCGATTCCCCTCAGCTTAGGTTTGTGAAATTGCTCCAGGTCCTCCATCCTATGGTTGATGACCTTGATCTGCTCCTGGATCACCGGGATTTTTTCCGCAAAGCCATTGTGCAGACGCACCTCCCGGGTCAGCTCTTCGATCTTGGTGTCCGTAATGGCCTGGGAGACCGCCAAGGTCTTCTCATTTTTCCGGGCAGTGGCAAGACAGGTCACCACCACACCCGCCAGAGACAGACCGCCGGTAATAAGGGCAGTGAGGATCGCTTCACTCATTTTTATGCCTCCATTCCCAGCAGTTTTTTCCAGGTCTTGTTTCCTGCGGTGATCTCACCGTCTACCCAGCATCCGTTATCGTGCTGAAAGGCTGTGACCGCCGCCGTAAACTTCACACCGGCAATGCCGTCTGCCTCCCCCACATCAGGATATCCCAAAGCAGCCAGCCGCCGCTGAATGGGCGCTACCACCGGATGGGTGGGGTTTTTCTGCTGGGAAACCGTCACCGTTTTGGACAGCGTCTCCGGTCCCGGGATGCCGTCCATCCCGGCGCCGATGGCAGACTGCACCTCCCGGACAAACTGCTCCAAAGAATATACCGCGCCACCGAAAGTGGCGCGGTAAACCTGCGCGTGGGAATACCAGAAGGACTTGCTGTCCCGGGTGTCGATATGGACGAAGTCATCATACAGTCCAATACCCTTGATACCAATGGACTCTGCATATTTTGCGATCTGCGCGCAGGGTACACCGTCAATATGGAAGTCCGCCGCCATCCCCTTGCAATGCCGGGAGTTGGGGGAAGCATTGGGCGTGCGGGCATTGTGGGTCGGACATCGGTAAGCCAGGATCTCGATGGGTTTGCCAAAGTGGGTGCGGATCTGCTGTAAGTATGCCACCAACTTTTCGTCGATAGGTGTTTGTGTGCAGCAGCCGCTGCCGGGACAGTCAAATTCTCTGGCACGGAAATTTTCTGCCAGCTTGGTGGAATCACCCTTTGTATAGATCTTGACTGCCATAGCTTACTCCTCGGTCAACGGCTGGGCGCTGCGCTCGATGGCATTGCTGATAGCAGCAAGGTCTTCCTCTGTCAACACGCCCTTTTCGTGCCAGGCGGCAGCATTCAGGATCACCTGATAATCTGCCATCTTGCCCACTGCATCCAGCAGGCCTTTTTTAATAAATACATTTAATGAAAACATTTAAATATTTCCTCCTAAAGCTAAAATTGCATTTGTTAGATCTTCGATTACCGCCACCGGATCCTTTCTGCCGGACACTGTTACCGCGCCGTCATTGGAAAGCAGCGTATTGATACCGGGAATTGCCAAGATCTCCTGGGGGGTACATTGCACAGTAACGGGCTGGGACAGAGAATAAACGATCTGTACCGGTGTGCCTGCTGCATACTGCCGGGCAAAATAATCTGCCGGGTCCGCATACTGGGCAAGGGTCTGGCTGTTAAATGCAAAGTACGGAACAAATGCCGATACTGCCTCCTCTGCCATACCGCTGGCAGCCTCATTTTCTGTGCCCAGAAAATGAGAGCAGCTACAAGGCGCAAACAAAGCTGCATCGCACCCGTGCTCCAGCAGAAACATATGATCTGTAACCGAATCGTCCCGGACGATCGGCTCCTCGCCGGTAACAGTATACAAGGCTTTGTCTATGGTCAGCGTCCCACAGCTCCAGTCATAGCTGCCGCCATAGACTGTCTGGCCAAAGTCTGCAGTATGTGTTCTGCTGGGCGCACTATATACCACCGGTCGGAATATCAGATTTGAGACATTTGTGCCTTTACGGATCAGTATGCGGACGGTATTATTCTTGTTTGCCACTGCAGTAAAAGTTACGCCGTTGCCGATATCGTAGCTATATTTACCTTCATGGGCTACATATATGCTATATTGGTTGGTGGCGCTTCCACCTTTCGGGCAGCCGACAATGGTATATGTTTCTCCCGTTATAACCTGTGTTTTGCCCAGATCGTAATGGATTTCTTCTGTGGCGGTTCCTTCTGTGGTAATGGTTCCGTCTCCTGCGACTGTAAAGGTCACACCCCTCTCTGTTTTCGAAACAGCTGTGCTATTCAGTAAATTCTCTCCGGTTTGATAAAGCCTTGCACTTTCGCATCCGGTAACAGGACGGACATTATCCGGACCTGGCGTTCCGGTGCCGGTTTGTCTGCAACGGATCTCTGTCCGGACCCCCAAAGGATAATCCCTCATCGGCATACAGGACACGATGTTGCCGCTTTCTGAAAACGCAGGACACAGCCTGTCCACGGTATTTTTACTTGACCAGACATCTGTACCAATAATGGAATCATCCGTGTGCGCTGCCTCCGGGTCCCGGACGGTATAACGGTTACCGTTCACCGTCAAAGTTTTAATATATGACATAATTTCTCCTTTCAATTTGCCATCAGGTCAGCGTAATCGCTGTTTTTTATGTACCAGCCATATGACCAGAGCAATGGACATTGCACCTTCAGCATACCTTTCTGCTCCAGAGAAAAGTGCACATCCAGCGTTCCGCTGAGCTTGACACATTGACTTAATGCCCCGGGTGAATCCAGCACCACCAGATACAAAGCATGCCCGCCGCCATTTCCGGCAAGGCCAAAGAGCATCAGCGTTCTTTCCTGCACGCTCAAGTAAGCAATTGTGCTTGTATCAAACCGGACACCGCCGCAGCAAAGTCCGTTTACGGAATGTACCTGCTTTATGGACCTGTCGTTCATCCCCACGGGGACACAGAACTGAAAATCCTCTTCTCCCCAGTGAAAGACCGGCTGACCCTTTCGCAGAGTCACGCTCTTTTCCACCGTCATAAGCGCATCCCATATCCGGACCTCATAGCTGTATTCCTGCTGATAATCCAGTCCTGTCAATGGGATATCTACTGCATACCAGCCACCGGCTATTGCAATATCGTCCACATTGATGTATTCGTGCTCTCCTGTCGGACGGTACTGGATATGCAGCGCATTGTCCACGGCGCCGAAGCTGCCGTCATAAAACATACCGCTGATCTGCAGCTTTGCTTCTCCGGTTGCCACATTGGTCCATTTAGGAACTATACGGTCTGTCAGCTTGCTGTAGGGTACCATTGGTGCTGTCATCACAGCGCCGGTGTAATAGCCGCGGCTGTCTGTGCCGCCACAAGATACCGTCGCTGTTGCAATTCCGGGTATGTCCAGAAAGCCGTATCCTGCGCCGGAAAGCGCTACCTGCGTACCGCCGATCTGGGCTGTGCTTAGGGTGGCGCTATTTTTCGCAGCTACGCGTATTTCACAACGGGCTGTGGAAAAATAACGGATCAGCGTTTTGTCATCACCTGTCAGCGCTTTGGTAGTTTCGTTGATATCCGTTATCTCCCAGGCAATATCCGGGGCGCATATATCTGCATTGGCAGTTACCGTAAAGCTGCAGCTGTCTGTACCTATCAACGCTGCACCGGAATAGGTGTTTACAGTGAGCGTGCATTGTCCGGAGGCTGCATTGGGAAGCTGGGAATAAAAGCTTTCGGGCACGGTAAAGGGAATTACGCTCCCGCTGAAAACAGCCTCAGTCGCAGAAATTCCTCCGTTAGCTGTAATATAGCCGGACAGTGCGCCGAAGGAATAGGCGATGGAGTGCTGAAAGCTTTCCGCCTGCTTTGTCACCGCGACGGTGGATACTGCGCCGATAAGCGCATTGGTAGCTCCAATGCTGCTTTTACGCGGTATCACCGACAAAGACATCCATTGATCTGTGACTGCCAGCGGACCCGGTGTATACGGATTGTTTTCTATATCGATGGAAAATGCCACAGGCATCGTACAAGTGCCGTCTGCGTTGTGGCTGACCGTAACGGTATCAGAAAGCAGAATGATCGAGCTGTTGTACCCCAGGGATAACTGTGCTGAGGTATTCCTGTCCCGATACCCAACCAGCGCGCCGCCCAGCCAGACGGCTGCGCCTATATGGTGCAGACTGAATCGGTTATTGCTTCCGCTGATGAGCTTCAGGGTATAGCTGACCTGAGAGGTGTTGTTTTCTATGGAAACAGATTGCTCCTGCACTGTCAGCTCCAGAACATAGCTCTTGGTGGCAGAGCCATAATCCAACGAGCCGTAAGAAAAAACAATAGGGTCTGAGGGCATTATGCACTTCCTTTCTTCCTCTGCCTGAAAAGGCAGGCGATCGTTCAAAAAATATTTATAAATGTAGGGTTGACTTTTTTAGCACTCTATTGTATAGTGTGCTTAGCACTCAGGGCAAATGAGTGCTAAGTAATGAAAACGGAGGGATCTTATGGAACTGACGGAACGGAAAAAAAAGGTGCTGCGATCTGTGGTAGACCTGTATATCCGCACAGCTGAGCCGGTAGGTTCCAAGGCCATTACGGAGCTTCCGGATATGTCCTACTCCTCTGCTACCATCCGCAATGAGATGGCTGATCTGACCACTATGGGTTATTTGGAGCAGCCCCACACCAGTGCAGGCCGCATCCCTTCTGCCGCCGGCTACCGGCTGTATGTGGATGAGCTGATGATGGATTACCGTCTGAGTATGGACGAGACCAAGTCCATCAGCAGTGCCATTGAAGAAAAAATGCAGCGGGTGGATAAAATGGTGGAAAAGGTGGCAAAGCTTGTTTCACAAGCCACTGACCTTCCTGCCATTTCCGTTGCCTCCCGATATGGCGGCGCTACAGTAAAGCGGTTTGAGCTGATCCTTGCCGGCTCCGGCAGTGTGATCCTTGTTCTGATGCTCTCCGGTGATGCGGTGGTAAATAAGCTGATCAAGCTGCCGCTGGCTGTTTCCGACGCGGATCTTAAGATCCTCAGCGCTGTGCTCAACGCCACTATGACGGAGCTGAGTGCTGAAGAATTTACTGCTGAGTTGATGGATCGGGTCATAAACAGCGCAGGCGCTGCCGCTTCCCTGGTGCCCATTATCGTAGATTTCACCACGGATGCGCTGAACCGCCACAACAGCACCAATATGGCTGTTGCCGGTCAGATGCGGCTGTTGGGTCAGCCGGAATACCGGGATGTGGATAAAGCACAGCGGTTGCTGACTACCCTGGATGAAGAAGCTCTTTCCAACCTGCCTGCCGTGATGCAAAATGCCAACGGCACAAAGGTGCTGGTGGGCCCTGAAAATGTGGCACAGGAGCTGAAGGACACCTCTGTAGTAATGACTAAGTTTGATATCGGCGACGGCATGCAGGGCATGATCGGTGTGGTAGGTCCTACCAGAATGGATTACGCCAAGGTCACTGCCCGTCTCACCTACTTTGCCGAGAGCCTTTCCAAGGTCTTTGCAAAGCCGGAACAAATTGCGCTGCCGGAAGGTGACGATAAAAAAGCCCACAAGGAGGATTAACTGTGGCTAAGAAAAAGACCCAAGAACAGGAGCTCCCCCAGGAGGAGCTGCAAGAGAACATTCCGGAGGAGGAAACCGTAGAGGTTCCCGCTGCAGATCCCTGGGAAGAAAAATATAACGCAGAGCACGACAGCTACCTGCGTCTTGCTGCGGACTATGACAATTTCCGCAAGCGCACCGTAAAAGAAAAAGAAGCCTCCTACGGCAACGGTAAGGCCGATGCAGTGGAAAAGCTTCTGCCGGTATACGACAATCTGGAGCGGGCGCTGAATCAAAGCACCGAGGATGAAGCATACAAAAAAGGTGTGGAGATGACCTTTACCCAGCTGGTAAGTATTTTCACCGGTTTGGGCGTGGAGATCTTCGGCAATGTGGGCGATAGCTTTGATCCCAACATCCACAATGCTGTGATGCACACCGAGGACGATTCCGTGGCGGAAAACACCATCACGCAGGTCTTCCAGAAGGGCTTCCGGATCGGCGATAAGGTCGTCCGGTTTGCTATGGTCCAGGTAGCAAATTGATGCAAAGCGTCATCCTGAGGAGTTTCGCGACGAAGGATCTCGTCCGTCAACTGAGATTCTTCGCTTACGCTCAGAATGGCAGTGATTTTGTAAATTATTTAAGTTTTATATAGGAGGAAATTATTATGGGTAAGATTATTGGTATTGATTTGGGCACCACCAATTCCTGTGTGGCTGTTCTGGAAGGCGGCGAGGCAGTTGTCATCGCCAATGCTGAGGGCGCAAGAACCACTCCCTCTGTAGTAGCATTCTCCAAGACCGGTGAGCGTATGGTAGGCCAGGTGGCAAAGCGTCAGGCTGTCACCAATGCAGAGCGCACCATCGCATCCATCAAGCGTCATATGGGTGAAAATTACCATGTCAACATTGACGGCAAGGGTTACACCCCTCAGGAGATCAGCGCTATGGTGCTGCAGAAGCTGAAAGCAGACGCTGAAAGCTATTTAGGTCAGACTGTTACCGAGGCTGTTATCACTGTGCCCGCATACTTCTCTGATGCGCAGCGCCAGGCAACCAAGGATGCCGGTAAGATCGCCGGTCTGGATGTAAAGCGTATCATCAACGAGCCCACCGCTGCTGCACTGGCATACGGTCTGGACAAGGAAAATGAGCAGAAGATCATGGTCTATGACCTGGGCGGCGGTACTTTCGATGTATCCATTCTGGAGATCGGCGACGGCATCGTGGAGGTTCTGGCTACTGCCGGCGACACCCGTCTGGGCGGTGACGACTTCGACCAGAGAGTGATGGACTATCTGGTGGCTGAGTTCAAGAAGGCTGAGGGCATTGATCTGTCCGCCGACAAGGTGGCTATGCAGCGCCTGAAGGAAGCTGCTGAGAAAGCAAAGATCGAGCTGTCCGGTATGACCACCACCGCTGTAAATCTGCCTTATATTACCGCAGATGCCACCGGCCCCAAGCACCTGGATGTGACCCTGACCCGGGCAAAGTTTAATGAGCTGACCGCTGATCTGGTGGAGCGCACCATGAAGCCTGTCCGTCAGGCTATGTCTGATGCCGGTCTGAAGCCCAGCGATCTGCACAAGGTATTGTTGGTTGGCGGCTCTACCCGTATTCCTGCTGTTCAGGAAGCTGTTAAGGGCATTACCGGCAAGGAAGGCTTCAAGGGCATCAACCCCGACGAATGCGTCGCTGTGGGCGCAGCGATCCAGGGCGGCGTTCTGACCGGTGATGTGAAGGATGTTGTGCTGCTGGATGTCACACCTCTGTCCCTGGGCATTGAGACTATGGGCGGCGTGTTCACCAGACTGATCGATCGCAACACCACCATCCCCACAAGAAAGAGCCAGATCTTCTCCACCGCTGCTGACAACCAGCCCTCCGTGGATGTCCATGTGCTGCAGGGCGAACGCGAGATGGCTGCTTACAATAAGACTCTGGGTAACTTCCAGCTCAGCGGCATTGCACCCGCTCCCCGTGGCGTTCCCCAGATCGAGGTCACCTTCGATATCGATGCCAACGGCATCGTAAAGGTATCCGCCAAGGATCTGGGTACCGGCAAGGAGCAGAACATCACCATCACTGCTTCCACCAACCTGAGCCAGGAGGATATCGACAAGGCTGTGAAGGAAGCTGAGCAGTTTGCTGCCGAGGATAAGGCACGCAAGGAAGAAGTGGACACCCACAACAACGCTGAGCATCTGGTCTACCAGACTGAAAAGACCCTGAATGATCTGGGCGACAAGGTCACAGAAGACGAAAAGGCCCCGATCCTGGCTGCCATTGAAAAGCTCAAGGAAGTGAACAAGGGCACGGATGTTGAGGCTATCAAGGCTGCTTCCGACGAGCTGCAGAAGGCATTCTATCCCGTTGCTGAAAAGCTCTACGCCCAGGCAAATCCCCAGGGTCAGCCCGGCGCACAGCAGCAGCCCGGCAATGACGGCGTTGTGGATGCCGATTACGAAACTGTTGACTAAGAATCAGCCCAAAGGGGCGGCCAAAGCCGCCCCTTTTCGGCATAAAGCCTCCCCTGTGTAAGGGGAGGTGCCCAGTGCACACACTGGGCGGAGGGGTTGTTCTAACAGTGACAATCCCCCAGTCAGCCTGTTCGGCTGACAGCCCCCTTTATACAAGGGGGCCTTTGCACAGGCTATGCAATGAGGTAATGTTATGGCAGAAAACAAACGCGATTACTATGAGGTGCTGGGCGTGGAAAAAGGCGCCAGCGCCGATGAAATTAAAAAGGCATATCGCAAAAGCGCTATGAAATACCACCCGGACCGCAATCCCGGAGATAAGGAAGCCGAGGAGAAGTTCAAGGAGCTGGGCGAAGCTTATGAAGTCCTCTCCGACGACGACAAGCGTGCCCGGTACGATCAGTTCGGCTTTGCCGGTGTGGATCCCAGCTATGGCGGTGGGGCAGGCGGTTTCGGCGGTTTTGAAGGCTTTGGCGGTTTTGGCGATTTCGGCGACATCTTCGGCGAATTCTTTGGCGGCGGATCCCGTCGCAGCAGCTCCCAGAATGCACCCAGGCGGGGTGAAAATGTGGGTGCGCGGCTGGAGCTGACCTTTGAGGAGGCCGCCTTCGGTACGGAGAAGGAAGTCGCTGCCCAGCGCATTGAAAATTGCTCTGCGTGTAACGGCAGCGGCAGCGCTGACGGTGTGATCGAGACCTGCAGTCAGTGCCGTGGCACCGGTCAGATCCGGACCACGCAGAATTTCCTGGGTATGGCAATGCAGTCTACCACCACCTGTCCTTCCTGCAGCGGTCGGGGTAAGATCGTAAAGTCTCCCTGCAGCACCTGCCGGGGCAAAGGCAAGGTGCGCCGCACCCAGCGGATCAAGGTCAAAGTGCCTGCCGGTGTGGACGCCGGGCAAAGCGTCCGTGTCCGGGGTGAGGGCTGCGTTGGCTACAACGGCGGTCCCAGCGGTGACCTTTTGGTGGAAATCTACATCAAGCGTCATCCCATTTTCCAGCGAAGCGGTATGGATGTTCTGTGTGAGGTGCCGATCACCTTCACCCAGGCAGCGTTGGGCGCCGAGATCCAGGTCCCGACCCTGGACGGAAAGACCGCCTTCGAGATCCCCGAGGGTACGCAGACCGGCAAGCAGTTCTCCATCAGCGGCAAGGGTATCCCTCAGGTAGGTAATCCCAAACGGCGGGGCAACCAGTATTTTACAGTGGTGGTGGAAACCCCCACAAGGCTTACCAAGGAGCAAAAGGAGCTGCTGCGGCAGCTGGACGAGACCTTAGACGGCAAGTCCAGCCCCAAGCGCAAGAAATTCTTTGACACATTGAAGGACTTTTTTGATTAAAAAGAAGGTGGGACTTGCTCCCAATGCCATTAAGTTAGTGTCATTGCGAACCAGTGACCGTGTCACTGGTGTGGCAATCTCCCGGACCAACTCCGGTTTTAGAGATTCCCACGCCAGTGTGTGCACTGGCTCGGAATGACATTTTTCTCTTAACTTAGTGA
>JAZNQK010000058.1:0-5594 GCA_045590135.1 Faecousia sp.
CGGTAAGCAAAAAAAGCAGATACCCAAACGGGTATCTGCTTTTTTGGTGCCGGTGACCGGACTCGAACCGGAACGCTGTCGCCAGCGGTGGATTTTGAGTCCACTACGTCTACCAATTCCATCACACCGGCAGTTACCAGCATAGTATACACTAAATTATCCAAAATAGCAAGTACAATTTCCAATGAATTTTGAAACAGCAATTATTTTTTCTTTGCCTTGTAATCTGTTGATTTATGTGTTAAAATCTTAAAGTATTCTTAAGAAAGAGAGATAGATACGGTGAAGGACTTTTTTATATACTTCCTTGGCGCCGGTGCGGAAATTGAATTTTCCAACTTCAGCCTTGCCCATTTTATACCGATCCTTATTATGCTTGGGGTGATTTTTGCCATTCGTCATTACCGGGAGGGCATCCGCAACTGGAAAGGGGAGAAAAAGCTCCGCTATGTGCTGGCTTTTTTGCTGATCTTGTCGGAAATGTCCTACTACTGGCGCTTGGTGGCAATTCCCGAATTAGGCCCTAACCCTGTGGATCATCTGCCGATCACCGTCTGTGGCTGGGCGGTAGTCTTTGCCAGCTATATGCTGCTGGGAGAATCCCAAACCTTGTTCGATATCAGCTATTTTTGGCTGCTGTGTGGCTCTGTGTTTGCCCTGATCACGCCCACAGTTATCTCCTACACAGGCCCCACACGGTTCCGCTATTATCAGTTTTGGCTGGAGCATACCTTAGGCTATGTGGCAATTTTCTATATGATCTTTGTCCATGGAATGCGTCCCACTATCAAGTCTGCCATAAAAGCATATGTCGCATTGGCGGTTTTGGCGGTGATAGCCTTCTTCGCGAATCAAATGATCGGTCCCGGTGCCAACTACCTGTTTATGGCAAAGCCGGAGGATACGCCCTCTATTTTGGATATCCTGCCTCCCAACTTTGCGCTGCGCCTTTTCATTATGGCAGCGGCTATCACGGCGCTTTATGTGCTTGCATACCTACCCTGGTACTTCATAGACAAAAAAGCAAAGAAACAAGCAACTGCAGTATAATAAAAACCCATCTGCCTGTACAGGCAGATGGGTTAAAATTTACTGTTCCCGGAATGTAATGGTGCCGGTCTCAGCATCCATAGCATCCACGATGGCAAGAGATTCCAGATGGTAGCCTAAATTGCGGATCACTTGACCGCCGAACTGGAAGCCCTTTTCAATAGCAATGCCCAAACCCTCTACGGTAGCACCTGCACTTTCCGCAATGGAGATCAGACCCTGCAGCGCGCAGCCGTTGGCGAGGAAATCATCCACGATCAGCAGATGATCGTCAGCGCTGAGAAATTTCTTGGAAACGATAACATTGTTCTTGTTCTTATGGGTGAAGGATTCCACCTCTGCCACATACATATCTCCGTCAATGTTAATGGACTTGGATTTCTTGGCAAAGACCATAGGCACACCAAACTCATTGGCAACGGCATAGGCAATTGCGATGCCGGATGCTTCAATGGTCAGCACCTTTGTAATGTTCTTGCCGGCAAAACGGCGTTTAAATTCCTTACCGATCTCGTTCATGAGGGTAATATCCATCTGATGATTCAAAAAAGAATCCACCTTCAGCACATTACCGGGTTTGACAATACCGTCTTTTATGATCCGCTGCTCTAAAAAGTTCATAGTCGGCACCTCCTGTAAACTTTCAATAATATATCATATCCTTTTCCCGATGTCATTAGTTTCCAAGAAAATAGTCGAAAAAAATAAGGAGCTTTTCCTATAGGAAAGCATTCAACCAACAAGTTGATTGACAGAAATAAAACAATCTTGTAATATGGGCTTATATGTAAAAAAAGGGAGGCACCATTATGAAGCATGATATGATGTGGGCATATTTGATTCACCTGAGTATGAATATGTGGGGCGACAGCCTGGGTGTCAAGCCTCATCCGCAGCACTACAATTCTCTCAGTGAATACCTGGATGAGGATATATGGAAGAAGACTATTGACTTTTTGCCTTCTCAGGGCATCAATACAGTTCTGATCGATGTAGGCGATGCGCTGCAGTATGAAACCCATCCGGAGATCTCTATCCCCGGCGCCTGGTCCAAAGACAAATTGAAAGCAGAGCTGGACCGGATCCGCAGCTTAGGTCTGACACCGTATCCCAAGCTGAATTTCTCCACCGGTCACGATGCATGGTTGGGTATTTACTCCTATATGGTCTCCACACCTCAGTATTATCAGGTTTGTAAGGATGTGATCGGGGAGGTGGCAGAGGTGTTTGATTATCCGGCACTGTTCCATTTAGGAATGGATGAGGAAAATCAGACTATGCAAAAAAGAAATGAATACTGCGTCATCCGCCAGGGCGACCTGTGGTGGCACGATTCCTATTTCTTATATGACTGTTGCGAAAAGCTGGGTATGCGCCCCTGGGTTTGGGCGGATATGGTTTGGGAGCGCCGGGAGGAGTACATCAGCCGGATGCCAAAGTCTGTACTGCAGTCCAACTGGTACTACTATCAGCTTTTTGCCGATAAAAATCCTGACGGCTCTTATGTTTGCCCCTACTATGAAGCTTACCGGGTGCTGGATAAAGCCGGTTTTGACCAGGTGCTCACCGGCTCTACCGTTAGCTACCGGGACAATCTGGAGCTGACTATGCGCATTGCAAAGAACGATATTGCACCGGAGCGCTTAAAGGGCGTTATGACCACACCGTGGATGGCCACTGTAGAATTGAATCAGTATGATTTGTTTAGTGATGCCCGCCACTTCCGTGACGGCAAGGAAAAGGTCTTCCCGGAATACTGCAAATAAATAAAAAACTCCCTCAGCAAAAGCTGAGGGAGTTTTCTATGTTCAATTAACCCTGAAAGTCTGCATCCTCGGCAACAACAGCGGCTTCTTCTGCCGGTGCGTCCTCAACAGGAGCATCCACTTCCTCGCAGCCGCAACCGCACTCACAGCAGCAGCCGAAAGTCTCCTTGAACCAAGCCACGATCTTGTCGCCGTAATTGACGACCACATAGACGATGCCGGCGACAGCAGCCAAAGCGGCGACCACCTTCAAAATATTACCCAAAACCTTCATAAGAGGACCTCCTTCACATAATCTTCTGCTATCAGTATACCCAAAATGCGCAGGAAAAGCAACTGTTAATTTTGATCCGTTAAATGTAGCCGTACATTCCCCGGATGCTGACTTCTCCGGAATTGACGCTTTGCAGGCAACCGTCAGAAAACTGCACCAACAGACTGCCGTCTTCTTCCACCGAAAGAGCAGAGCCGTAACGCTTTTCATCACCGCGCAGCACCACGATCTGCTTGCCCACAGTAATGCAATCTTTTTGATAACGGGCCATAAGCTGCGCCTTTTCCGAAAGAAAAGTATCGCAAAGGCTCAAAAGCGCGTTTATCAATGCAATGGCAACGCTGCTGCGGTCAATTTTTTTGCCACAGACCTGAGAAAGGGAGGTTGCCATGTGCCGGATATCCTCCGGAAAATCTGCCTCCTTTTGGCAGCAGTTGATGCCTACACCAATAATAGCGTATGCAACATCGCCGCTTTTAGGATCCACGGAAAGCTCTGTGAGGATGCCGCCTAATTTTTTGCCGTTATGGACGATGTCATTGGTCCATTTGATCCCAGGACGCAAACCGGTAGCGCCTTCCAATGCGTCACAAACAGCCACACCTGCTGCGCAGGTCAAATGCATTATTCTCTCCGGCTTGCAATCGGGACGCAAAATCACAGATAAATAAATACCCATTCCGGCAGGGGAGGAAAAGCTTCTTCCCAGCCGACCGCGCCCACCGGTCTGGTGGTCGGCAATAATAACGCTACCCTGGGGCGCACCTTGAGCAGCCAATTGCTTTGCCCGGGTGTTGGTGGAATCAATGGTGTCAAACCAATGCAGAGTGTCCCGGTTAGGACACTCTGCCAAAATTTTTTCTTTCATAGCTTAGTCAATATCTGCAAGGATCTCCTCAGGGGGCAGATCCAGGATCTCAGGGTGCCGCAAGATGGCGCGGTAATGCTTAAAGAAGGCTGCGTAATAGTAGCCGTCTACAATGCGCTCATCCAAAGTGAACTTCACATCGATGTATTTTTTCTGCACCACAGAGCCATCCTCCTGTACGCCCAGCTCTCGACGCTTGCAGCCGAAAGCACCAAAGCAGGGGATGTTACCAAAATCATACAGATGATGGTAGATGGGACGAATGCCCAAGCTGCCCATGGAGGTGAAGAACAGGCTTCCGTGGAAGGGACTTAGCTCCAGCAGGAACTTGGGAAGCATGCCGAAGTAATCCAAGAGCTTGAGCAGCCACACTGCGAATTTCAGCACCACACCGGGGATCAGGTTCAGGTAAGAAATGAGATTATCCAAACCGGAGTCCAGCTCCTGCGTTGCCTTAACTTCCTCCACAGCGGCATTAAGCTTTTTGTAAACCTCTTCGGCTGTGTCCTTGCGACTCAGATGCACCTTGATAGATGTGTCGGGAGATTCCAAAGTCATCTCCTTTTTGACCACCATACAGTACTGAATATCTTCGCCACGGGAGTAGACCTTCTGACCGGAGATGAACCGGTTCAGCTGGGGGTACTTGCAAAGGGCTCGTACATAACCGGCAAGCAGCACATGGGTCAGACCGAAATCCGTCATACCTTCCTTGCGCTTCTGGCGGATATAGCGCTCCACATGGGAGATCTCAAAGGATTCCTCAAACAGATTGGAGCAGGTGTTGCGCTCCACCTGGAAATAGGCTGTGATCTGCGCCATAGGAGCCAAGGTGCGGATCTTCCGGCCGTCGGGACGGTCACCCCAGGTGGGATGGTATTCGCCCACAGGATGGATGCGGATGGCAAAGACGGTGAGCAAAAGACCCAGCACCATCAGCGCATCCGGCAAAAGATGGGCAAGCTCCGCCCAGTTTTGCTGCAGCAGGGGGTGACGGTTGATGTACAAAAGCGCCGCAAGGGGGAATACCTCCAGCGGGATCAAAAGCCAGGTCACCGGTACTTTACCGCAGGTGATCTGGGTGTACAGCACAGCAACAAACAGCAGTGCAATGGCATACAGCCCAACGATCATTGTATGGAACTGACCAAAGTGAATGCCTGAAAATACAAAATAGAAGTAGAAGCAGATCATCCAAACGGGGATCGCGGTTTTATAGAATTGCTCCTTTCCGCTCAGGAGGGCAATGAGCGCATACAGTAAGGCCGCTGCGATTGGCAGAACGATTTGGCTCCACACCACAGCTGCGCTGTCGGACCCTTTCAAACCGACAAACACAATGCGGGCCACTGCCGAGCAGACCATACATAACGCCATCAGCCAGGTCAGCAGATTTTTGCTGCTGACATAGAAATGTGTTCTGTTTTTCATAACAAACATATTATAACAAATTCCGCGCCCCGCCGCAAGAAAAATATTAATAAAAGGTGAACATACTGAAATAATGTAGAATGTAGAATGGAGAATGTAGAATTATTGTGTTGCCTACGGCAACTATTTAAATGATTTCCGGAGGAAATACCTTAATTCTCAATTCTCCATTCTCAATTCTCAATTTGCGCGACAGCGCGTTAAA
>JAZNQK010000059.1:0-4690 GCA_045590135.1 Faecousia sp.
TAAGCGCCCACTGCAAAGGTATCGCTAACCACGAGGTTTTCCTCTGTGCCGTTTGCATAGCCTTCAGCGGCATCAAAGTAATCTGCTGCATAGGTCAGCATATTTTTCAGTGCGTCGCTGCTGGAATCCTTGCGATACATACGGGTGATGTAGTCCATAGGGCTGTAGCTGACACTCAGACTGTCAGTACCGTCAGAAACAACAACCTGAACCTTGGTGTCCATAGCTTGCGGATTCAAATCCGGCACTTCTACATAGATCATTTCGTGATTTGTCCCAGTTTCACAGGCTTCGCCGTTACAGGTATAGGTGTAGCTTCCGCTTCCGGTAACATTGAAGTAGAAACGCAGAGCGATCTTGCTGCGGAAAACCATACTGACACCGTAAAAGCTTACGCCGCTCAGACTGCCGGAAACATCCGTACTGGGAACTTCCTCAGGAATTGCCTGATTGCTTTCCAGCTCGCAGCCGGCATTGGCAGGATTGCCGGTATTGACACCGAAGTAGCCCTGTGCCGCTGCACCGTAGTTCAGCATCCACTTAACCAGGCTCTTCAGCTCCTCGGTGTACTTACCTGCCAAAATGGCATCGGCATAGCTGCGGATGGAGGAGGTTTTCTCCAATACGGTCTGGCCGCCGGAAACCAGGGTCAGCTTCACCTGGGCAGTCATTTGGGCTGCGCCCAATGCCACGGGGAATACATAGCCATTGTCTCCTACGGTCATTTCGCTGACCGTAAAGGTCTCGTAGGTCTGACCGTCTACCGTAACGGTCATCACGCCGTCAGTGGCGTGCTCAGCGGAGATATTTGCGTAGAAACGCAATGTCAGGTCTTCGCCCAGTTGCAAATCCGTGCCAACCCATTGGGTCGTGCCGGATTCGGTGGCAAGTGCGCTGATGGGGAGCATACCCAGAATCAACACAAGTGCCAACAAGAGAGAACAAACTTTCTTTGCCGTTTTTTGCATAATAACACCCTTTCGTATTTTATTTTCAGAAAACCTCTGAAAGGTATTTTCAGAGGCTTCCCTAAGTTTTAAGAGATTCCCCAATCTCTGTAGACTTCCGTAAGTTCACGTTGCTCATGCTCATGCGTAATACCCAACGCGATACAGTCTGCCTTAAAGGACTTCTTCATCTGCAGAACCTGCTCGGCGCTATAGATTCCGGAGTGGGAGGTAATCAGCTCATAACGCAGGAATATACTCTCCATTTTCACATGGTTCATATAGATTTCATAATTGGGATCGGTGTTTTTGCCCTCATTCAGCGCCTCATACGCCTGATCGATCAAGCCCTGCCAACGCAGCAGCATTTCTCTGGGCCAATAGTTCTCACCTACCAGGACGCTATAGATATCACCGGTATACTCTACCGGGTAAGCCTGTTCCAAATAGCGCATCCAGCTCTGCAGCTCCTCAAAATACTGCTGCATCGGTGCTGCGGCTGCGCCGTAGTAATTTTGGAAAAAGTCATTCACCATATCCTGATAGCTCAGGCTCAGATCCATTGCCGCCAGGCTGTCGGTATAGACCTTCAGGCTGGTAAAGCCGGTGGAGCAAGCCATATTGTGCTGACCCTGAATCATTACGATATCCACTTTGTTTTCATAACAGAACCGAAGGTTTTCCACATCCGAATCCCAACTGTCAAAGGGATACAGATAGCCGGAATAGTTGGTTTGATACAGCCAGTAATACATCTTGCTGCTGAGCGTTGACCAGGCCTTCATCATTTCCGCAGATTCCACATTTTCCTGCTCATAGAAATTGTGAATGTATTTGGCCTCGATGGGTGCATAGATCACGCCCACATCCTCGTCACATACCAAGGACGGATCGTTGGGGGTATAGGTGCCGTCACTGTTTTTGACAACAGGCGGTTCCACAAACTTGTGATACGCCATTAAGTATAATGTGAAATCTCTCTTTTCCGTGCCGTTTTCATCGGCATATTTTTGCAGACCGCTTTGTATCTTTCGGCTCAGCATATTGGTAAACTGAATAACTGCCGCACTGCGGGTACCGTACTGCTTTGCAGAGTCGCTACAGGCCTGGCATTGACAGGAGGTCCAGGTGTCGGCCATGGTAAACTGGCCTGCGTGGATATTCGGGTTTGCCATAATATTTTCCAGCATTACCCGTGCCGCTTCGGAGGTCATTGCATCCAGCTCCTCCGCATCGCCGCCGGCAGTATAGCAAAGCTGATCCTTTTGAGCCGAGAACCACGCCGGATGCTCCTGGTAGTAGGTCTCTACCGGCAGGTACAGTAAGCTGGTATGGTTATCCTGACTCTGAATGCTTAAAAACTGGGTCTTATAATCCGAATATCCCATCAAATACAGGGCATCTGCGGAGAAGGTGTCACGCCAGTTGCCCAGCAGAATGTTGCCAATGTCCGGCTTTTCAGTGATTTCCATATCCGGCAGTGTGGTGCCATCCTTGGTGTAGACAAAGGTGTCCTGACCGTAGACCTGCATACCCAAAACATGCTTCAAAAACGCAATCACCGCATACCGTGCGCCAAAATCCTGCTGTGTCATTAAAAACACATTGTCGCCAGCGGTTTTAATATAGTAGCCGGTACTGTCCAGATCCACGGCAGGCATAGTCAGACCTGCCTTTTTAAACAGATCGGCATCATTGAAAACAATAAACTTTCCGCCTGTATCAAATTGGGATGCCTCGGCGTATTCCAGCCGACAGCCGGTAACCCTTTCCACATAACGCAGAATATAGTCTGCGGCAGTTTCGTTTGCCTCTCCTTCTGCCACGATCAGCTTGTAATCCGATGCCCCGTTCACCACAAAGGGGCGGGTGCTTTCTGTTACAGATACCTGATGCAGCGTGGCATTCACCTTATGGGATACATAATCCTCTACCGGATTTACCGCAGACGCGTTTGGGTCGCCGGTGCCCTTTTCGCCGCAACCGGAAAGCAGCAGCACCAGGGAAAGACATCCGGCACAAAGCGCCCTGATTTTTCTGTTCATATCCCCGCCTCCTTACTTTCCGTCATCTGTGACCGTCACAGACCAGGTCTTATTACAGATATAGCCGTCACTGTCTACCGCCATAACGGTGAATTTATATGTTCCGGCTTGAGTAGCCCATACAGAATTGGAATCCGCCGGGATCGTAACGATCACACCGCTGGGACCGGTAACAGTCTTGAGCACGATCAGCTCCTCTGCCGGAGTCTTGCTGTCGGATACGGTAAACTCCGGAATGCAAAGCGCATCGCCTGTCTTGGCTTTCGTGGGCAAATCACCCTTGAACTGAATCACAGGCGCAGAGCCATCCACAATATGCAAAACATAGGAAAGACCGCCTTCTTTTTCGCTAAAGCTTTCCTCGGTGGTATAAATCACATCATACCGACCTTCCGCTGTGGCGGTAATGGTGTACTCCCGGTTGGGGTCAACATTTTCCAGTACTGTACCGTCATCGGCAGTAACGACTGTATCGCCCTGCTTCACAGTGAGGTGGAATGTAATATTGGGATTGAGCACATCCGCCGCATAAGCCGCTGGCAGAACGATCTGCGTGCCTGCCTCGAAGCGACCGCCGTAGCTGCCAGTCACATCAATCCAAGCCTCCACACGGTCACGGTTGGAGTTGTTTAATGTATGGTTATTCAATGACACCAAACGAAGCTGTGCGCCCGCATCCGCTTCCCGGAAGGCCATAGAGAGGGTAAGATAGTGGGAATCAAAGTCCGTAAATTCACCGATATCAATATCAAAGCCGGCAATTTGCAGCTTGCCTTCCGCATAGGTAATGCGCACCTGATGGCCCGCATTCAAGCTGACCTCGCCCATATAAAGGACGGTATTGCCCACCTGAACACCCAGGACGCCATTTTTTTGAAGCAGCTCCACCGCCAAGCACTTGGAGGTGTCTGCAGAATCCCGGAAGGTCAGTACCATGCCATCAAAGTCTGCCTTGCCCGCTACGCCCTCAAGCACCATAGAGAAGTCGGTCGCCAGCAGGGGGTTAGCAAAGGTCCAATGGGCATCGGGCGCATCGACTGTAAAGAGCATACCCTTTTCCTCGCGGGTACAGGTAAAGCCCTGACCTACAAAATAGTTTTCCAAAAACAGTCTTGTCTTGCCTTCGTCGGAGTCAAATGCCTTTATGACCGGTCTTTCCACCTGATAAACCGCGCCCTCACATTCAAACACAATGGTCACCAGGTCCATATTGTTTTCCACGCGGACCGCAAAGGGCTTTCCTGCCTCTATCGCAGCAGTACCGGCGGCATCCTGGATCTTGCCTGTGGCTAATTTTTTCTCTACCGTGCCGCTGCGGTAATCATGAAAGTACACGCTGGGGAAGGCATACTGGGAATCCTCAATCAGATACTCCGGCAGCTCGATCTGGTCTACCATGATCGGCTTGTCTCCGATATCGACCTGAATGGTCTGTTCCAGGGTTTGGCTCTGGCCGGCACAGTCGGTGATCTGATATGTGAGCTGATACTGCCCCGCTGTCTCAAAGCAGTAATTTTCCGTCAGCACCGTCTGCTCACCGTTTACGGTGGTAAAGATCCGCACAGCGGGCAGACCGCTGTGGCAGGTGGTGGTGTATTCGGCAGGCACGAAGTATTCGCCCAACACATATTGGGTTTTGGCCTCACCGACAAACGCAATGGTAGGCTTTTCCACCTGTTCCAGCGATTTGATCCACAG
>JAZNQK010000060.1:0-10968 GCA_045590135.1 Faecousia sp.
CGCTGCGCCGATTCTTGGCCCCCTCTCTGAGGGGGCTGTCAGCGAAGCTGACTGGGGGAGTGTCGTTGCAGTTGTAGGACACTCCCTCCGTCACGGCTTACGCCGTGCCACCTCCCTCAAGGAGGGAGGTAGGTTGCAGTGCAAATTTTATCAGACCGTCAAACTAAAATTCACTGTTTTGTATCTGTGACAGATTGCGTGGAAAATATACTTTTTGCGGCGGCAGCCAGGATGGGCGTGATCAGCATACCGGGTATTCCCCAGAACCGGTAGCCCAAATACAGCGCCAGCAGCGTCAGCAGTGGGTCGATCCCCAGCTGCTTTCCCACCAGCCGCGGCTCCAGCACCGTTCTGGTCACCAGCGCCACACCAAACAGCGCTGTCAGACCAATGGCGCGCACCGTATTCTTCTGCAAAAGGCACACCAACGCCCAGGGCAAAAGCACCGTTCCCGTACCTAACATAGGCACAGCATCCACCAGTGCCACCAAGGCTGCCCACACCGGTGCATAGGGAATACGCAGCAGCAAAAAGCCTGCCGTCACCACCAAAAAGGTCACTGCAGACAGCTTCAGCTGTGCCTTCAACCAGCCGCCCAGAGCTTTGCGCATCCGCCTGAGGGCAGGCAGGTATTTTTCATACCAGCTTGCCGGCAGATAGTGCTTCATACCCTTGCGCAGCCCTGGCAGCCGATAAGAGATCATAAAGCCTGCCAACAGTCCGGTGCCCAGACCCAGCACCCCATCCGGGACCCATCCGAAAAGAGCCGTCAATGCAGCCGGGACCCGCTGCGCCAGCTGCTGCATCAGCGCCGTTCCGTCATGAAAAAATTCCAGCACCGTATTGGTTAAGGGGACACGCAGCTCCTCCGGCGCCCGTTGAGCAGCGCTTACCAGCCAGTCCTCCAGAAGCACCACGCCCTGGCGCGCCGTGTCTGACAGCTTTGGCAGTGCGTTTCCCAGCTGCGTTACCTCCTTCACCAGCAATGCACCCAGTATGGATAATATCCCAAACAGCAAAAGCAGCATTGCCGATACGCCCACACCCACCGCTGCCGTCCGGGGAAAATGCAGCCTTTTCTGCGTAAACTGCACCAGTGGCTCCGCCGCCAGAGCAAGCAGCGCCCCCAGTACAAAAGGAAACACCGCCGGCAGTAAATACCGCACGGTAAGCCACATTGCTGCGAATACACCTAATATCATCAAGGTTTTCTTCAGGGATGTCACGGTTTTGTCCTCTCCTTTTTCGCCGGGTGTGGGGTTGCTTTTTATAAAAAGTGTGCTACAATGAGAACAAAGACCCCTAAATTTATCGTCGCTTTGATGCCGGGAGGAATCTTTATGCCCAAAGAACCTAAATACTATATTGTGGAAGCCTCTGCGCTTCCGGAAGTATTCCTGAAGGTCGCGGAAGCCAAGCGTCTTTTGTCCACCGGCGAAGCGCCTACTGTCAACGAAGCGACCCGGCTCACCGGCATCAGCCGCAGCGCCTTTTATAAGTACCGGGATTCTGTTCTTCCCTTTCAGAATATGATGACCGGCAGGATCATAACCTTCCAGTTTTTGCTCCACGATCAACCCGGCACTTTGTCGGCGATCTTAGGTCAGCTTGCAACCTGTAAGGCAAACATCCTGACTATCAACTCCATCATTCCCTCCAACGGCTGCGCCCTGGTGACCATCTCCACCGAGACCCGGGATCTGACCATTATGCTGGAGGAGCTGCTGCGGCAGCTGAGCCAGACACCCGGCGTGATCAAGGCAGAGATCCTTGCCGGCTGATCTAACACCATAACAACGGCTGTTTCTGCAGCCGTTGTTTTTTAATATTTTCCCCTTTCCGGTATAATACTATTCTGCAGAGCATTTATTTTCCTGTAAAAAAATTGTCAAATTTTCTGTTTTTAGGGTTGAAAAAGTACACTATTTATGTTAACTTGATTATTGAGCTTTTGCCACATTTTTTGTGTGAAAATATACCCGCTCCCCGGAAAGGAATCCCTATGAAAAGATATATAAGTTTCCTGCTGTGCCTTGCTCTGCTTGCCGGACTGTCAGGCTGCGCAAAAACACCTTCTGCCCCCGTAAATGCGCAGGCGCTGTTCGATACCATTTTAGCCAAGGTCCAGTTTGATACCCCCTTGGAAAATGCCGGTGAAAACACCGCCCTGTATTTTACAAACCTTCCCGCCGGTGCGGCGCTTACCTTGTTTGTGGGCAGCGGCTACTATGCCGACGAGGCTGTTTTGGTCACCGCCGATACCCGGGAGGATGCCGATGCTGCGGAAGCGATCCTTCGCAGCCACCTGCAGCAGCGCCGGGACCAGTTTGCCAACTACCTGCCTGAGGAAGTCAGCAAGATCGATGATGCGGTGCTTTGGCGGCAGGATAATGTGATGATCTTGTGCATCACCCGGGATGTGGATACTCTGAAGCAGCTTTTGAAAAATCCCGCCGATCCTGCCTATACAACCGCTCCCGAGGCAACCGCGGCAGCAACTACCGAGCCGACCACTGTCCCGGTCACCGAGCCGATAACCGAGCCTGTAACCGAGCCGGTTACTGAACCCACTACAGTCCCGGTCACTGAGCCTGTTACGGAACCGACTCAGCCTGTTACCGAGCCGACCCAGCCCCCTGTTACCCAGCCATCTGATCCCTACGCCGTGCATTACTACGGCTCTCCCTACCGCAACGGTGTCATCCGGGTGGGCAACGCAGCCTACGAAAACTATGTGTATCTGGAAAATTCCATTGCCAACTACACAGCGCTGATCAACAAAGCTGCTGCGCAGTTAGGCGAGGGTATCCGGCTGTATCACCTGCTGATCCCCACCGCCATCGGTATCGTTTTGCCGGATGAGGCGATTCCCAATTATCCTGAATATGTGGATCAGGGCGCGGCCATCAACAACATTTTCGCCCAGGTCAGCGACAGCGTAGTCAAGGTCAACTGCTATGACAATCTCCGGGCCCATCGCAATGAATATTTGTATTTCCGCACAGATTTCCACTGGAACGGTCCTGCCGCCTACTATGCCTATGAGACCTTCTGCCAGATGAAGGGCATCACCCCTTATACTATGCAGCAGCGTCCGGCATACGAATTTGGCGGCTTTCTGGGCGGACTGTATTGGCTCAGCACCGGGGAAGACCCTCTCATCGGCGCTACCCCTGACACCGTCTATGCCTACGGTCCTTACAGCCCTGATGTAAAGATGACCGTCACCGACAAAAACGGCAGCACCTTTGGCTGGCCTGTGATCGCCGATGTCAGCACCGCCGGCTCCGGCTCGAAATATTTGTGCTTTGCCGGCGCAGACAACCCCTTCACCGTATTCCAAAATCCCGCTGTCACCGACGGCTCTGCCTGCATCGTGGTAAAGGAATCCTTCGGCAACGCCTTGATGCCTTATATCGTTGATCACTACAGCACCGTCTATGAGATCGACTACCGGTACTGGAAGGGTAACCTCGCCGAGTTTGCCAAGGCAAACGGTGTTACCGATGTGATCATTGCCAATAATATGTCCATGACCCGCAACGATATGCTCATCGGTATGTTAGGCGGCATTCTCGGATAAAGAAAAAGGAGGCGTTTTACAACGCGTCCTTTTTATGTTTATTTCTCCGGATAGAAATTTGCTTTTGCCTTTTTGAAATCCGCAAAGGCCTTTTCAAAATCCTTCTTATGCTCCAGCTTGGTGGGAAGCCAGGTGGCGACCACATGCCCCAGAATATTCTCATCCGGCGCATCCATCAAAAATTCCATTAAATTCCAGGTGTTATTGGGTCTTTCCGGCCAGCTGGTGGGTAAGTACTTCTGACCCGCCTCGCAGAAAGCGATGCCCTGCTCCCGGAAATTTTTCAGCCGGGGCAGATCCTCGATATAGTCAATCCGCAGATGGTCGAACTGACCCTTCCAGGGGAAATCCTCCAATCTGGTGAAGTTCTCCGGCTTTAATGCCCAGTAATACCAGGGGAAAAGCAAAACCTCGTTGATATCAAAGCGCTTTTTGTACTCCTCAGGATGTACAAAGGCGGCATCGTACCAAATGGCAGCCTTAGCACCGGTATCGGCAACGCAGTCCACAAGGTAGCGCAGATCGTGCCAATACAGCTCACCGTGACGGCAAATGGCATACTGCCTGTTCTTTGCCATATTGATATCCTCTTCATCCATACCGATATGGATATACTGGGGATGCTCGAAGACCTCATATACCTCCCGGATCAGCTCGGATGCCGTCTTGTAGTAAATATCAGAGGAGATCATTCTGGCATACTGTCCCAGCCAGTTGCAGTGGAAAGAAGAAAAGTTCACCTTGGGGATCACAGTAAGACCTGCCTTACGGCATCTTTCCAGTTCCTTGTGTACCCTTGCGTGACTCCAGGCATTTTGTGTGGAAACCTCCGGATGGGAGTGATACGCAATGCCGTCACCCACATCCAAAAGGATATGGGTAAAGCCCTGCTTGGGTGCTTCCTCCAGGATCCAGTCCCACATTTCCTCGTCAAAATGCAGCGCAGGAAAATACTCGCTCCACATATTGAAGGACAGTTGAACCATAAGCGTCCACATTTTATTTTGCTGCATAACTTAACCTCCCGCTGTTTTTTACATATTCTGCTTGTAATATATCGATTTATACGGCAAAAAGCAAGCCTTATTTTCAATAGGGCTTGCTTTCCGCTTTTATTCCTGTATTCGTTTATATAGCTTTTCCAGCAGGTTTCTCAAGGGAACGAACAGCACCAGCGCGATGCAGAAATTGCCGATGGCGTGGGGAATATCAAAGGCGATTCCGGCCAGCCACCAACGCAGCGCGTAGTCAAAGCCGCCCATTACGGTATATACCGGTGCACACAAAAGACCAAAGGCCATTCCAAACACACCGGAAAGCAGCGCCCACAGCAGCGGATTTCTCATTTTCCGCAGTGCAATGGCTGCCAGTGCCAGTATCAGCCACACATACAGATAGTTGATGTTCCAAAGCTGAATGCCGTACAAAAGGATCTCCATTCCCACATACAAATAAATAGGATACAGCGCCTTCCAGCCAAACACCACTGCAAAAAGCATCACCATCAAAGAAACCGGCTCAATATTAGGCAGTCCGCTCATAGCAACCTTGGCGCCGAAGGTCAAAGCCCCCAGCATTCCAAAAAGCGCGATCTGCCGCAATGTCAAAATTCCTTTATGCGGGTGTGTACACAAGCTTATATTCACCGCCATCTACAATAGGTGTGGTATCGATGCCCTGCAGAGCATACTCCTCGCCTTCATACAGTGCCCAGTAGGCCTTGTCCTCATCGTAGACAGCTTTTTCGCCGTCTACCTCTGTCATTTCCAGTCCGTAAGGGCCGTCGTTACCCTTCACAATGCCTTCTGCCTGGAGCAGCGCGCCCAAGAACTCTTCGGTGGTGGTGTAGGTAAATACCTTTTCGCTGCCGTCAGCATGCACCACCGTAATTTTGATGGTGCTTCCTGCCTGGGTGGTCTCGTCTTGCGCAGCAGTCGTTTCATCTGCGGCTGCAGTCGTATCCTCGTTTGCAGCTGTTGTTTCACCTGCAGCCGCCGTTGTTTCGTTCTGTGCTGCCGGGGTGCAGGCCGCCATACTCAACGCCAGCACCAGTGCCAATACCGTTGCCAAAATTTTTCTTAAGTTCATTGTTTTTCCTCCTAAAAACAATTTACTGGGGCACCCAAAAGTGGGTGCCCCAGCCGGTTTTCTGCGACAAATCGCAACCTCCGTAAACACGCGGAGAGCGGAGAATCCCATTTCCGTAGGTCTTCTGACTCACGCTTATGGAAGGGGTTGCTTGCCTTCCGCAACGCTCCAAAAGCCGTGCCGGAATTGCTTCCAGTGACCGGTTTTCACCATTTTGGACCGTTTCAGCGCACACAGCGGCGGTACCGTTCGGGACTTACACCCGATTATCTTGTTCAGCAGCTGAAGCCATACGCACCCAGCCGCCACGGAAATGTTCATTCAGTTGTCGGAGAAATCATAGCACACTTTTACGGCTTTGTCAATTTACTCTTTTTTACAGTCCATCAGATACCGGTTCAAAGCGCCGCCGTAGAACACGATGGAAATGCAGCAATACAGCCACAGCATACTCAGCGCCACCGCGTACACCGACCCATAGATGTTGGCATAGCTGTGAAAATGCTCCACATAGGTGGAATAAAGATCAGAAAAGATCAGCCAGCCGCTGGAGGACAGCAGCGCTCCGGGCAGACTGTCCATCAGTTTGTTTTTGCGATTGGGCAGTGCCATAAACATAGCCGTAAACAGCGCAGTCTGGATAAGCAGCAGCAGGAAAAACCGCAAGTCCACCACATCCACGATAAACTGCAGCACCGGCTCACTTTGCAGCGCGATCAGCTCTGTGATGGCAGCGCCGAACACATGCAGCACCAGCGTCAGCAGCAGCACCAGCAAAAAGGCAAAGGTATAGAGCACGCTGACGCTGCGAGTATACACATACCCACGGTCTTCCTCCACTGCGTAAATGGCATTGAGTCCTGTCAGCACGCCGTAGATCCCACGGCTGGCAGACCACAATGCTGTCAGCGCCGAAAGAGACAGCAGCGTCCCGGTGGTGCTGCGGTAGGTATTCACAATAAGCTTTTCCGCTGCGCCCATCAGTGCCTGGGGGATCACCCCCTCCAGCATGGCGATCAGAGACTGCACATCCAACCCTGCATAGCGGACCATACCCACCAGCAGCACCAGCATAGGAAACACGGCAAGCACGAGGAAATACCCTGCATGGGCAGCATACACACTGATGTGCATATCCGCCAATGCCCGGATCAAGGCCACCGCCTTCCCCAAAAGACCGCCCTTTGGAATGTTCTTCATATACATACCTCCGATCTTCAAATTCCGGTTTCGCGGTGAGATTATAACCGCACCCGTAGGGCGGGGGCTTGCTCCCGCCGCAACGAAAAATAGTTGGTAATCCACCACGGCGGGGGCAAGCCCCCGCCCTACAGTGGATGGTCAAACAATTCGTCAAGCTGAAATTTGCTGTTTTTCGACAAGGGACAAAAAGGGCGTACTGCACACAGAAGCAGTACGCCTTTTTTGCAGAAGATCATTCTGCAGATATCAAATAGTAATATACCGGCTGGCCGCCCCGAAGCAGATTCACATCTGCATTGGTACAAACCTCGCTAAAGAGGTCAGCCGCCTTCTGTGCGTGACGCTCCTGAATGTCTTCACCATAGTAGATGGTGATATATTCTTTACCCTCGTCACGGACCTTTTCCGCCAACGCCTTCAAAAGCACCTTGATATCCTTATCCGTGCCAAACAGCGCGCTGCCATACATTGCAAGATAGTCGCCCTCGTGGATATCATAGCCGTCAAAGTCAGAGTTCCGGGCTGCGTAGGTGATCTGCATGGTGTCCACCGTTGCCAGTGCCTCAGTCAGCGCCTGGGTATTTTCTTCCTCGGTGCCGTCGGGGTTAAAGCTGAGCATTGCGGTAATGCCCTGGGGTACGGTCTTGCTGGGGATGACTACCACCTTCTTGGGGGTCAAAGCATCCACCTGCTCCGCAGCCATAATGATATTCTTATTGTTGGGCAGCACAAACACGATCTCCGCCGGAACGGTGTTGACCACCTCTAAAATATCCTGTGTGCTGGGGTTCATAGTCTGACCGCCGGAGATGATGCCGTCTACACCCAGATCCTTAAACACATCTGCCAAACCGTCGCCGGCGCAGACAGATACCACACCGAAGGTCTTCTCCGGCTGGGCGATCTTGGGAGCAAGCTCCTGCTCGCTCATCACCTTTTCAGTGTGCTGCAGGCGCCTATTTTCGATCTTTACGGTAACGAAGGAGCCGTAATCTATGGCCTCGTGGAGTGCCTTGCCGGGATCGTTGGTGTGCACATGGACCTTGATGATCTCCTCATCGTCCACAAGCACCAGGCTGTCACCTAAGCTGGAAAGGAACTCTCTGAGTTTTTCCGGATCGTTATCGTTTTCCCGGTTGATAATAAACTCGGTGCAGTAGGTAAAGGTGATATCTTCAGTGTTAAAGTCAGCAAAATCCGCCTGCTCCTTCACATCGCCTGCATCCATTCCCTCGGGAACGATCACATCCTCACCCTGCAGGGAGCTGAGCATTGCTTCCAGCACAAACAGCCAGCCCTTACCGCCGGCATCCACAACACCGGCCTTTTTCAGCACCGGATTCTGATTTACGGTATCAGCCAAGGCTACCTTTGCCGCCTCGATAGCTGCCTGATGGACAAACTCGATGTGATTATTCTCCTGGGCCGCCTTGGTGGCAGCAGCGGCTGCCAGGCGGGAAACGGTGAGGATCGTGCCCTCAGCAGGCTTCATAACCGCCTTGTAGGCTGCGTCCACACCCTCCTGCAGTGCCTGCGCCCATTCCACGCCGTCACAGTCAGCAAGACCCTTGAGCCGCTTGGAAATACCTCTAAACAGCAAGGACAGAATAACACCGGAGTTGCCTCTTGCGCCCCGAAGCATTGCGCTTGCTGCGATGGATGCCGCCTTTTCCAGGGAGGGATCTTCTGCCTTGCGCAGATCTGCGGCTGCGGCATTGATGGTCATGGACATATTGGTGCCGGTGTCGCCGTCCGGCACAGGGAATACATTCAGCTCATTGAGCTGCTGCTTATGGATCTCAACCGATGCTGCGGCGCTGATGATCAGCCGGCGCAGATCGGCGCCAGAAATTATCTGTCTCAATGTGCGCTACCTCCGATCAACCGATCATCATAGAGTCGACATAAACATTGACGCTGCGGACCTTTGTGCCGGTGCACTTTTCCACCACATAACGCACCTCGGAAATAATAGATGCGCCAACAGCGGACAGATTCACGCCGCCGTCCACCATAATGTGCAGGTCGATGGAAATGGTATCGTCCTCGTGGAATTCCACGCGGACACCCTTGCCCATAGACTCTACCCGGAGCAGATGATACACACCGTCCTTGACGCTGCGGGCAGCCATACCCTTAACACCAAAGCAGTTGGATGCAGCAGTACCTGCGATGTCCACATAGACATTCGTGCTTACTTGAACTGTACCGTTTTCATTGTTTTGACGGATCATAGTCAAACCTCCTTAAAGCGGAATCAAATCATACTATCTTCCCAGCAGTCGGGAGCGGTCAGGCCCATCATCTTGACCACAGTGGGTGCCACATTGGCAAGGCCATAAGCGCCGTCCTTGATGGTCCAGACCTGATCCTTATCGTAGATTATGAAGGGAACGGGATTCAAAGAGTGGGCAGTCCTTACAGAGGTCTTACCCTTCTTGGTCTCTGTCATCTGGTCGGCATTGCCGTGGTCTGCGGTGATAAGCACCGTGTAGCCGTACTTATCAGCAGCCTCCAAGATCGCCTTCAGACCGCTGTCCACACATTCCATTGCGTAAACAACGGCTTCCATCACACCGGTGTGACCCACCATATCGCCGTTGGGGTAGTTGCAGCGCAGGAACTGATACTTGCCGGATGCCATTGCCTCCAGCATTTTCTCGGTGATCTCCTTGGACTTCATGGCCGGTGCCTGCTCGAAGGGGATCACATCAGAGGGGATCTCCTCGTAGGTCTCCAGCGCCTCGCAGACCTTGCCGGAGCGATTGCCGTTCCAGAAGTAGGTCACATGACCGTATTTCTGGGTCTCGGACAGAGCGTATTCCGAAATGCCGGCAGCACACAGCACCTCGGTGAGGGTATTGGTGATGACAGGAGGCTGCACCAGATAGTTTTCAGGGATGTTCAGGTCGCCGTCATACTGCAGCATACCGGCAAACTTGACACCTTCATAGTCGCCCCGGTCAAACTTATCAAAATCCTTCTTGTCGAAGGCAAGGCTGATCTCCTGTGCCCGGTCGCCCCGGAAGTTAAAGAGGATCACGCTGTCGCCGTTTGCGATCTTTGCCACAGGCTCGCCGGCACGGGCTACCACGAAGGCAGGCAGATCCTGGTCGATACAGCCGGTCTCGGCCCGGTAAGTCTCAATAGCCTCCTTAGCGCTGGCAAACTGACGGCCAATGCCCTGGACATGGGTGCGCCAGCCGGCTTCCACCATACCCCAGTTTGCTTCGTAACGGTCCATGGTCACCTGCATTCTGCCGCCGCCGGAGGCGATGGCATAGTCACAGCCGTCGGTGTTCAGCTCGCTGAGTACATCCTCCAGCTGCTGCACATACTGCAGCGCAGAGGTGGCGGGCACATCACGGCCATCCAGCAGAATGTGGCAGTATGCCTTCTTGACACCCTCCAGCTTTGCCTGCTTCAGCAGGGCGATCAGGTGGGCGATGTTGGAGTGGACATTGCCGTCGGACAAAAGGCCCATAAAGTGCATTGCCTTGCCGCTAACAGCATTGGCAACCAGCTCTTTCCAGGTGTTGGAAGCAAACAGAGCCCCGTTTTCAATGGACTCACCTACCAACTTAGCGCCCTGAGAATAGACCTGACCGCAGCCCAGAGCGTTGTGACCAACCTCAGAGTTGCCCATGTCCTCGTCAGAGGGCAGGCCAACCGCCGTGCCGTGGGCCTTCAGATAGGTGTGAGGGCACTGATTCAGCAGCATATCCAGCGTGGGGGTCTTTGCCACCACAACTGCATCACCGCTGCCGCCGTCGCCTTTGCCGACACCGTCCATAATTACCAAAACAATCGGATTTTTCATAATTTATATCTCCCAGATCGATAGTATATGTAAAATTTGCATTCTTATAGCCATACTATTTTACACTAAAATCTGTAAAGATACAAGTCTTTTTTTATAACGCACCGACCCGACGCTGTTTTTGCGATTGTCAAATTTCAGTTTATCGGGCAGATACATCTGCCCGATAAACTGAAATAATGTAGAATGGAGAATGTAGAATGTAGAATTATTGTGTTGCCTACGGCAACTATTTAAATAATTTCCGGAGGAAATACCTTAATTCTCAATTCTC
>JAZNQK010000061.1:0-14408 GCA_045590135.1 Faecousia sp.
CTGGGGGATTGCGTTACGGATTCGCCTGCAGCTGATGGGAGCGTTGTAAATTCTGCACCACAATCCCTCAGTCAAAAATCAAATAGATTTTTGACAGCTCCCTTTACACAAGGGAGCCTTTGCGCATTATCCAACTGCTCGACAAACTGAAATTTGACGGAGGAAGCTATTGCCATTTATCTTATTTATAGGTATAATAATATAAATTATGTAAGGGGGTGGCGTGATGGAAGCGCGTGTATCGGTATGCACCGGCGGTCTGCTGGGCCTGGCGGTAGGCGATGCTATGGGCAGCAGTGTGGATAAGAAAAGCTGGGATGAGATCTGTGAAAGCTACGGCCCGAACGGTCTGATGGGTTATGACTTGCAAAACGACTATGCAGAGGCCACCTCTTATACCCAGCTGGCGGCCTTTACCGGAAATGCTTTGCTGGTGTGCGCCACCCGTTCCCATCCGGAAAACCGCAGCAAGTATATCGCCGCTGCCGCCAGGGACTGGCTGAAAAGTCAGCGTGTGCGGCTGGGCGCGGAGCGCAGCCTTTGCTGGGTGGCGCAGGTCCCGGCGTTGCGCCGCAGAGCCTGTATGGATACCCGGATTCTGGACACCCTAAGCAGAGATGTTTTAGGCACACCGGAAGCACCGGTCAATTCCGCTGACGGGCCTGGTGCATTGACCGCCGCGGCAGCTGTGGGGTTATACTATGACCCGGATCGGATGAGCCTGGCGCAGCTGGGTCAGCTGGCTGCAGAGGCAGTCGCCCTGACCCACGGCGCGCCGGATGCCTTCCTTGCCGGCGCGTTTGTGGCATACAGCATCGCTTTTGCGGCGGAAGATCCCCAGGGGTCTTTGTTAGAGCATTACGCCCGGGCGCTGCACGCGGTGCGCTCTCAATTTGGAGAAAAGTATCTTTCCGGCGTGGACACGCTGGTGCAGCTGATCCAAAAGGCTGTGACCCTGACGAAAGATCCGGAAATTATGCCCTTGGTGGCAATGACCATTTTAGGCTGTACCACCGCGGCGGAGTGCGCTGCCGGTATGGTATATGCGACATTGGTGCACAGCGGCAATTTTGACGAAGCGCTGATCACCTCCGTCAACCACTCCGGCAGGAGCGGCGCGGTGGCGTCCCTTGTGGGGGCGATGATGGGTGTGCGTCAGGGAGCACAGGCATTGCCGGAGTTTTATTTGGAAAGTCTTGAGCCGGCGCAGGCGCTCCGGGAGCTTGCCAGGGATATGGCGCAGGGACGGCAAATTATGCGTCTTTTTGATGATAATTGGGATCAAAAATATGTTCAGGGCATGCCTGCCACGGAAATTTAGTGAAAAAAGTCCTCACTTTTCCAGAAAAACCCCTTGCAAAATCCAACTTTGGGTGCTATAATACCCGTAAGTTAGCATACAAACTTAGGAAAGAGAGGGGCGCGCCCCTCTCCTTTTTTTGAGCGAAGGAGGTTTGCTTATGAAGGTCACACAGCTGGTGGAGAGCTTTGCAAAGCCTGTTGTGGAAGCGCTTGGCTGCAGTCTTTGGGATGTGGAATATGTCCGGGAAGGCTCGGAACGGTTTTTGCGGTTGTATATCGACAAGGACGGCGGCGTGGACATCGAGGACTGCGAAAAGATCCATCGGGCGGTAGATCCGCTGCTGGATGAACACGACCCCATAGCGGAAAGCTATCATTTTGAGGTCTGCTCGGCGGGCTTAGAACGGGTGCTGAAGCGTCCGGGGGACTTCCAGCGGTTTATGGACAGTGCGGTGCTGGTAAAGCTGTACCGCCCCCGGAACGGCTTAAAGGAGATCCCCGGTATTCTGCGCGGCTATGAAGACGGCAAGGTTACCGTGGAAGCCGGCAAGGAAAGCATTACTTTTGAAAAATCCGAAGTCGCACTGGTGCGGCTGCGCGTGGAATTTTAATTTTGACAATTATGTCTTAAAATAAAAACAAAAGAAAACCAAAAGAAAAACAAAAGAAAACCGTGGAGCCTTTTCAAAAGGCGTAACAAAGAAGAAATACAAGGAGGAATTGTTGTGGCAAAGAGAACAAAGAAGCAGGACGCCCCCAAGGTGGATATCGGTGCAGAGATATTTGCATCGCTGCGTGAGCTGGAGAATCTGAAGGGCATCCCTGTTGCGTATATGGTGGACCGTCTGAAGCAGGCGTTGACTAACGCATACCGCAAGGACCGGGAGGATCACCGGGATATCCCCGCAGAAAATGTGGTGGTGGATCTCAGTGAGGAAGGTCTTGCAATGCATCTGGTGAAGACCGCCGTGGAAGAGGTGGAAGACTCCACTGTGGAGATCCATATGGATGCCGCCCGGAACTTTGACCCCAATGTAAAGCCCGGCGACACCGTGTCTATCCCCGTGGACATTCAGAAGTTTGGCCGCATTGCCGCCCAGACTGCCAAGCAGGTGGTCATACAGGGCATCCGTGAGGCAGAGCGCGGCGCTGTTTATGAAAGCTATTCTTCCAAGGCGCAGGAGATGCTCACCGGCAGCGTGCTCCGGGTGGATCCTACCGGCGATGTGTTCGTGCGACTGGGTCAGGGCACAGAGCAGTCTGACGCTGTGCTGCGCACCGGCGAGCAGATCCCCGGCGAGAGCTACACGCCCGGTCAGATGATCCGGGTCTATGTGCTGGAAGTACATCGCGCCACCAGAGGTCCTCTGGTGCAGGTGTCCCGTACCCATCCCAATCTGGTCCGCCGGCTCTTTGAGCTGGAGACCCCCGAGATCGCAGACGGTCAGGTGGAGATCCGCAACATTGCCCGTGAACCCGGCTCCCGGAGCAAGATCGCCGTTCGGGCAGCTATGGAGGATATCGATCCTGTGGGCGCTTGTGTCGGTCCCCGCGGCGGCCGTGTGGGCGCTGTTGTGGAGGAGCTGTGCGGCGAGAAGATCGACATCGTGGTCTACAGCGAGGATCCCGAGGAATATGTAAAGGCAGCTTTGAGCCCTGCCGATGTGATCAGCGTTTCCCTGATCCCCGGTCAGAAGGCCTGTCGGGTGATCGTGCCGGACAACCAGCTGAGCCTTGCCATCGGCAAGGAGGGTCAGAACGCCCGTCTGGCAGCTCGCCTTACCGGCTATAAAATTGACATCAAGCCGGAATCCCAGGCAGAGGAAATGTAAATTCAAACTGTCATTCCGAGCCGGCGCGCATGCTGGCGTGGGAATCTCCCTCTAAGCGCGTATTTTTGGAGATTGCCACAACCGGTTTGCGAACTGGTTTCGCAATGACAGGTTCGGTTAGGAGGTAGCTTATGCAAAAGAAGATCCCACAGCGGCAGTGTATGGGCTGCCGGGAACGCAAAGCGAAAAAGGAGCTGATCCGGGTCGTTCGCGGCACAGACGGTGCTGTTAGCTTGGATTTCAGCGGTAAGCTCAACGGCAGAGGGGCCTATTTGTGCCCGGATCCGGAGTGCCTGAAAAAGGCGCGGCGGGCAAAGAGCTTAGAGCGAAGCTTAGAGGTTCCCATTCCGGATGCGGTCTACGACCGGCTGGAAAAGGAAATGGGGGGCGAAAGCGAGTGAATAAAGCCCTGAATTATATGGCGCTGGCAAGAAAGGCAGGCCGCATCGAGCTGGGAGAAGAGCCGGTAGGCGCGGCAGCAAGAGCCCAAAAAGCCCGGCTGGTGGTGGTGGCGTCGGATGCGTCCGACCACACCTGGCGCAGAGCGCAAAGCTTTGTGGCGGGAACGCAGCAGGAGTGCATTCGGGTGAACTTTACCAAGGATGAACTGGGGCTTGCCATTGGAAGACAAGAGCTTGCCATTGCGGCATTTACCGATCCGGCGCTGGCTTTGGCGTTTGTAAAGGCTTTGGATAACCAAAGCGCTTATACCGGTGTGTTGGAAAGCCTGGAAAACAGGACCCGGCGGATCCGGCAGCGGCAAAGTGAGGCCCGGGCCCATCAGCGTAACCGTAGAATGGGCAAAAACTAAGGAAGGATGGTGCGTTTATGATCAAATACAAGATTAAAGATGTTGCTGCTGACTTTGGAATGCAGTCCAAAGAAATTATGCAGATCGTTGAAAAGTTTTTCGATAAGCCTAAGTCTAACTCCCAGGTGCTGGAGGACGACCAGCTGAATGTGATCTTTGACTACATTACCCAGACCCATCAGATCACATCCCTGGAGCAGGTCTTTGCGGTGCAGCCCAAGCCCAAGGCAGAGCCTGTGAAGGAAGAACCTGCCAAGACAGAGGCTGTGAAGGCTGCAGCGCCCAAGGCTTCTCCTGCAAAGCAGGAGGCAAAGCCTGCCGCACCTGCACCCAAGCAGGAAGTGAAGCCTGCAAAGCCGGCTGAGCCGGAGCGCAAGCGTGAGCGCCGGGTGGTGGATACCTCCGCTGTGCAGGTGAACACAAACCGCTTTGCGGATGTGGATAATCTGGTTTCCGAGCGGGTGCAGAATTACCAGGGCGGCAAGCAGAAGTTCGGCAAAAAGGGTCAGCAGCAGAACAAGAAGGACAATAAGTTCAAGGGCAACAAGGCCCGCAATGAGGAGCAGGAGAAGCTGCGCCGTCTGCAGATGGAGGTTGCCCGTAAAGCACCTGTCACCGTCAAGATCCCCGAGGAGATCACCGTTGGCGAGCTGGCTTCCCGGATGAAGAAGACTGCCGGCGAGGTCATCAAGCTTTTGATGAAAAACGGCGTTATCGCCGCCATCAATCAGACCATCGACTTTGATACTGCCGAGTTTGTAGCTACCGAAATGGGCTGTAAGGTGGAAAAGGAAATTACCGTTACCATCGAGGAGCGGATCATCGACGATCACGAGGATACCGCAGAGGAGCTGGTCACCCGCGCCCCCGTTGTGGTGGTTATGGGCCATGTTGACCACGGTAAGACCTCCACGCTGGACGCCATCCGTAAGACCTCCGTTACTGCCGGCGAGGCTGGCGGCATCACCCAGCACATCGGTGCTTACACGGTGGATGTAAACGGCAATATGGTCACCTTCCTGGATACCCCCGGTCACGCAGCCTTTACCTCTATGCGTGCCCGCGGCGCCAAGTCTACGGACATCGCCATTCTGGTGGTGGCTGCCGACGATGGCATTATGCCCCAGACCATTGAGTCCATCAACCACGCCAAGGCCGCCAATGTACCCATCATCGTTGCTATCAACAAGATGGATAAGCCGGAGGCCAATCCTGACCGGATCAAGCAGCAGCTGACTGAGCACGAGCTGATCCCCGAGGAGTGGGGCGGCGACACGGTGATCGTTCCCATCTCCGCAAAGACCGGTATGGGTCTGGACGATCTGCTGGAAATGGTCATTCTCACCGCTGAGGTGCAGGAGCTGAAGGCGAACCCCAACCGCCGTGCAAAGGGTACTGTCATCGAGGCAAGACTGGATAAGAACCGCGGTCCTATTGCTACCTTGCTGGTGCAAAACGGCACGCTGAATCAGGGCGATATCGTCATCGCCGGCACTGCTGTTGGCAGAGTTCGTGTGATGACAAATGATAAGGGCCGTACCGTAAAGACTGCAGGTCCTTCTGTGCCTGTGGAGATCACCGGCCTTGCCGAAGTGCCCGCACCCGGCGACGAGTTCAACGCTGTTACCGATGAGCGTATGGCAAGAGAACTGGTGGAGCAGCGTAAGCAGGCAGCAAAGGATGCTGCGGCTAATGCTATGCAGAAGGTCACCCTGGATAACCTCTTTGCCAAGATGCAGGAGGGCCAGATGAAGGAGCTGCCGCTGATCGTCAAGGCAGATGTGCAGGGCTCTGCAGAAGCAGTCAAGGCATCGTTGGAGAAGATCTCCAACGAGGAGGTCCGCGTCCGGGTCATCCATACCGGCGTGGGTGCCATCAACGAAAGCGACATTCTGCTTGCTTCCACTGCCGGTGCCATCATCGTTGGCTTTAATGTCCGCCCTGATGCCGGCGCCCAGGCAAGTGCCCAGCGTACCGCTGTGGATATGCGTTTCTACCGGGTCATCTACGATGCCATCGACGAGATCGAATCCGCTATGAAGGGTATGCTGGCTCCCAAGTACCAGGAGGCAGTTATCGGCCATGCGGAAGTGCGTATGACCTATAAGGTCTCTGCCATCGGCACCATTGCCGGCTGTATGGTCAAGGACGGCAAGGTCACCAGAGATGCGCAGGTGCGTGTGCTGCGTGACAATATCGTTATTCACGAGGGCGAGGTTGGTTCCTTGCAGCGTCTTAAGGACGCAGCCAAGGAAGTCACTGCCGGCTATGACTGCGGTATGAGCATTCTGAAGTTCAACGACATCAAAGAGGGCGACATCTTTGAATGCTTCGTGATGGAAGAAATTAAGCGATAATTTAAGTCAGCCGCTTAGTAGGGCGGGGGCTTGCTCCCGCCGTGTCAGCGGACGGCTTAGCGGGGGGACCAAGGCCCCGCCCTACAGTATTAAATTTAGGAGGATGTAACTATGGCATCCAATCGAATCGGACGGATCAACGAGGAGATCCAAAAGGCGCTGGCTTCCCTGATCCGGGAGCTGAAAGACCCCAGAGTGCAAGACACCATGATCTCCATTACCCGGGTGGAAGCTACCCCGGATTTGCGCTATGCCAAGATCTATGTGAGCTTTTTGCAGGAGGAAAAGGCAAACGATGCCCTGAAGGGGCTTCGCTCTGCCGGCGGGTATTTGCGCCGGGAGCTGGGAAGACAGCTGCAGCTGCGCTATACCCCCGAACTGGTGTGGGAGCAGGATGACTCCATCACCTATGGCGCAAAAATGCTGAAGCTGATCAACTCTTTGGAGGTGGGAAGCGATGGCGATTCTGAACAGGACTGAAGCTGCCCGCTTTTTTGCGGAGCGGGATCGGTTTGTGATATTGACCCACCGTCGCCCTGACGGAGATACCTTAGGCTGCGCAGCCTTTCTTTGCAGAGGCTTACGGCAGTTGGGTAAGAATGCGTGGATATTGCCAAATCCCGAGATCACAGAAAAATATGCCGGTCTTCATCAGGGACTGACCCGTTCTCAGGTGGAGGCAGGAGATACCTTGGTGGCAGTGGACACCGCTTCCGAGCAGATGCTGCCGGAGGCGTACCGCAGCTTGCTTGGAAGCATTGATCTGCGTATCGACCACCACGGAACGGCTACTTCTTTTACAGAAAATGAGCTGGTAGATCCCGAGGCGGCGGCCTGCGGCGAGATCCTTTATGATGTGCTGTTGCTTTTGGGCGCAGAGCTGGATACGGAAATGGCGAATGCTCTTTATACCGCTGTGTCTACGGACACCGGATGCTTCCGTTATGCCAACACCACCGCCCACAGCTTTACCGTTGCAGCAGCCTGTGCTGCAGTCAGCCCGGATTTGTTCCGGATGAATCAGGCATATTTTGACACCAACTCTCTGGCAAGACTGCGTCTGCAGGGCTGGATGGTGGAAAACGCAAAATTTCTGGCAGAGGGCAAGATCGTCATTTGCGCCATTCCCTATGCTGTGGAGCAGGAATTGGGCGTTACAGAGGATGATATGGAAAACATTTCCGGCTTCCCCCGGAGCATTGAAGGGGTGCATATTGCAGCCACCTTGCGACAGAATGCTGATGGCTTGGTGAAGCTGTCTGTTCGCGCCATCCCCGGCTATGATGCCGGCGCTATCTGCGCCAACTTCGGCGGCGGCGGACATAAGGGCGCGGCAGGTGCCAATATGCGGCTTTCTCTGGAGGATGCCGTGGCAGCGGTGGAGAAAGCAATGCCCCATATTGAGAGCAATTAACAAATCGGGAAACTGAAATAATGCAGAATTGAGAATGGAGAATGTAGAATTATTGTGTTGCCTACGGCAACTATTTAAATGATTTCCGGAGGAAATACCTCAATTCTCAACTCTCAATTCACAATTCTCAATTTGCGCGTTAAAGCGATAAATGAGAGTTTACAGAAGCAGGAATAGTTATGAACGGAATTGTAATTATTGATAAACCCGAGGGCTGGACCAGTCAGGATGTAGTGAGCAAATTGCGTGGTGTGCTGCACACCAAGCGTATCGGCCACGGCGGAACGCTGGACCCTATGGCAACCGGTGTGTTGCCGGTGTTTGTGGGCCGTGCTACCCGGGGTGTGGAGTTTTTTGAGCACGCGGAAAAAGTGTATGAAACGGTCCTGAAACCCGGCATCACCACAGACACCGAGGATATCACCGGCACCGTGCTGACAGAAACAGACGCTTTTGTTACCGGCGAAATGCTGGAAAAAGTGCTGGAGCAATTTCGGGGAGAGATCTTGCAGGTGCCGCCTATGTATTCTGCCATTAAGGTCAATGGGCAGAAGCTGTATGACCTTGCCCGCAAGGGAAAGGAAGTGGAGAGAGAGCCCCGGCGCATTACCATCCATGAGCTGACGCTTTTAGGTATGGAGGCGGAAGGTATCCGGCTGCGGGTGCGCTGCTCCAAGGGCACTTATATCCGCACCTTGTGCAAGGATATCGGACAGGCTCTCGGCTGCGGCGGCTGTATGGCGAGCCTGCGCCGCATTGCGGCAGGCAGCTATACGCTCGGGCAGGCTGTGCCTTTGCAGACGCTGATAGAAAGTGATGATCCCGGTAGCTTTTTGCAGCCGGTGGACAGTATGTTTACGGAGTATCCGGCTGTTACTTTGACAGAAAAACAGGAAATTCGCTGCCGTAACGGAAATTCTTTTTCTGTTGCTGCGCAGGACGGTACTTACCGAGCATACGGCCGGGATGGAGAATTTCTGATGCTGGCAAAGGTGGAAGACGGGGTTATGTCAACCATCAAAAGCTTTTTTGAAGTTTAAGAGGAAATCCTCCCTCCTTGAGGGAGGTGGCACGGCGTAAGCCGTGACGGAGGGAGTGTCCTACAACAGCAACGACACTCCCCCAGTCAGCTTCGCTGACAGCCCCCTCAGAGAGGGGGCCAAGAATCGGCGCAGTGCAATTTTAACCTGCCCGACAAGCCGGAATTTAGTGAACAGGTAATGCTTATGAAAGAAAAAACGATTTATGCCCTCGGGTTTTTTGATGGGGTGCATTTGGGGCATCAGGCGCTGCTGAAAGCCTGCCGGGATCTGGCCCGGGAGCACGGCTGTAAGGCAGGCGCGGTCACATTTACTGTCCACCCACAGACATTGACGAAGGACGATGCGCCAAAACTGATCAACTCTCCCCAGGACCGCAAGCTGCTGCTGCAAGGCTGCGGTATGGAGGTGGTGCTGGAGCTTGATTTTGATGAGAGACTGATGCATACCCACTGGTCTTCTTTTTTGCAGCAATTGGTGGAAGCCGGCGCGGCAGGCTTTGTGTGCGGCAGCGATTTCCGGTTTGGAGCCGGCGGCAGTGGTACGGCAAAGAAGTTAGCTGCCTTTTGCGAAAGCAGACAGCTATGCTGCGCTGTTGTGCCTCAGCAGTATTTAGAGGAAGTCCGCATCAGCTCTACCTATATCCGGCAGCTGCTGGAAGGCGGAGAAGTGGCGCGCTCAGCAAAATTTTTGGGGCATCCGCATATCCTCACCGGCACAGTGGTATCCGGCAGGAAGCTGGGTCATACCATCGGCGTGCCCACTGCAAATGTGCAGATTTCCGAAAACATACTGCTGCCCCGGTGTGGCGTGTATGCCTGCCGTGCCTGTGTGGACGGAAAAGGCTATATGGCAGTTACCAACATCGGCAGCCGTCCCACGGTAGGCGGCCATCACATCACGGTAGAGCCCTGGCTGCTGGATTTTGCAGGCGATCTGTACGGCAAGCAGCTGTATCTTGCCTTTTATGAATTTTTGCGGCCGGAGGAAAAGTTTGCATCCCTGGAGGCGCTGAAGGCGCAAATTCAGCAGGATGCAGACCGAACACGCCAATTGCTTGCAAAAGATTTTGCCAATGGATGAAAATTTTCCTTTACAATTGGGAAAACTTGTGATAAGATAGTCGGGCTGGCTATGGTCAGACAATATTTCTGTGCCCACAGCTCGGTTTTGGGAAGACACCGACCCTTTACTTGGCGTGCGGTAAAATTAAAAAAGGTGGTAAACACAATGATTCTCAAGGAAAAGAAGACCCAGGTCATCCTGGACAACGCAACCCACGAAGGCGACACCGGCTCTCCCGAGGTCCAGATCGCGATTCTGACTGCCCGTATCAACGAGCTGACCGATCACCTGCGTGTGCACAAGCATGACAACCACTCCCGTCGTGGTCTGCTGATGATGGTTGGTAAGCGCCGCAACCTGCTGGACTATCTGGCAAAGAAGGACATCAACCGTTACCGTGCTATTATCGCCAAGCTGGGTATCCGTAAGTAAGGACAAAAAAGGGCAGCGGATACACCGCTGCCCTTTTTTTACAGCGGATCTTTTCCAGCAACACACAAGGTAGGGCGCATAGCCTGCTCCTGCCGCAAACACCTGTAAAACGGCGGGACCAAGGCCCCACCCTACACCCGTTATGAACAATCGGGAGTCACTTTAGCAGTTGAAAGTGTCGGTGAAGCTCGCCGCCAGTTTCAAGTGCTAAACCTCCCGAACAAGACAATTGACAGTTAACAGTGTACAGTTGACAGTTATGGGATTGCCTGCGGCAATGATTTTTAATTGTCCGCGAAGCGGACTCCGTAACTATCAACTATTAACTATCAACTGTCAACTCAAAATTTAAGGAGGTAAACACAAATGATTACTCGCAAGCAGTATCCCAACCATCATGTGTATGAGATGGAAATTGGCGGTCGTCCCTTCACTGTGGAGACCGGCAAGGTGGCAGAGCTGGCAAACGCCGAGTGCATCTGCCGTTACGGTGACACTGTGGTCCTGACCACCTGCACCTGCAACCCCATTCCCAAGGCCGGTATTGACTACTTCCCTCTGACCATCGAGTTTGAAGAGAGAATGTATGCCGTGGGCCGCATCCCCGGCTCTTTCAACCGCCGGGAGGGCAAGCCCTCCGAGCGGGGCATCCTGAACAGCCGTATCATCGACCGTCCTATGCGTCCTCTGTTCGACGAGGAGCTGCGTAACGACACCGTCGTCACCTGCACAGTTCTGGCCAATGATTACGAAAACCCCGTTGAGATCGTGGCATCTCTGGGCGCTTCCATCGCCATCGCTTCTTCCGATGTGCCCTGGAACGGACCTGTTGCCACCACCAATGTTGCCCATGTTGGCGACAAGTATATCATCAACCCCTCTGCTGACGAGCGTGATGCCTGTGACTGCTTCGTGTGCATCAGCTCCACCTTCGAGAAGGTGGTTATGATCGAGACCGAGGCAAACGAGGCTCCCGAGGCTGTTGTCTACGAGTCCATCCGCATCGCCCACGAGACCAATATGGAGATCGTGAAGTTCATCAACGGTATCGTTGCAGAGATCGGCAAGCCTAAGTTCACCTTCGTGAAGGCTGCAGTCAACCACGACCTGCTGGACGATCTCATCGAGTACGGTCTGGGTCAGATCGAATACGCGCTGGATACCGATGATAAGAACATCCGTGAGGAGCGACTGACTGCTGCTCGTCTGGACTTCCAGGAGAAGTTCGGCGAAAAGTATGAGGATTTTGAGACCCACATTGAGGTGTGCCTGTACAAGATGCAGAAGAAGGTCGTTAAGAAGTGGCTGCTTCAGGGCAAGCGCGTTGATGGCCGTGGTATGGACGATATCCGTCCTCTGGACGCTGAGGTCGGCATCCTGCCCAGAGTGCACGGCAGCGGTCTGTTCTCCCGTGGTCAGACCCAGGTGCTGAGCATCTGTACGCTGAACACCCTGTCTGCTGCCCAGAAGCTGGACACTATTTATAACGAAGAGACCAAGCGTTATATCCATCACTACAACTTCCCCTCCTTCTCCACCGGCGAAGCAAGAGCTGCCCGCTCCACCTCCCGCCGGGAGATCGGTCACGGCGCGCTGGCTGAAAAGGCACTGCTGCCTGTGATCCCCAGCGTGGAGGAGTTCCCCTACGCTATCCGCGTGGTATCTGAGGTGCTTAGCTCCAACGGCTCTACCTCTCAGGGCTCTATCTGCGGCTCTACCCTGGCGCTGATGGACGCAGGCGTTCCCATTAAGCGCCCCGTTGCAGGTATTTCCTGCGGCCTGATCTCCGACCAGGAGACCGGCGAGTGGAGAACCTTCACCGATATTCAGGGTGTTGAGGACTTCCACGGCGAGATGGACTTCAAGGTTGCCGGTACTACCGAGGGCATCACCGCCATCCAGATGGACCTGAAGAATAAGGGTCTGACCATGGAGATCATTGCTGATGCTCTGGAGCGCTGCCGCAAGGCCCGTCTGGAGATCTTAGAACAGGTGATGCTGCCCTGCATCAGCGAGCCTCGCGCAGAAGTCAGCGAGTACGCTCCCAAGATGCTGAGCCTGAAGATCCCCGTAGACAAGATCCGCGAGGTCATCGGCTCCGGCGGCAAGACCATTCAGAAGATCTGCGCTGATACCGGCGCTAAGGTGGACATCGACGATGACGGCTCCGTCTTCATCTCCGCTGTGGATGCTAATGCTGCATACGCTGCCAAGAAGATGGTGGACGATATCTGCTTCGTTCCCGAAGAGGGTAAGCTCTACTACGGTAAGGTCGTTCGCATCCTGCCCATCGGCGCTTTCGTGGAGATCGCTCCCGGCCACGACGGTATGGTGCACATCTCCAAGCTGGAGAACCGCCGTGTAGAAAAGGTTGAGGATGTTCTGAATCTGGGCGATATGACTTGGGTCAAGTTCATGGGCTTCGATGAGAAGGGCCGTGCAAACTTCAGCCGCAAGGACGCTCTGAAGGAAATGGAAAACCAATAAGAGAAAAACAAAAGGTGCTGTCCCAATGGGACAGCACCTTTTTTGCATATTCATTGCCGGCACTCCTTTGCCTCCCTCTATGAGGGAGGTGGCACGGCGTTAGCTGTGACGGAGGGAGTGTCCTATAGTCTTAACCGCACTCCCCCAGTCAGCCTGCTTGGCTGACAGCCCCCTCAAGGAGGGGGCCAAGAACGGGTGTATAACAAATTCAGACAACCCTATATACCAAAAAGCAGCTCGGTGGATTTCCACCGAGCTGCTTGTGTATTATCGAAAGATTTCGTACAGATGTAATGTATCTTCATACCGGGAACCGCCTTTGGGGCAACCGTAAACACCGATGATCAGCAGCCGGTCGCCGCTTTGAAATGCGGAAACAAGGCAATCTCCGGCCTTGCTGGTGTAGCCGGTCTTTAGTCCGATGGCATCGGGACAATAGTATTGGGAATCAGCGTGGAGCAGGTAATTACTGTTATGCCAGACGATCATTTCTCCGCTGACATAGTAAACGGTGGCAGAAACAGTGGCTGCGTAATGACGGATGGTTGGATTGTTCAGACACAGCTGCGCAATGGTGCACAGATCCCGGGGAGAGATATAGTGATCGTTGGCATCGATGCCGTCGGGGGTGGAAAAATGAGAGCCATATAGGCCTAATAGCTGCGCCTGGGCATTCATTTCCGCTACAAAGGCGGCAAGAGCAGTCGGGATATCCGCCTCCGGATTTCCCAGCAATACCCGGCCGGTGCCTACCGCCAGGATATAGGCCGCGTCATTGCCGCTGGGAAGCAGCATGCCCTCTATGCACATATCCACGGTAACGGTCTGCCCTTTGTAAATGCGTGCCAAAGAAGATTCGGGATCCAGCAGATTCAGCTCGTCACCGGCAGTCAGGTGAGCATCCAGAGGCATATGCTGCAGCGCCACATAAGCGGTAAACAGCTTGGTCATACTGGCAGGGGCAAGAGGATCATCCAAAGCACCCTTGTTATAAAGATAAGTATTGCTGTTGCAGTCATATACAAACGCGTGATGTGCATTCAGAGAAATACTGTTGTCAGAGGAAATGGGTGCGGTGGTCTCCGGAGGCGCAGTAGTCTCCGGAGGGGCGGTAGTTACCGGAGGAGCCGTGGTAGGCGGCGCGGTGGTTTCGGGGATCGTGGTTTCTTCCGGAAGTGTGGTTTCCTCCGGGAGGGTCGTCTCTTCCGGCAGCGTCGTTTCCTCCGGAAGTGTGGTTTCCTCGGTGGTTTCCGGCGTGGCAGTGGTTTCCTCCGGCAAGGTGGTGCTCAGCGTGGATGGCTGTGTTTCCGGTGCAGCAGGGGCGCTGGAATTCCAAAAAAGAATGCCGACGGTGACAAGAACGGCGCAAAGCAGCAAAGCGCCTACTATGATACTGACAATTCGCCAAGTTTTCACGCTCCGTCAGCTCCTTTCGAAAAATTTCCCGTTTACTATACCACAGATTTTTGAAAATAGGAAGAGAAAAGATAAAGAAGCTGCCAAATTCCGGTTTGTGGGGATGTTGGACAGAGGAACAATCCAATGGCCCCCTTGTGCAAAGGGGGCTGGCAAATTGCCGATATTAGGCAATTTGTCTGGGGGATTGCGTTACGGATTCGCCTGCAGCTGATGGGAGCGTTGTAAATTCTGCACCACAATCCCTCAGTC
>JAZNQK010000062.1:0-20680 GCA_045590135.1 Faecousia sp.
GTTTCTGTGTATATGTCTACTTCGTTGAAACGATATGCTATCGCTTACAGCTGGGGACCTGCTGCGACCAGAGCCTTGCCCTCGTCGTTGCCGGTGTACTTAACAAAGTTCTTCTGGAAGCGAGCTGCCAGATCCTTTGCCTTGGTCTCCCACTGGGAAGCGTCAGCGTAGGTATCTCTGGGATCCAGGATGCCGCTGTCAACGCCGGGAAGTGCGGTGGGCACTTCGAAGCCGAAGTAGGGGATGGTCTTGGTCTCAGCCTTCAGGATGTCACCGCTGAGGATAGCATCGATGATGCCGCGGGTATCCTTAATGGAGATACGCTTGCCGGTGCCGTTCCAGCCGGTGTTGACCAGGTAAGCCTTTGCGCCGGACTTCTCCATCTTCTTGACCAGCTCTTCGCCGTACTTGGTGGGGTGCAGCTCCAGGAAGGCTGCGCCGAAGCATGCGGAGAAGGTGGGAGTGGGCTCGGTGATGCCACGCTCGGTACCGGCCAGCTTGGAGGTGAAACCGGACAGGAAGTAGTACTTGGTCTGCTCGGGGGTCAGGATGGAAACGGGAGGCAGAACGCCGAATGCGTCAGCAGACAGGAAGATGACATTCTTGGCATCGGGACCTGCGGACACGGGGCGAACGATCTTCTCGATGTGGTCGATGGGGTAGGAAACACGGGTGTTCTCGGTGACGGAGCCGTCAGCGAAGTCGCACTTGCCGTTTGCATCCACGGTAACATTTTCCAGCAGAGCGTTGCGCTTGATGGCATTGTAGATGTCAGGCTCGGAATCCTTATCCAGGTTAATAACCTTAGCGTAGCAGCCACCCTCAAAGTTGAACACGCCATTGTCATCCCAGCCGTGCTCGTCATCGCCGATGAGCAGACGCTTGGGATCGGTGGACAGAGTGGTCTTACCGGTGCCGGACAGGCCGAAGAACAGCGCAGTGTTCTCACCGTTCATATCGGTGTTGGCAGAGCAGTGCATGGAAGCCATGCCGTTCAGAGGCAGGTAGTAGTTCATCATGGAGAACATACCCTTCTTCATCTCGCCGCCGTACCAGGTGTTCAGGATGACCTGCTCACGGGAGGTCAGGTTGAACAGAACTGCGGTCTCGGAGTTCAGGCCCAGCTCCTTGTAGTTCTCGACCTTCGCCTTGGAAGCGTTGTAGATAACGAAGTTGGGCTCGAAGTTAGCCAGCTCCTCCTCGGAAGGAGTGATGAACATATTCTTAACGAAGTGAGCCTGCCATGCCACCTCCACGATGAAGCGGATCGCCATACGGGAGTCGGGGTTGGTGCCGCAGAACAGGTCCATTACATACAGCTTCTTGTTGGACAGCTGCTTCAGAGCCAGCTCCTTACAAACCTTCCAGGCTTCCTGGGATGCAGGCTTGTTGTCGTTTGCGAACTCGGGGGAGGTCCACCACACGGTGTCCTTGGAGGTCTCGTCCATAACGATGAACTTATCCTTGGGGGAACGGCCGGTGTAGATGCCGGTCATAACATTGACAGCGCCCAGCTCAGTCAGCTGGCCCTTGTCGAAGCCTTCCAGAGAAGGATCCATTTCAGCCTCAAAGAGCTGCTCGTAGGAGGGGTTGTAGACAATCTCGGTGGTGCCGGTAATGCCATACTTGCTCAGATCGATCTTAGCCATAATATTTACCTCTTTCATTATAATAATTTCAGCGACACCTCTGCTTCGACCGCTGCCGATGCTACGGTATCCCATATTTTGCAATTGTATCATACACTATCGATAAACAAAAATCAATAAGAAAGATTGATAAATTCCCTCATCTTTACAGGTTCTTTTGTGAACATTGTGACCGATTCTTGCTTTTCTCAGAAAAGAAGTGGCAAAGATACGGTTTTTCCTCAAATATGTATTTACATCTATTTTCTTATGTGCTACAATGTATTCGGTGAAAATTGGGGTTTGCGAGGCTGTGCTTCGCGAGAGTTATCCCCGGACTACACCGTTTGGCTTCGTGTTTTTAACCGGTCTCCGGTTTAAAATACAAGGATGAAGCAAAGACAGTAATGCCGTTAAGCAACCTGTCATTGCGAACCAGTGACAGAGGTCACTGGTGTGGCAATCTCAGGAACGCAAGTTTCCATTCGGATTCCCACGCCGGTGTACGCACCGGCTCGGAATGACAATACCTGCAGTCTATTGCCTTTCGCTCCGTCCATTATAAAATTCTTCCTATGGAGGTTACATAAATATGGCAAGAAAAGTTCAGTTTGTGGAGACTGTCCTGCGAGATGCGAACCAGTCTCTCATCGCAACCCGCCTGCCCTTCGAGAAGTTCGAGCCTATGCTTGAGACCATCGACAAGGCCGGCTACTACGCCGCTGAGTGCTGGGGCGGTGCCACCTTCGATGTGTGTCTGCGCTACCTCAACGAAGATCCCTGGGAGCGTCTGCGGAAGATCCGCAAGGCTATGCCCAACACCAAGCTGCAGATGCTGCTGCGCGGTCAAAATGTTCTGGGTTACTCCCACTACCCCGATGACTTCGTAAAGCTGTTCGTGAAGAAGGCTGTTGAAAACGGCATCGATGTGATCCGTATCTTCGACGCTCTGAACGATGTAAACAACCTGAAGGTGGCTATGGAAGCTACCGTCAATGCCGGCGCTATCGCTTCCGGTACCATCTCCTACACCACCTCTCCTGTCCACACCCACGCCAAGTATGTGGAGATGGTCAAGGAGCTGAAGGAAATGGGCGCTTCCACCATCTGTATTAAGGATATGGCAGGCATCATGGGTCCGAAGGAAGCTTACGATATGGTTTCCGCTATTAAGGACGCGGTTGATCTGCCCATCGACCTGCACACCCACTCCACCACCGGTCTTGCCTTTATGACCTACCTGAAGGCTGTGGAAGCAGGCGTTGACATCATCGACACCGCAATTTCTCCCTTCTCCGGCGGCACTTCCCAGCCCGCTACCGAGACCATGGCTTACGCACTGCGTCAGCTGGGCTACGAGGTGGAGCTGGACGATGCCTGCACCAAGAAGATGGCCGACTACTTCAAGGGCGTTCGTGACGAGTTCCTGGCCGACGGCACTCTGGTGCCCACGTCCATGGCAACCGACACCCAGTGCCTGACCTATCAGATCCCCGGCGGTATGCTCTCCAACCTGCTTTCTCAGCTGAAGCAGATGAACGCTCTGGATCGTTTTGACGAGGCTCTGCTGGAGACCCCCAAGGTCCGCGCAGATCTGGGTTATCCTCCTCTGGTCACCCCCACCAGTCAGATGGTTGGCGTGCAGGCAGTTACCAATGTGCTGCAGGGTGAGCGTTACAAGAAGGTGTCCAAGGAAGTCAAGGCTTACTGCCGCGGCGAGTACGGCACCACCCCCGCTCCCATCGACGAGGCTGTGAAGGCGCAGATCCTGGGCGACGAGAAGCCCATCGAAGGCCGCTATGCCGACACCCTGGCTCCCATCGTGGAGACCACCCGTGAGAAGCTGGGCGATCTGGCCAAGACCGACGAGGATGTCCTTTCCTACATTGCATTCCCCAACCTGGCCGAAAAGTATCTGGAAGAGCGCAAGGCTAAGGAAGAGAATGTTGTCACCTATTCCATCGTCGAGGCATAAGGAGGCAGCGCTATGGAAAATTTAGGTTTCCTGGATGCAGGCGTTGTTGCGCTGCTGGGCTACGCTGTGGTGTTCTTCGGTCTGGTTCTGCTGATGATCGTCGTTACCATTCTGGGTAAGGCCTTCACCGCCAAGACAGGCAAAAAGACCGCCGCACCTGTACCCGCCGCTGCACCCGCTGCTGCTCCTGTGGCAGCCGAACCGGTTGCCGCACCCGGCACTGCCGGTCAGCTGAAGCTGCACGATGTATCCCCCAAGACCGCAGCTATGCTGATGGCCATCGTGGCTGATAAGTTGGGTAAGCCCCTGAATGAGCTGCGTTTCATTTCCATCAAGGAGGTTAAGTAATTATGAAATATAAAGTAACTCTGGGTGGCCGCACCTACGAGATCGAGGTAGAGGCCGGCAAGGCAATGTGCCTGGCTGAGTATGAAGCAATGGCTCCTGCAGCTGCTCCTGTTGCCGCTGCTCCTGCCGCTGTTGCTGCCGCACCCGTAGCCGCTCCCGCAGCTGCCCCTGCTGTCACCGTTTCCGGCGGCGAGTCTGTCAACGCTCCCATGCCCGGCAACATTCTGAAGGTCAATGTCTCTGTTGGTCAGAGCGTAAAGGCCGGCGAAGTGCTGGTCGTGCTGGAAGCTATGAAGATGGAAAACGAGATCATGGCTCCCTGTGACGGTGTGGTTTCCGCTGTTCCCGTAGCCAAGGGTGCTACCGTCAACACCGGCGATCTGCTGGTTGCCATCGGCGGCAGCGTTGTTGCGGCTGCTCCCGCTCCCGCAGCCGCACCGGCACCCGTTGCTGCTCCTGCTCCTGCCGCTGCTCCCGCACCTGCCGCTCCCGCTGCTACCGCAGCCGGCGAGACTGTTTCCGCTCCCATGCCCGGCAACATCCTGAAGGTCAATGTGCAGAACGGTCAGGCTGTCAAGGAAGGCGATGTGCTGGTGATCCTGGAAGCAATGAAGATGGAAAATGAGATTATGGCTCCCAGAGCCGGCGTGGTTGCCCAGGTGGTCACCTCCAAGGGTGCTACTGTCAACACCGGTGATGCTCTGGTGGTTATCGCTTAAGGAGGTAGCTCCGTGAGCATTGATATTCTTGAGGTTTTACTGACCCTGTGGAATAAATCCGGCTTTGCCGCGCTGTCTGCAGGCTTTATGGACGGCGGCTGGCAGAATCTGGTCATGATTGTGATCGCCTGCGTACTGCTGTATTTGGGCATTGTCAAGCAGTTCGAGCCGTTGCTGATGGTGGGTATCGCCTTTGGCTGCCTGCTGACCAACCTGCCTTTGGGCGGATTGTATCACCAGGAGCTGTGGACCAACTTTATGGATGCCAACCACGAGGCTTATCACTCCTATGGCGCCATCCTCCGGGAGGGCGGTCTGCTGGACTTCTTCTACATCGGTGTTAAAACCAGTATTTATCCCTGTTTGATCTTTATGGGTGTTGGCGCTATGACCGACTTCGGTCCTCTGCTGAGTAACCCCAAGAGCCTGCTGCTGGGCGCAGCTGCCCAGCTGGGTGTGTTCGCAGCATTCTTCGGCGCTGTAGCGCTGGGCTTTACCGGCCCCGAGGCTGCCTCCATCGGTATTATCGGTGGCGCTGACGGTCCCACCGCCATCTTCCTGACTTCCAAGCTTGCGCCCCACCTGTTGGGTGCCATCGCTGTGGCAGCTTACTCCTATATGGCGCTGATCCCTATGATCCAGCCTCCCATTATGAATCTGCTGTCCACTCCTAAGCAGCGCAAGATCAAGATGGTCCAGACCCGTAATGTTTCCAAGTCTGAGAAGATCATCTTCCCCATCCTGGTCACCATTTTCGTGGCTCTGCTGATGCCCGATACCGCGCCTCTGATCGGCTGCCTGATGCTGGGCAACCTGTTCAAGGAGACCGGTGTTACTGACCGTCTGAGCGACACCGTGCAGAATGCGCTGATGAACATCGTCACCATTCTGCTCTCCACTGCTGTGGGCGCAACCATGGTCGGCTCCACCTTCCTGACTGCACAGACCTTAAAGATCGTGGTACTGGGCGTCGTGGCATTCGGTCTGTCCACTGCCGGCGGTATGCTGGGCGGACAGATCATGTGCTGGCTTACCAAGGGCAAGGTCAATCCTCTGATCGGCTCTGCCGGCGTGTCCGCTGTTCCTATGGCTGCCCGTGTTGCCAACAAGGTCGGTCAGCAGAACAACCCCTCCAACTTCCTGCTCATGCACGCTATGGGCCCCAATGTTGCCGGTGTTATCGGCTCCGCCATCGCCGCAGGCTTCCTGCTGAGCGTTTTCGGTTAATTATTAATAAAAAATCCCTCACCGCAAGGTGGGGGATTTTTTATTAATTGAGAATGGAGAATTGAGAATTATTGTGCAAAAAATTACACCCCAGTGTAAGTTGGGGCGGCGGGAGGATTCTTAAGGTGGGCGCGATTTGCTCGTAGCGAAAGTAACATATTTAATAAACACACCAGGTAAGCGTAGGGCGGGGGCTTGCTCCCGCCGCAACGAAAACCGTTGTAATCCAACAAACGGCGGGGGGCAAGCCCCCGCCCTACAGTAGCTGGTCTATCTCCCCCACAAACCGGAATTTGCCAATCAAAAAAGGTGCTGCTTTCGCAGCACCTTTTTTATACTATGTATTATTCGCCGTAGCCCATGGGGTTCTTGCTCTGCCAGTTCCAGGCATCCCGGCACATATCTGCCAGATTCTTTTCTGCCTTCCAGCCAAGGCCCTGTGCGCTCTTGGCAGGGTCTGCATAGCAGGTAGCCAGATCGCCGGGGCGGCGGTCTACGATGGCATAGGGCACAGGCACATTATTGACCTTTTCAAAGGTCTTTACGATATCCAGCACGCTGTAACCGGTGCCGGTACCTAAGTTAAACACATCGCAGCCTTTGTTTTCCGTAACGAACTTAACGGCAGCCACATGGCCCTTTGCCAGATCCACCACATGGATATAGTCCCGGACGCCGGTGCCGTCAGGGGTATCATAGTCATTGCCGAACACGCTGAGCTTTTCCCGTCTGCCGATAGCCACCTGAGTCACATAGGGCATCAGGTTATTGGGAATGCCCCGGGGATCTTCACCGATGCGTCCGCTCTCGTGGGCGCCGATGGGGTTGAAGTAACGCAGCAAACAGATGCTCCACTCCTTGTCGGCGTTTGCCATACCGGAGAGGATCTGCTCGGTCATATACTTGGTCCAGCCGTAGGGGTTGGTGCAGTGACCGGTGCGGCTATCCTCCCGCAGCGGCATCTCGTTGTCGCCGGTGTAAACAGTGGCAGAGGAGGAGAAAATGATCTTCTTCACGCCCACTTCTTCCATCACCTTGGTCAGCACCAGTGTGGAGTTTAAGTTGTTATCATAGTACTTCCAGGGCATACTCACGGATTCGCCCACAGCCTTAAGGCCGGCAAAGTGGATAACGCAGCCGATCTCATTTTCTGCAAAGATCTTGCGAAGGATCGCCTCGTCCCGGACATCACCCTCATAGAATTTAAGGGTCTTGCCGGTAAGCTCCTGCACTCGGTTCAAAGACTCCGGGTTGGAGTTGCACAGATTGTCCACCACAACCACGCCGTAGCCAAGATTCAGCAGCTCCACGCAGGTATGAGAACCTATGTAGCCGGCACCGCCGGTAACCAGAACATTCATTTTTTCTTCCTCCCGAAAAAATTATTTTAATCGTTTTTCCAAAGTGGATGCGGACAGCGCCGACAAATATATCCGGTGCATGCCGTATTCCGCTGTGAGTACAAAAGATTTTGGCAGATCATCACAGGGCACCACTTCGCCCTGCTTCTCCGCGGCAGCCAAAAATGCCCGGGTGCGCTTAGAGGTGGAGGTGTTGTCCATATCAAAAATGCCGATCACCGAGCTGTCCCGGACAGCCATATCATTGCCAATAGATAAATACACGCGACCACCTCTTGTAGGGGAGGGTCTTGACCCTCCCTCTTTTTTATTTATTTGCCGGATAAAAGCAATCCTCTTTCCACTTCAGGGCATTATGCTGTACATAGTTCCATATTTTCTCATAAGATTGCTGATCCCGGATAATATGATCGTGAAAAGATCTTTGCCACAGCATTGCTTCAATATCCTGCTTTCGAGCCTTTCTAGTTACGCCCGCTTTATATAATCCAATAATTTGACTCAAAGAAATCCGTTTTTTACTTTCGTCCATTTGTTGAATCACAATAATTGCGTGGATATGGTTTGGCATTATAACAAAACTGTCCACAAAAATTCCGGAATAATGTGTCTGCAGTTCCATTATCTCCCTCTTGGCTAATTCTCCCAAGGCATTCAGCCTTTCGGGTTCTCCAAAAATACACGCTTTATTCTTGGTGCAAATCGTGACGAAATAGTAATTGTTTTCACTATAATCATAGTTCGGTAACCGTGTCGGTTTTCTGCTATAAAACAATGCAGCCTTCCTCCTATCGTTACCCTTACTGCCTTTTCCTTTTAGGGAGGGTCAAGACCCTCCCCTACGGGGATTCAGCCTTAGACCTGCATTTTACTTTGCTCCACCGCCATTTCGTCGCAGCGGTTGTTTTTGGGATTATCCGCATGGCCCTTGACCCAATGGTAATGCAGGGTATGCTTTTCCGTCAGGGAAAGCAGCTTTTCCCACAGGTCCGGATTCAAGGCAGGCTTTTTATCTGCCTTGCGCCAGCCGTTTTTCTGCCAGGAGGCTGCCCAGCCTTTGGAAAGACCGTCAATAACATATTTGGAATCGGAATAAAGCTCCACAATGCAGCTTTCTTTTAAGGCAGACAGTCCCTCTATAACGGCGGTAAGCTCCATCCGGTTGTTGGTGGTGGCGCTTTCTCCCCCGGACAGCTCTTTTTCAATGCCGCCCCACTCCAAAATGGCACCCCAGCCGCCGGGGCCGGGGTTGCCGGAGCAAGCGCCGTCAGTATACAGCGTTACAGTCTTCACGCTTCGGTCTCCTCTTCAGGGCTGATGCGCTCCACGCTAACCAACTGATTGCCTTCCTCGATGCGCATAATGATCACACCCTGCACATCCCGCTTGTATACATTGATGGAAGAAGCAGGAACACGGATAATGACGCCGCCGTTTTCAATGAGCATCACATCGTCGGTGTCAGAAACCAGACAGCAGCCGGCAACAGGGCCGGTCTTGGAGGTGATGTTATAGTTCTTCAGACCCTTACCGCCGCGGCTCTGAGCCACCTTTTCCCCGTTGGGGCCGGTGCGCAGGTACTCGGCAAGTTCGGTGCGCTTACCGAAGCCATTTTCGGTTACGGTGAGCAGCGTCGTACCCTCCTGCGCCTTCTCCGCGCCGATGACCTTGTCATCACCGGTTAACATAATTCCGCGAACGCCTGCGGCATCTCTGCCCATGGGGCGCACATCGTTTTCATTGAAGCAGATAGCCATACCGTTCTTGGTGGCGAGGATAATATTATCGTTGCCATTTGTGCGCATCACATTGATCAGCTGATCGCCCTCATCCAGAGTGATGGCGCGGATACCGGTCTTGCGGCGGGTATTCAGCGCAATGAAGGGGATCCGCTTGACTGTGCCCTTACGGGTGACCATCACCAAGTATTCTTCCTCATTAAACTCTCTGGTGATCACCATAGCAGTAACTTTTTCATCGCTTTCCAGCGGCAGCACATTGATCATAGCCGTGCCCCGGGCGGTTCTGCCTGCCTCGGGGATCTGATAACCCTTCCGGTGGTGGACCTTGCCCTTATCGGTAAAGAACAGCATATGATCGTGGGTAGAAGCGGCGTTCAGACTCTTGACAAAGTCCTCTTCCTTCAGATTCTGTGCATTTACACCTCTGCCGCCGCGGCTCTGGGTCCGGTAGGTATCCACCGGCATCCGCTTGATGTAGCCCTGATTGGAGATGGTAAAGATGCACTGCTCCTCCTCGATGAGGTCCTCAATGTCGATTTCGTCCTCAATGTCCTGGATCTCGGTCTTACGCTCGTCGCCGAACTTATCCCGGGTGGCAATGAGCTCCTCACGGAGCACGCCCTTTAGCTTTTCAGGGTCAGCAAGGAGTTCATTATAGTATTTGATGCGCTCCTGCAGCTCGTCAAACTCAGCCTGGAGTTTTTCTCTGTCCAGTCCCTGCAGTGCTTTCAGGCGCATATCCAAAATTGCCTGCGCCTGGACATCATCCAAACCGAAACGCTCACACAGACGCTCCTTGGCATCGTCATATGCAGAGCGGATGATGCGGATCACTTCGTCGATATTATCCTGGGCAATGAGCAGACCCTCCAACAAATGGGCGCGCTCCATAGCCTTTTTCAGATCGTACTGGGTGCGGCGGGTCAGCACCTCCATCTGGAAGGTCAGATACTCGTCAATGATCTGCCGCAGACTAAGGATTCTCGGCTGCTTCTGATCATCCACCAGCGCCAGCATAATGATACCAAAGCTGCTTTGCAGGGCGGTCTGCTTGAACAAAGTGTTCAGCACCACCTGGGGATTGGCATCCTTTTTCAGCTCGATGACCATACGCATACCGTTGCGGTCTGTCTCATCCCGGAGATCGGAAATGCCATCGATGCGCTTGTCCTTGACCTGCTCCGCAATATTTTTGATCAGCTGACGCTTGTTCACCTGATAGGGCAGTTCGTTGACGATGATCCGGGTGCGGTCATTGCCAAATTCCTCAAACTCGGTACGGGCACGGACCACCACCTTGCCTCTGCCGGTGGCGTAAGCTGCCCGGATACCGCTGCGGCCCATAATGATACCGCCGGTAGGGAAGTCGGGACCTGTGATGTGCTCCATCAGATCCACCATGGAAACCTCAGGGTCATCCAGCACAGCCACGCAGGCATTGATGACTTCCGTCAGATTGTGGGGCGGAATGTTGGTAGCCATACCAACGGCAATGCCGGAGGAGCCGTTGACCAGCAGGTTGGGGAACCGGCTGGGCAGGACCCGGGGCTCTTTCCGGGACTCGTCAAAGTTAGGATCCCAGTTGACGGTATCCTTGTCGATATCCCGCAGCATTTCATTGGAGAGCTTGGAAAGTCTTGCCTCGGTATAACGGTAAGCAGCCGGGGGATCTCCATCCACGGAACCAAAGTTGCCGTGACCGTCCACCAGCATATAACGCATAGAGAAATTCTGCGCCAGGCGTACCATAGCGTCGTAAACAGATGCGTCGCCGTGGGGATGATACTTACCCAGCACATCACCGACGCAGGTAGCTGACTTCTTGAAAGGCTTATCCGAAGTCAGTCCGCTTTCGTACATAGTATAAAGAATGCGGCGGTGAACAGGCTTCAGACCGTCACGGACATCCGGCAGCGCTCTGCCAACGATGACGCTCATAGCATATTCAATGTAGGAGCGTTCCATCTCCTCCACCAGATTGGATTGGGTAATAGACTGATCCGGGAATAATATATCCTCGGGCTTATAGTCGCGATTATGTTTTGCCACGATGCGTCACCTCCTTAGATATCAATATTGATGGCGTATTTTGCGTTGCGCTCGATCCATTCCTTACGGGGCTCTACCTGCTCGCCCATAAGCACGGTAAAGATCTCGTCTGCCCGGCGGGCATCGTCCAGAGTGATCCGTCGCAGGGTACGGGTGTTGGGATCCATAGTAGTCTCCCACAGCTCGTGGGGATCCATCTCACCAAGACCCTTAAACCGGGAGATATCCACCTTGGCGCCGCTTTCGCCGCGCATTTCAGCGGAGACCAGATCTCTTTCTTCATCGGAATACGCTACGCGCTCCGTCTTACCCCGCTTCAGCTTATAAAGAGGCGGCACTGCGGAATATACATAGCCGTTTTCGATAAGCGGACGCATATAACGGAAGAAGAAGGTCAGCAGCAGTGTCCGGATATGGGCACCATCCACATCCGCATCGGACATAATGATGATCTTGTGATAGCGCAGCTTTTCAATATCAAACTCATCGCCGATACCGGCGCCCAGCGCCACGATCAGCGGATACAGCTTGTCATTACCGTAGATCTTGTCGGCTCTTGCCTTTTCCACATTGAGCATCTTACCCCACATAGCCAAGATTGCCTGGAAACGGGAATCTCTGCCCTGGATGGCAGAGCCTGCTGCGGAGTCACCCTCGACGATGTAAATTTCACACAGACCGGGATCCCGCTCATTGCAGTCCTGGAGCTTATCCGGCATCTGACCGGATTCCAGACCGGTCTTACGGCGAACAGATTCTCTTGCCTTCCGGGCCGCTTCTCTTGCCCGGTTTGCCATCATTGCCTTTTCCAGAATGATCTTGGCAGTGGCAGGATGCTCTTCAAAATAGGTTGCCAGCTGATCGCTGACGATCTGATCCACTAATGTCCGGATATAGGCATTGCCCAGCTTTGCCTTGGTCTGGCCCTCAAACTGGGCGTCCGTCAGCTTTACGGAAATAATGGCGGTGATGCCTTCCCGGCAATCCTCGCCGGATACCTTGTCGTCACCCTTGATCACACCGTTTTTGGTACCGTAGTTGTTCAGCACTCTTGTCAACGCTGTCTTAAAGCCGGTTTCATGCATACCGCCCTCGGGCGTACGCACATCATTGGCAAAGGACTGCAAGGATTCATTGTAGCCGTCATTATATTGAATTGCGATCTCCGCAGAGGCATCGCCCTTGGCGCCGGACATATAGATCACATCATTGTGGATCACTGTCTTATGCCGGTTGGTCCAGGTGGCAAACTCCCGGATACCGCCTTCGTAGCACATTGTTTCGGAAACAGGCGTCTCCTCCCGGTCATCGGTGATGGTGATGGCAAGACCGGCATTCAGGAAAGCCTCCTCACGCATACGCTCGTGGAGAATATCGTAGCTGTAGATCACCTCGTCGAACATCTCCGGGTCCGGCTGGAAGGTGACCTCCGTGCCATTTTTATCGGTCTTGCCCACAACGGTCATTTCCTGGGTGATATGACCCCGGGCAAACTTCATCTCATAGATATTGCCGTTTTTGTGGACACGGACCTGCATCCACTCAGACAGCGCATTTACAACAGACGCGCCCACGCCGTGCAGACCGCCGGAGACCTTATAACCGCCACCGCCAAACTTACCGCCGGCATGAAGCACTGTAAAGACAACTTCCAACGCAGGCTTACCTGTCTGGGGCTGGATATCCACGGGGATACCACGGCCATCGTCGGTAACGGTGATGGAGTTACCGGGGTTGATCGTCACTGTGATATGCTTACAGTAACCGGCCAGAGCCTCATCGATAGAGTTACCCACGATCTCATACACCAGATGGTGCAGACCCGAAGAAGAGGTAGAGCCGATATACATACCCGGCCTTTTCCGGACTGCCTCCAGTCCTTCCAGCACCTGTATTTGCTCACCGCCATATTCCTGTGTTACTTTTGTTTCTTCAGACATAAAGATTCTCCTGTCTTGCAAATTCTGCTGTTAAATAATACTTCCGTTTTCTATTTCAATGGTCTTTCCTAACTTAGTAAATTGGCCGGGTTCACAGCAGGTGATGAATACCTGCCCCTGGGTGATCTGATTCAGCACAAAATCCTGCCGCTGCGGATCCAGCTCTGACAGAACATCATCCAAAAGCAGCACCGGCATCTGGCCGGACTGACTTGCCATCAGCGCCCTTTGGGCGAGCTTCAGACTGATGGCAGCGGTACGGACCTGTCCTTGCGAGCCATAAGTCTTCAGCATTAATCCGGAAAGGGTCACATCAAAATCATCCTTGTGCGGACCTGTCAAGCATTGGGCGCTTTCCAGCTCGGCGCGATAGTGGCTTTCCAGATGCTCCTGTAATTTATCTGTCAACACAGGAATAGAGGCAAAGGGATCTTCTATTGTGGACACAGTCTTGTATTGCAAAGAAAATTCTTCCGCGCCACCGGAAAAAGTCTCATGGCAGCGTTTTGCTTCTTTTGCAAGGCCCTCAAAAAACCGCGCCCGGTAAGAGATCAGCAGTGCACCCACCTGACAAAGTCGGGTGTTATACTCCGGTAAAATTTCCAAAAGACCGGTATTTTCATAGCGGTCCTTGAGTATTCTGTTTTTTTGTTCTAATATCCGGTTATATTCCGTCAGTGCCGCTTCATAATTGGGTCGCAGCTGGCAAAGTGCCGTATCTGCCAGGTGACGCCGGGCAGATGCGCCGGCCTTCAGCACCAGCAGATCCTCGGGACAGAATAAAACGGTTTGCAGCACACCGGATATTTCGCCCGCTGTTTTTTTCTTGACCCCGTTCAGATAAAGCTGTCTGCCCCGTCCGGTGGGAAAGATCACCCAGCGCAAGGTCTGCTCCCGTTCCTGAGAATACAGTGATGCTTCTATCTGCGCAAAATATTCCCCAAAGCTTACAAGCTCTGCGCTTTGCCGGGCACGAAAGCTCCTGCCACTGCCGGAATAGATGATCGCTTCCAGCAGATTGGTCTTTCCCTGGGCATTTTTTCCCACCAGCAGATTCACTCCGGGATCCAGGTCCAGAGAAAGGCTTTTATAATTGCGCCAGTTTTCCAGCTGAATATGCTCAAGCTTCATTTTTACAAATTACAAAGGTCTCGCCGGCAAAGGAGAACTGATCTCCGGGATACAGCTTTTTACCCCGCATGGTGCAAACTTCGCCGTTTACCTTTACTTCTTCTTCCTGTATCACGGTTTTTGCCATACCGCCGGAAGGTACGATATTGGCAAATTTCAGCGCTGCCTCCAGCTTAATAAATTCCGTAGAAATTTGAATTGGCTGCGCAGACTCTTTTTTCTTAACAGTTACTTTCATATCAGTTTGTCTTAATTCTTACAGGCAGTACCATATAAGAAAAGTCCTTTTTGTCATCTACCGGTGTCAGCACGATGGGGCTCAAGCCGTTTGTCAGCTCCAAAACCACCTCTTCACCGGGTACTGCCCGCAAAGCATCAATAAGATAATGGACATTAAAGCCGATCTCCAGATCCTTGCCGTCACCGGCAAGGCTGCAGCGATCCTCCGCGGCGCCGATGGTAGTATTGGTACGCAGCTGCAGCACCTGGTCCGAGAACACGCAGCGCACCGGGCTTTTATACTTTTCAGAAACGATCAGACCCACACGCTCAATAGCGCCAGACAGCTCTGCCACGCTGGCAATCAGCTTAATGGGACAATTGGTGGGGACCACCCGTCTCCAATCCAGGAAATCGCCCTCCAGCAGACGGCAGATCAGGGTCGCTTCTCCGATGGTAAAGAGAATATGCTTTGCGCCCAATGTAAAGGCTGCCTCATCCTCCACATCGGATAGGATCTTTTCCACTTCCTTCAAGCCTTGAGAGGGAACAACAAAGGACATATTTCTGCCGGCTGCATCCTGAGTGTGATAGCTGCGCCGGGCAAGGCGGTAGCCATCCACCGCAATGGTGGAAATACTTTCATCGGTGACTTCAAATTTCACACCGGTATGGATGGGTCTGCCCTGATTGACGGCAACGGCAAAAATCGTGCCGTTGATCAGCTCCTTCAGCGCGTTCTGCGGGATCCTGACACTGCGGCCGCTGCCCACATCCGGCAGCTCCGGATAATCGTCGGCAGGCACAGCAGAAATGGTAAAGGAAGAATAGCCGCTGCGGATGGACACCTTATAATTTTCATCGATGACAACGGTCACCGGTCCCTCCGGCAGCCGGCGGATAATGTCGCCGAACAGCTTGGCAGGCAAAATGCATTTACCGGTGTCGGTGATTTCTGCCTCCACCTGATAGGTGATGGCGGTTTCCATATTAAAGCCGGTGAGCAGCAGCATATCCGTTGCCTCACACAAAATACCTTCGATAGCAGAAAGGGCACTCTTCTGAGCAACGGTGCGTCCGGTAATATTCAGTCCGGTTACCAGCATACTTTTTTCACAGGTAAAACGCATAGAAAAAACCTCTTTTCTGAAAAATAATAAAATAAATATAAAAGTGTATATTTAAGGCAGTAACAGTATCAGTAGTAGAAAAAAATGTGGAAAAGCGTTATCTGCTTTACTGGCATAAGCAGTTTTTATCCACAGCGGAATGTGGATAAATTTTAAGTTATCCACAGAAGTATTTTTGAGAAAATTTCCTCTTTTTTTCCACAGGTAATCTTTCCACATTCCACAATCCCTGTTGAAAACTTTTATAGACAGGAATTGATGTTTGCAGTGATGTCCCGAATATGATTCTGCAGCGTAGTATTGCCGTCTTTGAGAGCGCTTTCCACCTTGTTAATGGAGTGGATGATGGTAGAGTGATCCTTATTCAGCTCCTTGCCGATCTCCGGGGTACTCAGGTTGGTGAGCTTACGGATCAGATAGATGGCTACCTGCCGGGCCTCTACTGTGCCTTTGTTTTTTAAGGTGCCGCGCAGGACATACTCTTCCACCGAGTAGAACTTACACACCTGAGAGATGATCAGACTTGGTGTGGGCAGAGCGCTTCCCTCATTTTTAAACATATCGTCAATGGCGCGGGAAACATTGGGAAGATTGAGCACCATCCCGTTCAGGTCCACATACGCCCGGATCTTTTTCACCGTGCCTTCGATCTGACGGACATTGTTGGTCACATTGTTGGCGATATAATCGCAAATATCATCTGCCAGATTAAGGCCTAAAGAATTTGCCTTTGTCTTGATAATCGCCATTCTGGTCTCATAATGCGGCGGCTGGATAACTGCAAGCAGTCCCCACTCAAAACGGGTCTTCAGCCGGTCCACAAGGGTGAGCATATCACTGGGCTTGCGGTCGGAGGTCATAACGATCTGCTTGTGATTTTCGTAGAGCGTATTAAAGGTATGGAAAAATTCCTCCTGGGTGGTCTCCTTGCCGGCAATAAACTGGATATCGTCGATCAAAAACAGGTCAGCTTCCCGGTATTTACTGCGGAACTCGATGTTCTTACCGCTTTGGATGGCGGCGATGAGCTCGTTGGTAAACTGGTCGCCTTTAATATAAACGATGTTTGCGTCGGGATTATTTCTTCTGATGGTATTGGCGATGGCATACAGAAGATGGGTCTTACCTACACCGGGAGGGCCATAAAGAAACAGCGGATTGTAGACCTGACCGGGATTGTGGGTGACCGCCACGGCTGCGCCGTGGGCAAACCGGTTGGAAGGACCTACCACAAAGCTGTCAAAGGTGAACTGGGGATTAAATTCCATAGAATAGTTCTTTCCCCGGGTGCGGTACACCGTCAGCTCCGGGTCTCCGAAGACGATCACCTTTGCATCGGAATTGAAGATCTCCTTTAAGGCGTCCTGTATAAGATCCGTGCAGCGCCGGCGAATAATATCTGCCCGGAATTCCGAGGGAGAATAGATGATCAGCTGCTCGTCACTGAGCTCAATGATCTCTGCATCGTCGAACCAGCCGGACACAATGGAAGCGGTAAGACGCTCTTCCAGAAAATTGATGATCTTTGCCCAAACATAGGCGGAAGCGTACATAAAAGCACCTCTTTTCCAAAATGAAAAAACCGAAAAAACCCAATATTTCGGATACTATTATATCACCATAAATTCTACCACATTTTTGCAAAAAACTCAAGCTTTTTTCCACAGAAAAATGTAAAGGGCGCGTAAGATTTTTCCGTTTTTTTGCACTATGAGAAAAAGATGAAAAAATGGTGAGAAAAAAAGGAGAAAAAACGAACAAATTTCAGTTTGACGAGCGGTTTAACCCCCCGTTGTCATTGCGAAACCAGTCCGCAGACTGGTTGTGGCAAACTAAGGCGTGCAGTTATTTCTGTAGATTGCCACGCCAGTGTGAGCACTGGCTCGCAATGACAGTTTAGAGGATACTGCCCGCTAAACCGGAATTGCACGATTTAAAAAAGCGCGCTCTGCTTTTGGCAGAGCGCGCCGGGTTACAATATAGAGTTTCTGAGGAATTACACCAAAGCAGCGGTGATGATTGCCATCTTGTACACTTCGTCAGCGTTGCAGCCACGGGACAGGTCGTTGATGGGAGCAGCCAGACCCTGCAGAATGGGGCCGTATGCCTCATAGCCACCCAAACGCTGGGCGATCTTGTAGCCGATATTGCCAGCCTCAATGCAGGGGAAGATGAAGGTGTTGGCATAGCCGGCAACAGGAGAGCCGGGGAACTTCAGCTGGCCCACTTCGGGAGCAACGGCTGCGTCAAACTGCATCTCACCGTCGATGAGCAGCGCAGGATCCATTTCCTTTGCAACCTGGGTAGCGTCGTGGCTGAGCTGGACGGTACCGCCCTTACCGGAGCCGTTGGTGGAGAAGCTAAGCATTGCCACCTTGGGATCAATGCCAAAGACCTTGGCGGTCTTGGCGGTCTCAATGGCCACCTCTGCCAGCTTCCGGGCAGCGGAAACGGTGACATTGCCTTCCTTGTCCACGCTGTCTTCATAGCTTAAGTTGATAGCGCAGTCGCCCACAGCGTTCTTCTCGTCGCCGCGGACCATAATAAAGCAGGAAGAAACCAGGTTTGCACCCTTCTTGGTCTTCAGCAGCTGCAAAGCGGGACGGACGGTATCGGCGGTGGAGTAGGTAGCGCCGCCCAACAGGGAGTCGGCATAGCCCATCTTCACCAGCATAGTGCCGAAGTAGTTACCCTTGGAAAGGGCCTTGCGGCAGTCATCTGCACTCATCTTGCCCTTGCGCAGCTCGACCATCTTGTCCACCATTTCATCCATACCGGGGTATGTAGCGGGGTCCAGGATCTCCACGCCGTCGATATTGAAGCCACCCTTGGCAGCATTTTGCTTTACCTCGTCCACATTGCCCACCAAAATGGGAGTCAGGAAGCCGCCCTCACGCAATCTGGCAGTGGCCTCCAGAATACGGGCATCGTGACCTTCGGTAAATACGATCTTCCGGGGATTGGCTTTCAAGGTTTCGATCATTGCCTGAAACATAATAAATTCCTCCAAACATCGGGCGCAACGCCCAAATTTTAACAATACGATTATACACCAAAAGGAATGATTTCGCAACCTTTTTTCCACAGTCAGCTGACTGAAAAGAAGATCAAGCCTTTGAAAAAATAAAAAGTTTTACCGTAAAAAGCGGTCATTATACTATATTTTATGTTAAATAATTGGAAAATCACATAAAAAAGCGTAAAAATATTGCATTTTTGTGGTGGAAAAATACAAGAATCTTATTGACCTTTTCAAAGAAATCTGCTATGCTGAAATCACCCAAAGACAGTAAGGAGGGAATGTATTATGAACTGGATGGCATTAGCCTGGCTGACGCTGCTGATCGTGTGTCTTGTTTTGGAGGCCAACACGGTGACGCTTGTCTCCCTTTGGTTTGCCGCCGGCGCGCTGACAGCGATGATCGCAAGCCTGCTGGGCGCACAGCTGTGGTTGCAGGGACTGCTGTTCTTTGCGGTTTCCGTATCGCTTCTTTTGCTGCTGCGGCCTGCATTTCGCAAATTCATCAAGCCGAAGCTGACAAGGACCAATGTGGATGCCGTTGTAGGTGCCCAGGGCATAGTCACGGAGGATATTGACAACATCGCTGCCGCAGGGCTGGTAAAGGTGGGAGCAATGTATTGGACAGCAAGATCCGCAGATAATACGCCTATTCCAGCCGGTACGCTGGTTACCGTAGAACGGATCGAGGGCGTAAAGGTTATGGTCACACCGGTGAAAGAACCGGTACAGATAAAGTAAGAGGAGGAAAAAATTATGCCGTTTATTTTGATCGCGATCGCACTTCTTTTAGTCATTATTATTTCCAACATCGTTGTGGTGCAGCAATCCCGCGCCTATGTGGTGGAGCGACTGGGTGCATTCCAGGCTGTTTGGGGCGTGGGACTGCACATTAAGATCCCCTTTATCGACCGGATCGCCCGGCGTGTTTCCTTAAAGGAGCAGGTCCACGACTATCCCCCGCAGCCGGTGATCACCAAGGATAATGTTACCATGCAGATCGATACTGTGGTGTATTTCCAGATCACAGACCCCAAGCTGTACACCTACGGTGTGGAGCAGCCGATGGCAGCTATGGAGACGCTTACTGCAACGACCCTTCGTAACATCATCGGCGATCTGGAGCTGGATCAGACCCTTACCAGCCGCGATATTATCAACACCAAGATGCGCGCGATCCTGGATGAAGCCACCGATCCCTGGGGCATCAAGGTCAACCGTGTGGAGCTGAAGAATATCCTGCCTCCTGCGGATATCCAGTCCTCCATGGAAAAGCAGATGAAGGCAGAACGCGACCGCCGGCAGGCAATTCTGCAGGCAGAGGGCCAGAAAAAGTCTGCGATCCTCATTGCTGAAGGTGAGCGGGAATCCGCCATCCTGAAGGCAGATGCAGAAAAGCAGGCCGCTATTTTGAAGGCAGAGGCTGAGAAGCAGGCAGCTATTTTGAAGGCAGACGGCGAAGCCCAGGCGATCCTGGCGGTGCAGAAGGCGCTGGCAGACTCTCTGGAAATGCTCAACGAAAAAGCGCCCAATGACCAGGTCGTCAAGCTCAAGGCAATCCAGGCTATGGAAAAGGTGGCAGACGGAAAAGCCACCAAGATCATCATTCCTTCCGAAATGCAGGGTCTTGTGGGTCTTGCCAACGGTATTGCCGAGGGCGTAAAGGAATAAATGCCGTGGCGAAAGAGGAAAGATTTGTAAAAATCCACAGTGAGGGCGGTTTTTCCAAAAACCTGATGCAAATATGGGTGGATAAGGTAACAGGTGTGAATTACCTGTACTCCGCATCCGGCTATGCCGGCGGACTGACGGTCCTTTTGGACCGGGACGGCAAGCCGGTGATCTCCAAGCTGCCAGTTGAAGAATAATTACAGTATAAAAAGCCAGCCGCTGCGGTATCCGCAGCGGCTGATTGTTTTTTATCTCGTACGCGTCAAATTTCAGGCGGCGAGTCGCTGCTGACAATTCGCACATACCTGGTCTGTAATCGTTCCGCATCCTGATTGTGCCCGGTAACGATTCTGCGGATGTCAAATTTCAGTTTGACGGGTAGTTGGATAATGCGCAAAGGCTCCCTTGTGTAAAGGGAGCTGTCAAAAATCTATTTGATTTTTGACTGAGGGATTGTGGTGCAGAATTTACAACACTCCCATCAGCTGCAGGTGAATCCGTAACGCAATCCCCCAGACAAA